>NZ_CP130832.1:2140000-2445714 GCF_030549615.1 Stenotrophomonas sp. 610A2
CTCAAGCCGCGTTCCAGCGCCTTGGCGAGGATCTTGTCGCGGTTCAGGCCGCGGCCGTCGTCGCTGACTTCAATGACGATGTGGCCGCCCTGATGCGATGCCGCCAGGGTAATCGTGCCGGTCTCGTCCTTGCCCGAGTCGCGGCGCACGTCCGGCATTTCCAGGCCGTGGTCGATGGAGTTGCGGACCAGATGCACCAAGGGATCGGCGATCTTTTCGATCAGGCCCTTGTCCAGCTCGGTGCCTTCACCGATGGTGCGCAGGCGGACCTGCTTGCCGAGACGGCTGGAAAGGTCGCGGACCAGCCGCGGGAAGCGACGGAATACTGCATCCACTGGCAGCATGCGCACGCCGATGACGGCTTCCTGCAGGTCGCGGGTATTGCGTTCGAGCAGATCCAGGCCAGCCAGCAGCTGCTCGGCGTGGGCCGGGTCCAGTCCGCCGGAAACCTGCTTGAGCATGGCCTGGGTGATGACCAGTTCACCGACCAGGTTGATCAGCGCATCGACCTTGTCGACGCTGACCCGGATCGAGCTTTCGGCTTCGTGCTGCTGGCCGCTGGCAGGTGCCTTGACGGCAGCCTCGGCGATGTTGGCGACCGCAGCGACCGGGGCTTCAACTGCAAGGCTGGGCGGTGCAGCCGGACGGATATCCAGCTCGCAGTCATCGACCACCCAGGCGAAGGTGTCTTCGATGCGGCTGCGCGGCACCTTGCCGACCAGGCCCAGGTCCCAGGCCAGGTAGGCTTCCAGCGGATCGAGCTGGTCGAAGCTGGGCAGGCGCGCCATGCGCGGTTCCACGTGCAGGGAACCCAGGGTTTCCAGCTCGCGGATGATGCGCAGCGGATCATTGCCGCTCATGAACAGCGACGGCGCCGGGGCGAAGCCAATCTGCCAGGCGTCCGGGGTTTCTTCCTGTTTCACTGCAGCCACGGCAACCGGTGCCGTGCCGGACAGTACGGCTTGCAGACGATCGGTAACCGCCTTGACGGCGGCGGGATCGGCGGCCTGGCCATGTTCGACTTCGCGCAGCAGGGCGCGCAGCACGTCCACCGAACCCAGCATCGCGTCGACCGCGTTGCCTTCCAGTGCGCGCTTGCCGGAGCGCAGCTCATCGAGCAGCGTTTCCAGCACATGCGTCAGTGCGGCGATGGCATCGAAGCCAAAGGTGCCGGCACCGCCCTTGATGGAGTGGGCGGCGCGGAACACGGAGTTGATGACTTCAGGGTCGTGCTGGCCGTCTTCCAGTGCCAGCAGGCCGGCCTCCATTGCATCCAGCCCTTCACGGCTTTCTTCGAAGAAGGTGGCGTGGAAACGTTGCAGGTCCATGCTCATTGGCGCGGTATCCGATCGGTGGGGCAGGTGGGCTGATCAGCCCAGGACTTTCTGTACGGTGGCAATCAGCTGTTCGGGATTGAACGGCTTGACCAGCCAACCGGTGGCGCCGGCGGCCTTGCCTTCGGATTTCTTGTCGGCGGCCGACTCGGTGGTCAGCATCAGCATCGGCGTGAACTTGTAGTCCGGCAGCTGGCGCAGTTCGCGGATCAGCGAGATGCCGTCCATGTTCGGCATGTTGACGTCGGTGACCACGGCGTTGAAACGCTGGCCCTTGGCCCGGCCCAGGGCGACCGCGCCGTCTTCGGCTTCTTCTACCGAAAAGCCGGCCGAGGTGAGGGCGAAAGAGACCATCTGGCGCATTGACGCCGAGTCGTCCACCACCAAGATTCGTGCGCTCATGCAGCGTTCTCCACAGATTTCGTTGTGTCAGGGGTTGCTTCCAGACCCAGGGTCCGGAGGACACCGAGCAGGCGCGCGGCATCACGGAAGGTATCGGTAGCGTTGTCGAAGACGGTGCCGTTGCCTGCCTGCTGGCGTGCCAGCACAAAGGCGCACAGCACCTGCATCGCGGCGGTGTGCACACGGCCCACCTGGCTGGCATCCACGCGCAACTCGCCCGCTTGCGGCAGGTGGGTTGCCAGGTGTTGTTTCAACTCGCTGGTGGACTCGATGCCGAGATCCTGCGCCAGGGCCACAGTGCTCATCGTTGCTCCGAACAAACGTTACTGGGAGAGATAGCGGCGATACGCCAGTGATCTTTAGGGTTGCGATGCGCTGCAACAGATAGTGTTAACGGGCGCACGGTTTTGTAGCTTTGCCCCTCCCTTTCGCGCAGCGAAGGGGAGGGTTGGGGATCTGCTCCCTCCCTTGCGCCGAAGGCGTAGGGGAGGGCTGGGGAGGGGTAGCCCTTGGCTGGGTAGAGCCGAGCCATGCTCGGCTGCGGCCTTACCGGTAAAGCCTCTGCCGAGCATGGCTCGGCACTACCGTTGCTTCGTTCCCCTTTGCCGCGCAAACAGAGGAGGTACTCAGCGCAGCAGACGGCCGGCGTCGAGCAGGATCATCGGTTGCTGGCCGATGCGGGCGATGCCGCGGAACAGTTCATTGGAGATCTGGCAGATGCGCGCTGTGTCCGGTGGCTCGATCTGCGAGTCGTTGAGGTTGGCGACGTCTTCCACCGCCGACACGCGCAGGCCCAGGGTCTCGCCGTTCTCTTCCAGCACTACGATGCGCGTCTGTGAATCCTCAGGCGCGCTTTGCACGTCAAGATGGCGGCACAGGTCCATCACCGGCACCACTTGGCCGCGAAGATTCATGATGCCCAGCATCGCCGGGCCGGTACCTCGCAATGCAAGCAGCGGCACCGGCAACACCACTTCCTGCACCTTCAACAGCTCCAGCGCATAGGTCTGTTGCCCACAGCGCAGTCGCAACCAACGTGAACTGCGCTCGGCGGCGCGCCGTTGCTGCGGGCTGCTCGCCGGGCGCTGTGCCTGCGCCTGCAGTTCCTGCCAGGTGCTGGGACGCGCATCTGGCGAGGGGTGCTCCAGAGCGCGGACATTGGGGGTGCTGCGCGGAGGGGGAGCAGGGCTCACCGGCAACCCAGCCGCGGTTTCAAATGCAGCCTGCAGGTTGGCACTGTCGCTATGGGCGAGCTTGCGACTTTCAGCAGGGCCGGTCTCGTAGATCACTTCGTCCGGCAGGTCGTCCCAGGTTGGGGGGCGACCTGCATTGGCGGCGGCAGTGGCCGCCATCGCGTCGTCGAAGGCAGCCTGCAGGGCGGCGCTGTCGCCGGCCGGAGTGGCTGCCGCGGCGGGGATTGGTGCGCCAGCAGGCTTGGCCTGTGCTTCGGCCAACGCAGCCTCGAACACGGCCTCCAGCTCGGGGCTGTCGCCCGGCACTTCGGCAGCTGCAGGCTTGGCCGGCGTTGCAGGTGCCGCGACCGCAGCGGCGGGCACGGCCTCCAGCAGCAGTTCGCCCAGATAATCGTCGAGTACGTCGTTGCTCATGCGGCGCGCTCCAGCTGCGCGGCCTCGCTGAGCAGCAGCCAGTCGAGCGCGTGGCGGTAAGCGGCCATGCCGCGGCCGGGATAATCGTCGCCAAGCAGGGGCACGGTGAGTGCTGCCGGGTTGCAGATGCGGGTGTCGATCGGAATCGCGTCTTCCCAGACGCGCTCGCCGTGACGGTCCTGCATCAGCTTCAAGGTTTCATTGCCGGCACGGGTACGACGGTCGAACAAGGTGGGCAGCACCGAGATCGGCAGGTCGCGTTTGCGCGAGCGCTCGACCATTTCGCCGGTTCGGACCATGCCGTCCAGTCCATGCAGGGCCAGCGGTTCGGCCTGGGTCGGGATGATCAGGCGGTCAGCGGCGGCCAGGGCGTTGATCATCAACAAGCCCAGCGTCGGCGCGCAGTCGAGCAGGATGTAGTCGTGCTGCTCGCCGTGGCGGGCCAGCGCCTGCTGCAGGGCCAGGCCCAGACCAGGCTGGTTGGCGCTGCGACGTTCCAGCGTGGCCAGCGAGGCTTGCGCGCACAGATAGTCCAGGCCAGGAATGTCGCTGTGGCGGGCAAGCGAAGCGATCTCATGTGGCGGCGTGGCGAACAGTTCCTGCACGCCCTGCGGCACCGGCTCAACCGGTACGCCGAAGGCGCGGGTCAGCGAGGAATGGGGGTCCAGGTCGATCAACAACACCTTGTGTCCACGCGCGGCAAGGCCGCGCCCGAGTGACAAAGTGGTGGTGGTTTTGCCGACGCCGCCTTTTTGGTTGGCAATGGCCCAGATACGCATCATTGGACTCCTTCGATGACCGCCGGTACCGCGCTGCGAACGGCGGATGCGGCAGTTGTGCCGCCGTTCCCGCCTTCGTCGCTGGTACTGGCTGTGGTGTTGCCGGAAGCAGGCAGATCGGCTGCCGCTGCCGAATCGGCGAGGATGATCACCATCACCCGCCGGTTGCGGTTGCGCCCTTCGGGCGCATCGTTGCTTTCGCGGGGGCGGAACTGGCCGTAACCCACCATCGCCAATCGCTGTGGCTGCACGCCATGATCGGCGAAAAGGTGCACGACGCTGGCTGCGCGTGCCGCTGACAGCTCCCAGTTCGACGGGAACTGCGCGGTGGCGATCGGCAGGTTGTCGGTATGGCCTTCGACGCGAACGCCGTTTGGGGCATCCAGCAATACATCGGCCAGGGTGCCGAGCGTGTTGCGAGCGCTGGCGTCCAGCGCCGCCGAACCCGTAGTGAACAGAATGTCGCTGTTGATCTCGACCTCGATCCACAGTTCGGTGCGGCGCACGGTGATGACGCCCTGTTTGACCAGTGGCGCCAGCGTCTGGCTGAGGCGATCGGCGATCTGGTTGAGCTGGCGCTCGGCGCGCTGCAGCTGTTCCTGGTTGTGGGCCGAGACCGGCATGCGCATATGCGAAGCCATCGACGGCAGCTGGGTCGGGTCGGCCAGTGCGCCACCGGTCATGCTCGGTGCGCTGATCACCGATGGCGAATCAAAGCCGCCGCCCTGCAATTGCTTGTTGCCCACCTGCACCTGGCTGATGGTGCGCGGGGCGCCGCCAAAGGCCGTGGTCAAGGCATCTGCCATCACGCGGTATTTGCCTTCGTTCAAGGACGAGATGGCGTACATCACCACGAAGAACGCGAGCAGCAGCGTCATCAGATCGGCATAGGGGATTGCCCATGCTTCATGGTTGGCGTGCTCTTCGTGGTGCTTGCGGCGGGCCATGGCTCAGTTCACGTAGCCGGCCAGGCTGTTTTCGATATTGCGCGGGTTCTCACCCTGGGCAATGGCGATCAGGCCTTCAATGATCATTTCGCGCTCGCGGCAGCTGCTGGCGATCACGCCCTTGAGCTTGGCCGATACCGGCAGGAACAGCAGATTGGCCGAGGCGATGCCGTAGATGGTGGCAGTGAATGCCGCGGCGATGCCGTGGCCGAGCTTGCTCGGGTCGGCCAGGTTCTTCATCACCGCGATCAGGCCGAGCACGGCGCCGATGATGCCGAGGGTAGGGGCGTAGATGCCCATGCCTTCAAAGACCTTGGTAGCGGCCAGATCCTGCTGCTCCTGGCTGCCGAGTTCGATCTCCAGCATATGGCGGATAGTGTCCGGCTCGACGCCGTCGACCACCAGCTGCAGGCCCTTGCGGATGAACGGATCGTCCTGCAGCTCCACCTGCGGCTCCAGGCCGAGCAGGCCCTGGCGGCGGGCGATGTTGCTCCAGTCGACGATCTGCTGGACCAGCGCGCGGCGATCGCTTGCCGGCGGACGGATCACCCAGCGCACGATCTTGAAAGCGTGCTTGAACACCGCCGGTGAGGTGTGCAGCAGGATGGCTGCCAGGGTGCCGATGATGACGATCACGAAGGCAGCAGGGGACCACAGCGAGGACAGGCCAGCGCCTTTGAGGATGCTGCCACCCACCAGGGAGGCGAGGGCGAGGAAGAGTCCAATGATGCTGAGTCGGTCCATGGTGCGTATATCGGCCTCGTTGTAGCGGTCTTGAATCAATGAGCGGTGCAGCTGTTGTTGCAGGCGCTGTTGCTTTTGTTAGCCCCTCTCCCGCCTGCGGGAGAGGGGTTGGGGTGAGGGCAGCTCTGGCTTTGAAAGCTGAAAGCGCCCCTCACCCGCCCCGTCTTCGCGGGGCTGCCCTCTCCCGCAGGCGGGAGAGGGGACAGTTGGCATCGCGGGGGCCGTTGGGATGCTTGATCGCAGGCTTTGCTGGAGGGCCGGGTCATTGCTTACCCCTGCACCCCACGCAGCCCATCCACATCCAGAATCAAGGCCATCCGCCCATCACCAATCAAAGTGGCGCCGGCGTAGCCGTTGAGGCCGCGCAAGGCGCGTGGCAGCGGCTTGATCACCACTTCCTCGCGGCCACGAACCTGGTCCACCACCAGACCGAAGCGGGCTTCGCCCATCTGCAGTACGACGATGGTCAGCAGCGTGGAAGGTGCCGGGGTGACACCCAACCACTGGCGCAGATCAAGCAAGGCCAGGGTGTGCGACTTGCGGTCCAATACCGCGCGGCCGTCGAACCAGCCCAACGAGGTGGCCGGTGCGTGCAGCACCTCCATCACGCGGGCCAAGGGCAGGGCGTAGACGTCCTCGCCAGCCTGCACCAGCAGGGTCGGAAGGATGGCCAGGGTCAGCGGGACGCGGATCAGGAAGCGGCTGCCACGGCCCAGTTCGGATTGGATCTGGATCTGGCCGCTGAGTTCGCGGATGCGTGACTGCACCACGTCCATGCCAACGCCACGACCGGAAATGTCGGTGACTTCCTGCTTGGTCGAAAAGCCGGGCAGGAAGACCAGGTGCAGACACTCCTCGCTGGTCAGGCGGGCAGCCGCTTCCGGGTCGATCAAACCCTTGTCGCGGGCCTTGGCACGCAGGCGCTCCGGGTCGATGCCGGCACCGTCGTCCTGCACTTCGATGCTGACGTAGTCACCTTCCTGCTGCGCGGACAGGCGAACCCGGCCCATCCGCGGCTTGCCCTGCGCTTCGCGCAGTTCGGGTGATTCGACGCCATGGTCGATGGCGTTGCGGACCAGATGCACCAAGGGGTCTGCCAGCGCTTCGACCAGGTTGCGGTCCAGTTCGGTGTCGGCGCCGATCAACTCCAGATCGACTTCCTTCTGCAGAGAGCGGGCAACGTCGCGGGCAACTTTGGGGAAACGCGAGAACACCTTGCCGACCGGCTGCATGCGGGTCCGCATGACCGCCGATTGCAGGCGCGCGGTCGCAATATCCAGCGTGGAGACAGCGCGGTCGAGCTCTTCGTCCTTCAAGCGCATGCGCAGGGTCTTGAGCCGGTTGCGGGCCAGTACCAGTTCGCCGATCAGGTTGACGATGGCATCCAGCCGCTTGGTGTCCACGCGCACGGTGTGCTCGGGTTCGGCAGCCTTTGCACCAGCTGGTTTGGCTGCGCCTGCTGCAGGACGCGCGGGTGCGGCAGGAGTCGCGGCCGGCTTGGGCTTGGGTGCAGCAGGAATCGCCTGCACAGCGACAGCGCCAGGTGCGGCGCCGCCATGCAGCTGGTCAAGCAGGGCTTCGAACTCGTCTTCGTCGATCAGGTCACCGCCGGCCTTTGCCGCAGCGATCGGCTGGGCACCGGGGGTGCCGCTGCCATGCAGTTCGTTGAGCAGGGCTTCGAACTCGTCTTCGCTGATCAGATCACTGTCGCCCGCAGGCGCTGCAACCGGTTGCGCGACTGTGACGACCGGTGCAGCGCCAACATCGAACTGCGCGATCAGCGCAGCAGGGGCATGCTCCGGTTCGGTGCCAGAAGACACGGCGTCGAGCATGGCCTGCAGCCAGTCCAGCGATTGCTGGGCGGCATCAAAATGGTGCGCCAGCAGTTCGGCTTTGCCGGCGCGGGCCATGCCGAGGGTTTCCTCGGCGGCGTGGCAGAGCTCCACCATCGGGTGGATCGCCAGAAAACCGGCGCCGCCTTTGAGTGTGTGGAAACCACGGAATACGGCGTTGAGCTGCTCGCTGTCGTGCGGTGCCTGTTCCAGCGTCACCAGCTGCTCGCCGAGGCGATCCAGGATCTCCTGCGCTTCGAGGATGAAGTCGGCGGCGATGTCGTCGGCAAAAGCACTCATGACTTACAGCCCCAGGTCCGAGAGCAGATCGTCGGCGTCGACCTGCGACACGGCGTGGCGGTCCAGGCCATTGACGGCCGGACCAGCCAGTCCCTGGTTGCGTGCATCGTCTTCCGGCGGCGGCAGGCCCAGCGCGCCAAAGCCTTCGTGCACGCGACGGACGATGCCAACCACGCGGCGGATGATCTGCCCGGTCAGGTCCTGGTAGCTCTGGGTCAGGGCCACTTCGGTGAGGTTGTGGCGGATGCGTTCGAGGATTTCGCCCTGTTCGGCATTGAGGCCGTCGCTGCGCAGACGCTCGGTCAGCGCGCGGCATTCTTCAGCCAGATCCAGCGTGCGGTGGGTGGCCTGCTCGGTCATCTGCACCACGTGGTCCAGGCGCGCGCAGGCGTCGTCCAGCTCGCCGGCTTCACTGGGCACGCTGGGCAATTCGCCCAGGGCCTGGCCGAGTTCGCGTGCGAGCCGGCCCAGGCCGGACATCATCGGCTGGGCGCGCAGGGCGGCCAGCGCGTCGATTTCCCGGCGCCAGCCGGCTTCGTCGCCGCTTTCCAATGCTGCCAGTGCGTCCTGCAGGCGCTGCACCAGGGCCGATTTGTCGTTCAGTGCTTCCCCGAGTTGGTTCATCAGGCGCTCGCTGCCAGGCGTTCGAAGATCTTGCCGAGCTTCTCTTCCAGAGTCTGCGCGGTGAACGGCTTGATGATGTAGCCGTTCACGCCGCTCTGCGCGGCCTCGATGATCTGCTCGCGCTTGGCCTCGGCGGTGACCATCAGGACCGGCAAGGTCTTGAGCTTGGCATCGTTGCGGATGGCCTTGAGCAGCTCGATGCCGGTCATCACCGGCATGTTCCAGTCGGTGACCACGAAATCGAACGGCTGGCTCTGCAGCAGTGACAGCGCGGCATGCCCGTCCTCGGCTTCGGCGGTATTGGTGAAGCCCAGATCGCCGAGCAGGTTCTTGACGATGCGACGCATCGTCGAGAAGTCGTCAACGATCAGGATGCGCATGTTCTTGTTCAAAAGGCTTTCCTCTTCATGGTTCCTCGAGGCCGGCGTCTGCCGCCTCGAAAATCTTCAGCCGCCCTCGCAGGCGCAGCATGGCTTGGCCGTGGATCTGACAGACGCGGGATTCGCTAACGCCCAATACCGCGCCGATTTCTTTCAGGTTCAATTCCTGCTCGTAGTACAGCGACAGCACCAGCTGTTCGCGTTCCGGCAGGTGGCCGATGGCCTTGCCCAGCTCGGCACCGAACTGGCTGCGCTCCAGCACCTGCTGCGGGTTGGGGCCGCCGGTGGTCGGGGTGTCCAGTTCGCCCTGGTCTTCGATGCGCGATTCCAGGCTCAATACCTGTCCGCGCGAGGCGTCTTCGACCAGTCGCATGTATTCGGGCAGCGGCAGTTCCATCGCTTCGGCCACTTCGCTGGCACTGGCCGCGCGGCCGCTGCTCTGTTCGAGGCGACGGATGGTGGCGGCAGCGTCGCGGGCGCGGCGGTGCACCGAGCGCGGCACCCAGTCGCCACGACGGATCTCGTCGATCATCGAGCCGCGGATGCGGATGGATGCATAGGTCTCGAACGATGCGCCCTGTTCGGCGTCATAGCTGCGCGAGGCCTCGATCAAACCCATCATGCCGGCCTGGATCAGGTCGTCGACCTCGACGCTCGCAGGCAGGCGTGCGGCCAGGTGGTGGGCGATGCGGCGGACCAGGTCGGCGTGGCGGGTGATGCAGTCATTGGCCGCACTGCGCTGGACTTCACGGTATTGAGCGGCTGCATTGTTCATGCCTTCACCTTCTGCTGGATGATGCGTTCCAGGAAGAACTCAACGCCGCCGCGCGGGGCGGTTGGGGCTTGCCAGCGCGCGGTGCGACGGGCGATTTCGTTGATGGCCAGCGAGGCTGGCGCGGAAGGGTAGAGCTTGACCACCGGCTGCTGGCGCTGCACCGAAAGGCGCAGCCAGTCGTCCTGCGGCACGCAGCCCAGGTAGTTCAGCGAAACATCGATCAGGAACTTCTCGCAGACCCGCACCAGCTTTTCGTACAGGGCGCGGCCTTCGTTCGGGTCGCGGACCATGTTGGCCACCACCTGGATACGGTCCACGCCGCGTTCGCGCGACAGGACCTTGATCAGCGCGTAGGCATCGGTGATCGAGGCCGGCTCGTCACAGACCACCACCACGGTGTCCTGGGCTGCCTGGCAGAAGGTCAGCACGCTGTCGGTGATACCGGCGGCGGTGTCGATGATCATCACATCGAGGTCGCGTTCCAGCTCGGAGAACACGTTGACCAGGCCGACGTGCTCGGCAGGCTGCAGCTCGGCCATGTGGCGGCGGCCGGAAGCGGCGGGGACCACGAGCACGCCATTGGGGCCCTCGATGATCACTTCTTCCAGCGTGGCGCGCCCGGCGACCAGGTCGGCCAGGGTGTGCTTGGGCTGCAGGCCCAGCACCACGTCGATGTTGGCCAGGCCCAGGTCGGCATCCAGCAGCAGGGTGCGTTTGCCCATGCCTGCCAGTGCCACGGCCAGGTTGGCCGAGACATTGGTTTTACCCACACCGCCCTTGCCGCCAGTCACCGCGATGGTGCGTACCGGGCCGGCAGGTTCGTGCCGGGTAGCCGACAGCGGGAAGGTGTTGGTCAGCTTGGCGTACTCACGCGACTGCATTGTTCAACTCCGTGTTGCAGGGCATATCGGCCGCGCGGCGCAAATCTTCAAGGCGGAGTACAAGATTTGCGGCAGAGGCCCGGTAAAGGTCTTCCGGAACGTCCTGGCCGTCGGTCACCCAGGTGATCGGCAGGCGGTGATCGACCGCCACCGACAGGGCCGAACCGAAGCGGCCGGTCTCGTCCAGCTTGGTCAGCACCACGCCCTGCGGGTTGGCGGCGCTGAAGCGGCGGACCACTTCGTCCATGTCCTGGAAGGCGGTGTTGGCGGGCAGCACCAGCAGGGTGCGGATCTGACCGGCGGCGCGCAGCCACTGCAGCTGGGCAGTGAGGGCGCGGTCGCGCTGGCCCAGGCCGGCGGTGTCGATCAGCACCAGCTTGTAGTCGGCCAGCTTCTGCAGCAGCTGGTTCAGGTCGGTGCCGCTGTTGGCCTCGTGCACGGCGATGCCGAGCTGGCGGCCGAAGCCGTACAGCTGCTCGCGGGCGCCGATGCGCTGGGTATCGGTGGTGACCAAGGCCACGTCGCGGGCGGCGTGGGCTTCGGCAAAGCGCGAGGCCAGCTTGGCAATGGTGGTGGTCTTGCCGGCGCCGGTGGGGCCGACCAGGGCGATGACGCCGCCGGTTTCCATCGGGTCGACCGGGGCGATCGGCAGCTTCTTGGAGATCAGGCCCAGCATCAGACCGCGAGCGCGGCTCGGCTCGATGTCGGCCGGGATCTGGGTGGCCACATCGCGGGCCAGGCCGGCGTCGAAGCCGTACTCGTCCATCAGGTCCAGCGCATTGGCGCGCACCGCGCTGCCGCGCAGGCGTTCATCGGTGAAGCGGTTCATCTCGCGCTCGATCAGATGGCGCATGCCGGCCACTTCCTGACGCAGCTGGCTGAGCTGTTCGTCGTCGCGGGCGATGATCACCGGTGCGCTGGTCACTGCGCTCACCGGGGAGGTGGCGGCGACGGCGGCAGTTTCGGTGGCTTCAACAGCGCTGGTGACCGGCGCTTCCGCCGGCTGCGGGCTAGCGACGGCGGCGATGGCTGCTGCCGCAGCGGCCGGGGCTGCGATTGCCTCGATTGCGGGCGCGACAGCGACTGGGGCCACGGCGACCGGGGCAGGGTTGAACACCGGTGCGACAGGGATTGCTGGAACGGCGACGGCAGCGATCGGCTGCTGCAACTCCGGTTCCGGCATCGGCGGATCGATGACGAAGCGCGCGCGTTCCATCGGTGCAGGCGGCTCGATGGTGACGGCGGCGATGGCGTCGGCAAAGCTGGCCTGCTGGGTGACGGCAGGTGCGGCGGCCAGCGGAGCGACCGCAGCGGCGCTGCCGGCGGGACGGAAAGCCGGCACCACCGGCAGTTCGTCGGCGCTGGCCGGCTGGGTGGCGAAGAAGGTCTGCGGGACAGGTGCGCGCGGAGCAACCGGTTCGACTTCGGCGGACTTGAGCAGGCCGGCAAAGCGGCTACCCGGTGCCAACTCGATGCTGTTGTCGATGGAGCGGCCGGTCGCGCCAACTGCCGAGCGTGCCAGGGCGGCGACGGCCGAGGTGGTGGCGGTGACCGGTTCCGGCTCCGGGGTCTTGCGGCGGGTCATCGCGGCCATGATGGCTTCGGCGGCGCTGCGCGGCTTGGCCGGTGCCGGCGGGGCCGGGCGGGTCGCTTCCAGGGCCTGCTTCACCGCGGTTTCGTCGTAATGCGCAGCCGCCACGATCTCCACACCTTCCTCGATCCGGCGGTTGGACAGGATCACGGCATCGGGGCCATGTTCCTTGCGCACGAGGTTCATGGCGGTGCGCATGTCAGCGGCGACGAAACGTTTGATCTTCATGCTTTGGTACCGGGAGTGAGGCGGCGAAGGAGTGGCGTTGGCGATGTCGAACATGACGAAGCGGGCTCCTTCTTGCGGAATGGGGGCGATGCAGCAGGTGTCTGGTTTCCGTCACCGGCAGGGTTGCCGGTGTCGGCTTTCGGGCTGCCTCAGCTGATCGTGCCGACCAGCTTCAGGCGTTTGTCTTCCGGCACTTCGCTGTAGGCCAGGACCGACAGCGAGGGAACGCTGTGGCGGACCAGGCGCGCCAGCGCGGCGCGGACCGGGGCCGGTACCAGCACTACAGCCGGCTCGTTTCGGGCCTCCTGCTTGCCGACGCAATCGGCAAGGCTTTGGTGGAGGCGTTCGGCGAGACCAGGTTCCAGTGCGGCGCCATTGCCTTGTGTTGACTCCTGCAAGACGCGTTCCAATTGCGGGTTGAGGGTGAACACCGGCAGCTCCGGCGAGGAACCGGCGATTTCCTGTACGATGAAGCGGCCCAATGCATTGCGTACCGAGGCGGTGAGTGCGGCGGCGTCCTGGGTGACTGCGGCGGCTTCGACCATGGCTTCGGCGATCTTGCGCAGCTGGCGGATCGGGATGCGCTCGACCAGCAGGTTCTGCAGCACACGGGCCACAGTGGATAGCGGCAGCGCCTTGGGCGACAGGTCCTCGGCCAGCTTGGGCGCGCTCTTGGCCAGGGTCGCCAGCAACTGCTGCACTTCCTCGTGGCCGAGCAGTTCCGGCGCGTGCTCGCGGATCAGGTGCGACAGGTGGGTGGCAACCACGGTGGCCGGATCGACCACGGTGTAGCCCAGCGACTCGGCATGGGCGCGCTGATGCGGCTGGATCCAGGTGGCGTCCAGGCCGAACGCCGGGTCTTTGCCGGCAATGCCTTCCAGCTTGCCCATCGCGCTGCCCGGGTCCAGTGCCAGTTCGCGGTCCGGATGGATGTCGGCGGTGCTGACCGGCACGCCGTGGATCAGCAGGCGGTAATGGGTGGCCGGCAGTTCCAGGTTGTCGCGGATGTGGACCGGCGGGATCAGGAAGCCCAGGTCCTGGGTGAGCTTTCGGCGCACGCCCTTGATGCGCGTCATCAATTCGCCGCCCTGGGCCTTGTCGACCAGCGGAATCAGCCGGTACCCCACTTCCAGGCCGAGCGGATCAACCGGGCGCAGCTCGTCCCAGGTCAGTTCAGCGGTGGGGGCGGGCTGCGGCTGGCCCAGCGCGTTCAGGCCGCCTTCGTTGGCAGCGGCTTCGTTGCTTGCGGGCTTGGCGGCAGCAGCGGTTTCACGTTTCCACAGTTTCCAGGCGATGAAGCCGAGGATTGCCGCCAAAGTGAGGAAGGCCAGGTTCGGCATGCCCGGCACCAGGCCGACCAAGCCGATGATGCCGGCGGTGATGGCCAGTGCGCGGTACTGACCAAACACCTGGCCCATCATCGCCTCGCTCATGTCCTGCGAGCGCGACGCGCGGGTCACCAGCATGGCCACGGCACTGGAAACCAGCAGGGCCGGCAGCTGCGCCACCAGGCCGTCACCGATCGACAGCAGCGTATACGTCGCCGCGGCGTCGCCGAACGGCATGCCGTGCTGCAGTACACCTACGGCCAGGCCGCCGAGCATGTTGATGAAGAGGATCAGGATGCCGGCGATGGCGTCGCCACGAATGAACTTGCTGGCACCGTCCATCGCACCGTAGAAGTCGGCTTCCTCGCGGACTTCCTCGCGGCGGACCTTGGCCTCTTCGCGGGTCAGCAAACCGGCGTTGAGGTCGGCGTCGATCGCCATCTGCTTGCCGGGCATGGCGTCCAGGATGAAGCGGGCGGTCACTTCCGACACGCGCCCGGCACCCTTGGTGATAACCACGAAGTTGATGATGGTCAGGATCGCGAAGACCACGATGCCGACCGCGTAATTGCCGCCGATGACGAACTCACCGAAGGCGGCAATCACCTTGCCGGCGGCTTCGTGGCCGTCCTGGCCGTTGAGCAGGATCACGCGGGTGGAGGCCACGTTCAGCGCCAGCCGCAGCATCGTGGTGACCAGCAGCACGATCGGGAAGATGGTGAAGTCCAGCGGTCGCTTCACATACACGACGGCCAGCAGCACCAGCATCGAGATCGCGATGTTCAGGGTGAACAGGGCGTCCAGCACCGGCGGTGCCAAGGGCACCACCACCATTGCCAGCAAGGCCAGCACGATCAGTGGTGCACCCAGCCCCTGGCGCAGCATGTCCAGCACGCGGCGCGCGGAGAAGCCCGAGGTCTGGCTGCTCATCGGCTGCCTCCCTTGCCGAATTCATCGATATCGATGGACGCCATCTGCGGCATCGGGCCCGTGCGCCATTGGCGCAACTGGTAGACGTAGGACAGGACCTGGGCAACAGCCGAATACAGTCTCACGGGGATTTCCTTGCCGAGTTGGCTTTCCCGATACAAGGCCCGTGCCAAAGGCGGCGCCGAGACGATGGTGACCTTGTTGCCGTCGGCCACCTGGCGAATGCGCAGGGCCAGTTCGTCGACGCCGCGGGCGACCACGGTGGGGGCGTTCATGCGTCCACTTTCGTACTTGAGGGCGACCGCGTAGTGGGTCGGGTTGACCAGCACGACGTCGGCGGTTGGCACCGCTTCCATCATCCGCCGCTGCGACAGCTGCATCTGCATCTGCCGAATGCGGCCCTTGACCTCGGGGCTGCCCTCGCTTTCCTTCATCTCGCGCCGCAGCTCTTCGCGGGTCATCTTCAGCTTCCGCAGCCAGTTCCACTTCTGGTACGGCGCATCGATGGCGGCAAGCAGGGCCATCGCGCCGGCCGTGGCCAGCAGCAGCTTGAGGGTGAAGGCCAGGCCGCGGCCGATGGCGCTCTCCAGCGGCAGGTGCAGCAGGCCGCGTAGCGCATCCACGCCGTGCCAGATGCACAGGCCCGCGGCGGTGCCGACAAAGGCCACGCGCAGCAGGGACTTGACGAATTCCGCGAGGGCCTCGGCGCCAACCAGGCGCTTGATCCCGGACATCGGGTTCATGCGGTTGAGGTCCGGCATCATCGCCTTGCTGGAAACGCGCAGACCGCCCATCAGGGTTGGGGCGATGAAGCCAGCGAGCAGGCAGACCAGTAACAATGGGCTGAAGGCCAGCATCAGCTTGAGCAGCATCCAGCCAGCGTGGCCAAACAGGGCATTCGGGGTGTCCAGCAGGCCGACTTCAGGCGTCAGCGCGGCCTTCATCCACTGCCGGGCCGAGCCACCCATCGAGCCGCCCAAGGCGTATAGCGCCAGCACCGCAGCGACGAAGACGGTAGCGGTGGCAAGCTCGCGGGAACGCGGGATATTGCCTTGCTCGCGGGCCTCGCGCAGGCGTTTTTCGGTGGGGAGTTCGGTTTTTTCCCCGGCCTGTTCGTTCTCGGACATTGCCTGGCATGGAAGAAGGGTTCTTCCAAGGTCGTGCAAAAATCATTCCAAACCCCAGCTGTAGTGCCGAGCCATGCTCGGCAGGGGCATTACAAGCAATCCAAAAGCCGCAAAGGTAGTGCCGAGCCATGCTCGGCAAGAGGCATTCCCGGTAAAGCCCCATGCCGAGCATGGCTCGGCACTACAGGTGGGGCACCTATTCCTGGTTGGCGTGGAACGAGGCCAGGCGGGCTTCCATTGCTGCGTGCTGGCTGTCGCCGCCGTGCAGGCGCATGAAATTCTCGGCACTGACCGGGCGGCCCAGCAGGTAGCCCTGCAGGTGGTCGCAGCCCAGCCGCTCCACATAGGAACGCTGGCCTTGGGTTTCGATGCCCTCGGCAACGACCTGCAGGTTCAGTGCGTGGCCGAGCGCGACGATGGCCGAGACAATCACCACGTCCTCGTCGCTCTCTTCCAGTGCCAGCACGAAGGCGCGATCGATCTTGATCTCGGTGGCCGGCAGGCGCTTGAGGTGCAACAGGCTGGAGACGCCGGTACCGAAGTCATCGATCGAGATGCCAACGCCCAGCCCGGCAACGCTGCGCAGGACCGAGATGGCATTGTCGGCATCACGCATCACCGCGGTTTCGCTGACCTCCAGGATCAGCCGTGATGGCTCCAGCTCGCTGTGGTCCAGTGCCGCGCGAACATCCTCCAGCAGCTTGGGCGAGCCCAGCTGACGGCCGGACAGGTTGACCGACACCCGCCAATCGCCGTTGCCGGCATCCTGCCAGCTGCGCATCTGCCGGCAGGCTTCGTCCAGAACCCAGTTGCCCATGGTGTCCATCAGCCCGCTCTGTTCGGTCAGGCGGATGATGCGATCGGCCGGGATGTAGCCGTGCTCGGGGTGGCGCCAACGGATCAGCGCCTCTGCGCCACTGACACGGCCGCTATTGGCATGCACGCGGGGTTGGTAGTGCAGGGACAACTGCGCCGTGCCCAGCGCCTTGCGCAGGTCTTCCAGCAAGCGCCGGTCCTGCTCGACGTTGTCGTTCATCCAGTCGGCGAACACCGCATGGCTGTTGCGTGCGGACTGGCGGGAATAGGCCATGGCGGTTTCGGCCATGGCGATCAGCTGTGCCGCGCTGTCGCCGTGCTGCGGGTGCTGGGCGATGCCGAGGCTGGCGGTGATGCGCAGGTCGCGGCCGGCAACGCGCACCGAGTTGACCGCCAGAATGATGCGCTCGGCCAGAAGGTCTACATCCTCTGGTCGCTTCAGCGGGCTGGCGATGACGAACTGGTCGCCGCCCAGGCGCCCGACCAGATCCTCGGCCGGCAGCAGTTGCCGCAGGCGCTCACCGATGTCGACCAGCGCTGCATCACCGGTCTGTGGGCCGAAGGTGCCATTGATGTGGCGGAAGCCGTCCAGGTCGATGGAGATCACCGCCAGCGCTTGCCCGCCCTGCAGCATCTGCTCGATGCGCTCGTGCGAGAGCTGGCGGTTGGGCAGGCGGGTCAGGGAGTCGTGCAGGCTGGCATGGAACAGCTCCTTGCGCGCATCGTCCAGCGAGGCCGACAGCATCGAGTTGCGCAGGTGTAGCAGACGCGCCTGCATGCGTTGTTCGAACAGCGAGATGGTCAGCACCACTGCCATCACACCGACGGTCAGCAATACCACGCAGGCGGCCAACCACTCGGTCGGCACGCCGCCACTGGATGCAGCGGCACACACCGAATTGGCCGGGAAGCGCGCGGCAGCCATGCCGGTGTAATGCATGCCGACGATGGCCAGGCCCATGACGGCGGCGGCAATCAGGCGCAGTGGCATGGACTGTTCGACCGCGCGCAGGCGGAAGGCGATATACAGCGCGCTCCAAGACGCGCCGACGGCAATGATGATCGACAGCGCGAACCAGATGCGGTCGTAGTCGATGCCGGGTGTCATCTTCAGCGCCGACATGCCGACGTAATGCATCCAGGCGATGCCCAGACCCATCAGCAGCGCGCCGAGCGCCAGGCGCAGGTGCGGCAGGGTTGGCCGCGAGACCAGCCACAGGGCAAAGATCGAGGCGGCCACCGCCACCAGCAGTGACTCCAGGGTCAGCCACAGGTCGTAGCCGAGGGGGATTGGCAGGCGGAAGGCCAGCATGCCGACGAAGTGCATCGACCAGATGCCTGCACCCATCGCCACGCCACCGGCCAACAACCAGCGGGCAGCAACGCGTCGTGGCTGCGATGCGGATACCCGCGAGGCCATGTCCAGTGCCGTGAACGAGGCAAGGATCGCCACCAGGATGGACAACACGACAAACAACGGGTTGTAGCTGCCGACGAGCATCAAACCCTCTCCCTAATTGTCGTACCGCGGTTGCGGCAGCGAGCGCTGCCGTGTTCGGTGCCGCATTCCCCTGCAGCGCCCGACTGTACCCGGACTATCCACGGGTATAGGGAAAGCAGCAAGAGGGGCCTCAGGCAATAACAAAACCAGAACGTTGAGCTGAGTAAGGCGTCACATTGTCACTTGTCGCGCCGTGTCAAAGGCGATGTTGAACAGGCGTTGGACCGGCGCCCCCATTTCCCCGGCGAGCAGGGTCAGCAGGGACAGACCCAGCAGCAGGGCGACCGGCAGGCCGAGCTGCATCGGGTTCAGTGCCGGTGCTGCTCGGGCCAGCACGCCGAAGGCCAGGTTGATCGCCAGCATTGCCACTACCAGCGGCAAGGCCAGCGAGAGGGCGCCGCGGAAGATCTGCAGGGCCAGGGTCGGGACCAGGGCGGCGACTGCATGCGGATCGGGCAGGGCGGTGCCGATCGGCAAGGCCTTGTAGCTGTCCACCAGCAACGAGATCAGTGCCAGATGGCCGTTGCTGGTGAAGAACAGCAGGCCGAACATCAGGTAGAACCATTGTCCGATCACGCCGGAGCTGCCACCGCGCATCGGGTCGGCCATCTGCGCGAAGGCCAGGCCAGTGCTTTGCGCGATCATTTCACCGGCCATGGCACCGGCTTCGAAGATCAGCCGCAGCAGGAAGCCAATGCTGACCCCGACCGCGACTTCGCGCAGGATGCTGAGCACGGTGGCCGAGTCGAAACCATTGAAGATCGGCACTGGCGGCAGTACCGGCGACAAGGCCACGGACAGTGCAACGGCCAGCAAGGCGCGCACCCGTGCCGGCACCGCGCGGGTACCGACCATGGGCATGGCCATCAACATCGCGCCGATGCGCAACATGATCCACAGGGTATTGCCGATGATGGCAAACGCCTGTTGGCCGTCGATGACCGTCTGCGTGACCGAATCCATGCCGCTAGCCGATCAGGTGCGGAATGCGTTGGAAGAGCAGGATGGTGAACTCGACCAGATGGCCAAGCAGCAGGCTGCCCAGCGCAAACAATGCCGCCGTCAGCGCGGCGGCCTTGGCGACGAAGGCGATGGTGGGTTCGTTGAGCTGGGTCGCAGCCTGGACGACGCCGACCACCACGCCGACAACCAGCACGACAAGCAGCAGCGGACCGGCGATCCACAGCGTGGCGACAAGGCCGCCGCGCAGTTCGGTGAGGGCAAGTTCGGGACTCATGGCCAGGGCAGATGCAAGAGCAGTGCCAGAGCCCTGGTGCCGGTTTTTTGGCCCTCCCGGTGCAGAGCCGAGCCACGCTCGGCTGCGGTATTACCGGGAGAGCTTCTGCCGAGCATGGCTCGGCACTACATTTCGCCCCCTCCCTTTCGCGCAGCGAAGAGGAGGGCTGGGGAGGGGTTGGCTTTGGCAGTGGTAGAGCCGAGCCATGCTCGGCTGGGGCATTACCGGGAGAGCTTCTGCCGAGCATGGCTCGGCACTACATTTCGCCCCCCTTTCGCGCAGCGAAGGGGGCTTGGGGAGGGGTTGGCTTTGGCAGTGGTAGAGCCGAGCCATGCTCGGCTGGGGCATTACCGGGAGAGCTTCTGCCGAGCATGGCTCGGCACTACATTTCGCCCCCTCCCTTTCGCGCAGCGAAGGGGAGGGCTGGGGAGGGGGTGGCTTTGGCAGTGGTAGAGTCGAGCCATGCTCGGCTGGGGCGTTACCGGGAGAGCTTCCGCCGAGCGCGGCTCGGCACTTGCGCCGCCGCGGCAGCGGCACGGTACTCCTTCCCCACGGCCTCCAATCCGGCGATTGCGAAGCTGTGCAGATGCGCGACCAGCGGTTGCGAGGGGCTCCGCATCACCGGTTGCAAAGGTCCAGGCAGATCATGACCGATCACGATCAGCATCATGCAAGGCGCTGCAACGCTCAGCAGGCAGCGCAGCAGGGCGGGATCATCGGTCGGAATGCCGGAGATCTCACTGAGGATCTGCGCAATGGCCACGATCTTCGGCGGTACTGCTTCATCCAGCAGCACCTGCAGGTGCGAAGAAGGCGCCATCAGCTCGCGTGCAAGTACACGCGGAGCCCAGGCCTCGGGTTGCTGTGCGCGTTCGACCAGACCCGTCAGCAACGCGTGCAGGCGTTGCTGGGCACTGAGGCCGCTGGCGGCGATTCGCTGTAGATCCTCAAGATCGAGGATCTGCCGGTGCGCTTCCAGCAGCACGGCCTGGTACAGGCCGTTGCGGCTGCCGAAGTGATAGTTGATGGAAGCCAGGTCGGCGCCAGCGCGTTGGGCTATGGCCTTGCCAGTGGTCTCAGCGAAGCCCTGCTGCGAGAAAAGCTGGCCCGCGGCCTCCAGCAGGCGGCCACGGGTCGCTTCGCCGTCGGTACGGGGACTGCGTGACGATGTTTTCTGTGTGCTCATTGCGTGGCAAGTTTAGCGTGGTCAACGGATTCGCCATGCTCACTTTAAATTAAATTTAATTTGAACTAGGCTGCGCACTGTACTCCTATCCATCTGCGGATGCGTCCCGATGAAAAAGCCCGTCCTCGTTGTTGTGGCCGCCGCGGTGGTGCTCGCAGCCTTGTTTGCATGGTGGTGGAGCGGGCGCGACAAGCAGGCGGAGGGTGCTCTGCTGCTGCAGGGCAATGTGGACATCCGGCAGGTGTCACTGGCCTTCGATGGCAGCGGTCGTGTGCAGGAAGTGCGGGTGGAGGAGGGCGACCAGGTCAAGGCCGGGGAGGTATTGGCTACCCTCGATACCCGCACCCTGCAGTTGCAGGCCGATCAGGCCAAGGCGCAGATCGAGACGCACCGGCAGACGGTGGCACGCCTGCGCAATGGCGCGCGCCCCCAGGAAGTGATCCAGGCCAGGAGCCAGCTGGCTGCAGCGCAGGCCGATGCCGCCCGCACGGCGCAGGACCTGCAGCGTCTGCAAGGCGTGGCCGCCGCGACCGATGGACGCGGTGTCAGTGCCTTGGAAATGGACCGCGCCCGCAGTGCGGCAAAAGTGGCCGCAGCCACCGCCGAGCTGCAGCAGCAGGGTTTGGCGCTGGTCGAGCAGGGGCCGCGGAAGGAAGACATAGCAGCAGCGGAGGCCCAATTGCAGGCGGCCGACGCGCAACTGGCGCTGCTGCAGCACCAGATCGATCTCGGTCAGCTGAAGGCGCCAGTGGCTGCGGTGGTGCGTTCGCGGCTGGTCGAGGTGGGGGACATGGCAAGTCCACAACGTGCAGCCTTTGCGCTGGCGCTCACCCAGCCGAAGTGGGTACGCGTATATGCCAGTGAGACCGAACTGGGTCGCATCCGAGCCGGGCAGTCCGCGCAGGTAACCAGCGATAGCCGCCCAGGCAGATCCGTAGCCGGCAAGGTCGGCTTCATTTCCTCGGTGGCCGAGTTCACCCCGAAATCGGTGCAGACCGAGGAACTGCGCACCAGTCTGGTCTATGAGGTGCGTGTGCTGGTGGACGATCCGGACGACCAGCTGCGACTGGGCCAGCCGGTAAGCGTTCGCCTGCAACAAGACGCTCGCTGATGCAGTCGCCCGTCACTACGGTCGTCGCCCGCGACCTGCGCAAGGTGTTCCCCGCACCCGGCGGTGGCGAGGTCGAGGCCTTGGGCGGTATCACCCTGGAGGTGCGTGCCGGCCAGCTGACCGCCCTGGTCGGCCCCGATGGCGCTGGCAAGACGACTTTCCTGCGCATGGTTGCCGGTCTGCTGCCGGCCGATGGCGGACAATTGCAGGTGCTGGACGTCGACGTGGCGCAGCAGCCACAGCGGGTGCAGGACCAGATCAGTTACATGCCACAGCGATTTGGCCTGTACGAAGACCTGAGCGTGCAGGAGAACCTGGACCTCTATGCCGATCTGCACGGCGTGCCGACGGAGCAACGCACTGCCCGCTTCGAGCGCCTGCTGCTGATGACCGATCTGGCCGCGTTCAAGGCGCGCCCCGCCGGCAAACTTTCTGGCGGCATGAAACAGAAGCTTGGCTTGGCTTGCACGCTGGTGAGGTCGCCGAAGTTGCTGCTGCTGGATGAGCCTAGCGTAGGCGTGGACCCACTGTCACGGCGCGAACTGTGGAAGATCATCCAGCAGCTGGTGCAGGAGGAACAGCTCAGCGTTCTGGTCAGTACGGCGTACATGGACGAGGCCGAACGTTGCGAGCACATTTTCGTGCTGCATGAAGGCAGGCTGTTGGCCGAAGGCGATCCAGCCAGCCTCACGCGCAAGGCAGACGGGCTGACATGGGCGGTGGAGCCCGTCGCCGGACAGGAACCACGCGACCTGCAGGCGCAGCTGATCGATGACACCGCGCATGTGCTCGATGCGGTGCCGCGCGCTGGTGTGGTGCGCTTCATCCTGCAGCCGGGTGCGCGCCCTGCCGATATCGCCGCGGCGCTGCAGGGACAGACGCCGAGTGCGCGTCCAGCAGAATTGGAAGATGCGTTCATGATGCTGTTGCGTGCACAGCAGGTGCAGGCGACGACTGCGGTGGCTGCTGTCGTTGCAGCTGCACGCCCGGCCGATGATGCGCCGGTGATCGTGGTGCGCGATCTGGTGCGCCGCTTTGGTGATTTCACCGCGGTCGCCAGCACCAGCTTCGACGTCCATCGCGGCGAGATCTTTGGTCTGCTCGGGCCCAACGGTGCTGGCAAGACCACGACCTTCCGCATGCTGTGCGGCCTGCTGCCAGCCAGCAGCGGGCATCTGGAAGTCGCTGGCTTGAACCTGCGAACGGCGCGTGCACAGGCGCGGGCACGCATTGGTTATGTCTCGCAGAAGTTTGCCCTTTACGCCAACCTGAGCGTGCGCGAGAACCTGGAGTTCTTCGGTGGCGCGTATGGACTGGGCGGGGCGCAGCTGCGTCAGCGCGTTGCAGATGTGATCAGCCGCTTCGACCTGCAGGCGCAGGCCCGCAGCGGCGATCTGCCGGCAGGTTACAAGCAGCGGCTGGCAATGGCGGTTGGCCTGCTGCACGCACCGGATATCCTGTTCCTGGACGAGCCTACCAGCGGCATCGACCCGCTTGCACGGCGCGCGTTCTGGCGCACCATCACCGGTTTGGCGCAGCAGGGCGTGACCATCATCGTCACCACCCATTTCATGGAAGAGGCCGAGTACTGCGATCGCATCGCGATCCAGGACGCTGGCGAACTGCTGGCGCTGGGCACGCCGCAGCAGGTACGGGCGCAGGCGGGCAGCGAAGGTATCGACATGAACGCGGCCTTCATCGGCATTGTCGAACAGGGCCGTACGAAGCGCGGCAGCGCTGCTGCTGGCAGGGCGGCCTGATGTCCGGTTTCCGCGCCCGGCTATGGGCTCTGGTGCGCAAGGAGACCCGGCAGATGTTGCGCGAGCGCAGCAGCTTGGCCGTGGGCTTGTTGTTGCCGGCGGCCCTGATCCTGTTGTTTGGTTACGGCTTGTCGTTCGATGTCAGCCACGCGCCGGTCGCGGTGGTGTTGGATGAGCGCTCGCCAAGCACGCAGTCCCTGGTCGCGGGGCTGCAGGGTTCACCGTATCTGGCGCCGGTGCAGGTGCGCGACATGGATGCGGCGGTGGCGTTGATGCGGCAAGGCAAGGTGGGCGGGATCGTGCATGTGCCGGTGGACTTCAGTCGACGCAGGGCCGATGGCACTGCCAGGGTGCAGTTGATACTCAACGGCGTGGACGCCAATACCGCGCGTACCCTGGAGGCCTATGTGGGCGGGGCCTTGGCAAGCCAGCTGCAAACCACGCTTGATCGGCAGGGAAGAATCAATGCGGACGGCGGCGTCACTGTCATCCAGCGGATGTGGTTCAACGAGGCAAATACCAGCACCTGGTACCTGGTGCCCGGGCTGATCGTATTGGTAATGACCTTGATCGGCGCTTTCCTGACCTCGCTGTTGGTGGCGCGGGAGTGGGAGCGAGGCACGCTGGAAGCATTGTTTGTTACGCCGGTTCGCCCCACCGAACTCGTGCTGGCCAAGCTGCTGCCCTATCTGGGCATCGGCTTGATCAACCTTGCGATCTGTCTGCTGACCGCGCGTTTCCTGTTCGAGGTGCCGATGCGCGGTTCGCTGTTCGCAATCGTGGTCAGCTCGCTGCTCTACCTGACAGTCTCGCTGCTGCTTGGTCTGTTCATATCGGCAGTGACACGCAACCAGTTCCAGGCCAGCCAGGTGGCGCTGCTGACCAGCTTCATGCCGGCGATGATGTTGTCCGGCTTCGTGTTCGACCTGCGCAACATGCCGGTTGCGGTGCAGATCATCAGCCAGCTGTTGCCGGCAACCCACTTCATGGGCTTGATCAAGTCGTTGTTCCTGACCGGTGACAACTGGCCGTTGTTCCTGCAGAAATCATCGATCCTGCTGCTGTATGCGTTGCTGCTGTTTGCGTTCACCCGCCGCAAGCTGCGCAAGAGGCTGGTGTAGGCATGGACGCGGTTGTCATCTACTTCCGGCGGATCGCCTTCCTGTGCAGGAAGGAACTGATCACCCTGCTGAAAGAGCCCTCAAGCCGCGCGATGCTGTTCATGCCGGCGCTGCTGCAGGCAATGTTGTTCGGTTATGGGGCGACGTTCGATCTGCGTCACGTGCCGTATGCCGTACTCGATCTCGGTGACGGGCAGGCATCGAGCGAGTTGTTGCGGCGTGTCGATGGCGCGGGCATGTTCGAGCGTGTAGGCACGCTGGCGTCGCCGCAACAGATTGCCCCGCTGATCGATGCCAACAAGGTACTGCTGGTGATCAGCATTCCCGCCGATTTCGAGCAGCGCTTGAGTGCGGGCGAGGCTGCGCCGCTGCAGCTGATCATGGACGGCCGCAACTCGACCACGGCCGGTGCTGCCGCAGGTTACATCGGCTCCATCGTGGCTGACTTCAATCGGGCACGAGCAGGAGGGGAGCCGTCGGTGCAGCTGGTCACGCGCAGCTGGTACAACCCGAACCTGGAGTCGCGTTGGCAGCTGATGCCGGCGTTGATTGCCGCACTGAGCATGCTGCAGACCCTGCTGATAGCAGCCTTGTCGGTCGCGCGCGAACGCGAGCAGGGCACCTTCGATCAACTGCTGGTCACGCCGCTGACGCCGATGCAGATACTGATTGGCAAGGCCTTGCCGTCGATCCTGGTTGGGCTGGTGCAGTCCACCATCATCCTGCTGATCATCCGCTTCTGGTTCCAGATTCCAATGGCTGGTTCGGTGGGGTTGCTGTACCTGGCACTGGCGGTGTTCACCGTGGCCTCGGTCGGCATTGGCCTGTCGATCTCGGCGGTGGCTGCCAACATGCAGCAGGCCATGCTCTACACCTTCCTGTTGATCATGCCGTTGATGCTGCTGTCCGGGCTGATGACGCCGGTGGCGAACATGCCCAGGGTGTTGCAGGTGGCTACCTACGCCAACCCGCTGCGTTTTGGCATCGACCTGGTACGCCGGGTCTACCTGGAAGGCGCGGGCCTGCAGGAAGTGGGCTTCAACTTCATTCCCATGCTTGTGGTGGCGGCGATCACCTTGCCGTTGGCAGCGTGGTTGTTCCGTAACCGGCTTACCTAGGACGCGCATCATGATGGCCTCGCAACCTCGTCACCGCCTGATCTTTGCTTTGTTGCCGCTGACGTCGCTTGCCGTCTGCCTGGCGCTGGCCGGTTGTACGGCGGGGCCGGACTTTGTCCGTCCGGATACGCCGGAACCGGCGGATTGGACACAATGGCGGGGCGGTGACGCGTCACTAAATGGCAGGGTGGACACGCAGGCGCCGTCGCCGGAATGGTGGACCCTGCTGTCCGATCCGGTACTGGATGAACTGCAACGCCGCGCGCTGCTCGCCAGCCCCGACCTGCGCAGCGCTGCCCTGCATTTCGCGCAGGCGCGGGCACAGCGCAATACGGTTGCCGCGCAACGGGGCGTGGACGTAGGCGTGTCGGCGGCGGTGAACAGGCAGCGCCAGAGCGAGAACGGTGCCGGCACGCGCATGCTCGATATCCTCAGCAACGACAGCGATGCGCTGAAGCAACTGCTGGCCGAACCATTCAATCTGTACCAGGCCGGCTTCGACGCATCCTGGGAGCTGGACCTGTGGGGGCGGGTGCGACGCTCCATCGAAGCGGCCGATGCCGGTGTCGCGCAACAGGCCGCGCTGCTGGATCTGGCGAGGTTGAGCATCACCAGCGAAGTTGCACGCAATTACGTGCAACTGCGCGCCGCGCAGCGGCAGATCGAACTGGCGCGCGAGGATATCGCCGCGCTGGAAGAGCGCTTGGCACTATTGCAGGCACGGGTGGACGGTGGCTTGCAGGATCATCTGGATCTGGACCGGCAGCAGGCCGATCTGGCCGCAGTGCGCGCACGCCTGCCCGGCTTGTTGGCGGAGGAAGCCAGCACCGGCAACCAGCTTTCGCTGTTGCTGGGCGAGCGTCCGGGTGCGCTGCGTACCGAGCTGGCAGCTCCCTCCAGCATCGCCGACGACACATTGCCGGATCTGTCACTGGGCCTGCCATCGGAGGTGGCGCAGCGGCGGCCGGATATCCGCGCGGCGCAAGCGCGCCTGCAGCAGGCAACGGCCAGGATCGGGATCGCCCGGGCCGACCTGTACCCAAGCATCCGCCTGGGGGCGAGGTTTGGTTACGAATCGTATTTGTCCGGCGAGTTCTCCGACTGGGGCAGTCGTACCTGGTCGATTGGCCCGGTGCTGAATCTGCCGTTGTTCGATCACGGCCGCCGCAAGAGCGTCGTGCAGCTGCGCGAACTCGAGCAGCAGGAAGCTGCCGTCGCTTACCAGAAGACCGTGTTGCAGGCCTGGCAGGAGATCGACAATGCCTTGAATGGCTATGCCGCCACGCAGCAGCAACGCGCGCAGTTGCGCGTTCGTGAGCAGACCACCCTGGACGCCTACAGGATTGCCCAGGCGCGGCGCGATGCAGGCCTGGTCGACTTCCTGGTCGTCCTTGATGCGCGCAGGAGCTATCTGCAGGTTCGCCGCGATCTGGTTGACTGCGAAGCGCTGCTGCGCGGTCAGTTCATCGCGGTCAACAAGGCGCTGGGCAACGCCCCTTACGCCGACGGATGACTGGCGTGCGCCAGCGGGATCTTCATCAACGGTAGAGAAGGGTGGGCAAGGCCTTCGGTTGCGGCTGCGGCTACACTCCAGTGATTCTGGTCGCAGCGTGTCACCGCGGCCCTTCGTCGCTCAAGAGGATGCTGCATGGCGGATACATCCCGCAGGGACTTGTTCAAGGCCATCGCTGCCGGCGCCTTGGTCACCCCGGTTGCGCTGTTGGCCAAACCGGTTGCCGATGCTGCCTGTACCCCCCAGTCGCCGCGCTGGGGAAAGGGGCCGGAAGGGCAGCGCATCGCCGACCTCGGCGACGGCACCTACCTCAATCCCATCGTCGCCGGCGACCATCCGGACCCCAGCATCCTCAAGGATGGCGACGATTACTACATGACGTTCTCGTCGTTCTATTCCTACCCGGGACTGGTGATCTGGCATTCCACCGATCTGGTCAACTGGGCGCCAATCGGGCCTGCGTTGCACAAGACGCTGGGTGATATCTGGGCTGTGGACCTGTGCAGGCACGACGGCCGCTACTTCATCTATCTGCCGGCCAATCCAAGCGGTGATGGCTGGTCGATCTTCGTGATCTGGGCCGACGACATCGCCGGCCCTTGGAGTGAGCCAATTGACCTGAAGATCGATGGCTGCATCGATCCTGGCCATATCGTCGGCGAGGACGGCAAGCGCTACCTGTTCGTCAACGGCATCCGTCGGGTACGTCTGCGCGATGACGGCTTGGCGACCGATGGCGCACTGGAGCCTGCCTACAGCCCGTGGCACTACCCGGCCGACTGGATCACCGAGAATTTCGCCCCCGAGGGCCCCAAGCTGCTGCGTCATGGTGACTGGTTCTACCTGGTCACCGCTGTCGGTGGCACCGCCGGCCCGGTGACCGGGCACATGGTGATCGCCGCGCGTTCGCGTTCCATCCATGGGCCGTGGGAGCACTGCCCGCACAATCCGCTGGTGCGCACGCTGTCCGAAGCAGAGCCGTGGTGGTCGCGCGGCCACGCCACTCTGGTGGAGGGGCCCGCCGGTGATTGGTGGATGGTTTACCACGCCTACGAGAACGGCTTCCGCACGTTGGGTCGGCAGACCCTGCTGGAACCTGTCGAATGGACCGAAGATGGCTGGTTCCGTGCACTCGGCGGGGATCTGTCGCGGCCTCTGCGCAAGCCGGCCGGTGGTAAAACCAGCAAGGTAGGGTTTGCGCTGTCCGATGATTTCAGCGCTGATCGCTTTGGCACGCAGTGGGCATTCCATAACCCAGGGCCGGATGAGCGCAAACGCGCGCGCTATCAGCCAGGCACGCTGCGCTTGAAAGCCAGCGGCACGTCGCCGCTCGACAGTTCACCGCTGACCTGCGTGGTGCCGGATCGTTCGTATGAGGTGGAGGTGACGCTGGCGCCTGACACAGAAGCGGAAGCCGGCCTGCTGCTGTTCTACAACAACAAGGCCTTCATTGGTGTCGGCTTCGATGGCAGCACCATCAAGAACTTCCAGTACGCGGAAGAACTGGTATGGGCACGCGCGCCGCGTTCGCCGGGCCCGGTGCGGGTGCGCTTGAACAACACCAACAACGTGGTGACCTTCCATTACTCGCACGACGGCGGACGCAGCTGGCAGCTGCACCCGACCCGAATGGAGGTGTCCGGCCTGCACCACAACGTGTTCGGCGGCTTCCTAAGCCTGAAGATTGGCATCTATGCCGCCGGGAGCGGCGAACTGGCGATCAGTGATTTCCGCTATCGGGCGCTTGGTTAGGGCGCTGCGGGCTGAGACCGACACAGGCATCGGCATCGGAGAACGCTTGTGGGAGCAGCGTAAGCCGCGAAGCTGGCGTTGCTCAACGATTGCCCGCTTTGGCTCCTGATGACCTGCGAGCTTCGCGGCTTACACCGCTCCCACAATCAACAGCAGGTTGGTACTCAGCGCCGACGCAGCCAGAAGTAGATCGGCAGGCCGGAGGCGATCAGCGCCACACCCCATAGCAGTGCTTCGCTGCCGATGCCGCCAATGGCGTACAGGCTGAAAGCAAGTGCGCCAGCTGCAGCGATGCGCGAGGGGATGCCGCTGCCACGCCACAACCAGGCCGCGGCGCCGGCCAGATAGGGCAGCAAGGTGGCGGCGGTGGACAGCAGTACCGAGAACTTGAACAGGTCCACCAGCGAGCGGTTGTAGTTGCAGATCACCAGAACGGTTGCCAGCAGGCAGCTGACGATCACGCCGAACACCGGCGTGCCGCGCTTGTTCTCACGGGCAAAGGCGCGCGGCAGCACGCCGTCGCGGGCGGCCGCCATCGGCAGCTGTGCCGACAGCAGCGTCCAGCCATTGAGTGCACCGACGCAGGAGATCGCCATCACCACCGCCAGCAGCATGCCGGCGGTCGGCCCCCACAGCGCGGCCGCTGCATCTGCCATCGGCGCGCCGGACTTGGCCAGTACATCGGCTGGCAGCAGGCCGAGCACGGTGGTGCAGGCCAGTACCGTGGCAATGCCGGCGATCAAGGTGCCGGTGACGGTGGCACGGGCGATGGTGCGCGGGGCATCGTCAACCGAGTCGGCCGGCACGGTGGCTGCTTCCAGCCCGATCATCGCCCACAAGGTCAGCGCGACGGTGGCACCAGCCACGCTGCCCAGCGATTCGCCGGACGGATTGAAGGGTACGTAATGACTGGTGTCGACCAGCCACAGCGCGACCAGGCCGAACATCAGCAACGGCACCACCTTGAGTACGGTGGTCAGCAGCTGCAGGCGGCCGGCTTCGCGCATACCGATCAGGTTGACGCCGGCACAGGCCCACAAGGCAGTCAGGCCGCAGGCCGCCGCGCGCACCGGAGTGGCGGTGAGCTCAGGGAAAATGGCACCGATGCTGCCCGCGAAAGCCACCGCGATTGCGGCGATCGCACACCACATTGAGATCCAGTAGCTCCAGGCCACCAGAAAGCCGGGGAGTTCGCCAAACGCATTGCGCGCGAACACATACGGGCCACCGGTCTGCGGCCAGCGCTTGGCCAGTTGGGCAAAGGTGATTGCCAGCAGCAGGGCACCGCACAGGGTGATACCCCAGCCGATCAGGGTCGCTGCGCCATAGGGGGCGAGGGTGGCAGGCAACAGGAAGGTGCCTGAGCCGATCATGCTGCCAACAACCAGGGCAGTAGCAGACCAGAAGCCCAACGGGCGGCGCGAAGTAGTCATGAATACAGCAACGGCAAAGGCTCGCACCGGAGTTCGGATGCCCCGGGAGAGCGTGGGAGAGGGGGGCAGGCGCCGTGGGCGACCGCAGCAGGGGGTGGATTATGACGGTTTGCAGCGCTCACCGCGATGCAGGGGGCTGGCAATGACCTTTGGCCCTTCCCCGGAGACGGGGGTTCCGCTGACGCTGGCGGCCTTGTTCCCCGTGCTGGAAACCCCGATGACTGTCCGACCGTTGGCGCTTGCCGTCTCGTTCTCCCTGGCCACCGTGCTGGCCGCCTGCTCACCGTCGTCGCAGCCTGCGGCTGGTGACAGCACCGCGCAGGCACCGCAGGCCGACAAGGCCGCGCAGCTGAACAAGCTGTACGCCGACTACTGGGAAGGCGTGCTGAAGCTGAATCCGCTGCAGGCTACCTTCCAGGGCGACAACCGTTACAACGACCAGCTGCCGGACTTCGGCTCGGCCGAGTTCCGCAAGCAGAGCCATGACTTCACCCAGGAATGGTTGGGCAAGGCCGAGAAGATCGGCGATGCAGGCTTGGCGGGGCAGGATCTGCTCAGCTACCGCATCTTCGTCGAAGAGCAGAAGCAGTCGCTGGAAGGGGAGAAGTTCCCGACCTGGATGATGCCGGTCAACCAGATGGGCTCCACCGTCAGCTATGCGGTGATGCTGGGCTCGGGCCAGGTCGCGCAGCCGTTCAAGACGGTCAAGGATTACGACAACTGGCTGGCGCGTGCAGCGCGCATCCCGGTATTGCTGGAAACCGAAAACGCCAATATGCGCGAAGGCATGAAGGCCGGTGTGGTGCAGCCGCGCGTGCTGATGGAAAAAGTGGTGCCGCAGTTCGACGAGATCATCACTGCCAAGGCCGAGGACAGCCAGTTCTGGGGGCCGATCAAGCAGCTGCCGGCTGACTTCCCGCAGGCTGACAAGGATCGCCTGACCGCTGCCTTCCGTGCGGTGATCAACGACAAGCTGATGCCGGCGATCAAGCAGCAGCGTGATTTCATTGCCAACGAATACCTGCCGGCGACCCGCGATACGGTCGGTCTGGATTCGCTGCCGGACGGCAAGGCGTGGTACGCCTTCAACGCAAAGCAGAGCACCACCACCGCGCAGACCCCGGAGCAGATCCACGAGATCGGCCTGCGGGAAGTGGCGCGCATCCACGCTGAGATCCAGACGGTGATGACCGAGGTGGGCTTCAAGGGCTCGCTGCAGGAGTTCTTCACCTTCATGCAGAAGGACAAGCAGTTCGAGTTCAAGTCCGAGCCGGAACTGCTGGAGCATTACCGCGGGCTTGAGGCCAAGATCAACGCCAACGTGCCGAAGCTGTTCTCGCTGACCCCGAAGGCTGGTTTCGAGATCCGCCCGATCGAGGCCTTCCGCGCCAAGTCGGCCGCTGGCGGCGAGTACATGCAGCCGAGCGAAGACGGCAGCCGTCCGGGCATCTTCTACGTCAACACCTACGACTTGCCGACGCGCAAGACCTGGGACGCCGAAGACCTGTTCCTGCATGAGGCCATCCCGGGCCACCACTTCCAGTTGGCGCTGCAGCAGGAACTGACCGGCGTGCCGGCGTTCCGCCGCTTTGGTGGCGAGACCGCCTTCATCGAAGGTTGGGGCCTGTATGCCGAAAGCCTGGGCAAGGACCTGGGCGTCTACACCGACCCGTACAGCTACTTCGGTCGCCTGCAGGGTGAGCTGTGGCGTGCGGTACGCCTGGTGGTGGACACCGGCCTGCACTCCAAGGGCTGGACCCGCCAGCAGGTGCTGGATTACATGTTCGCCAATTCCTCGGTGAGCGAGCCGGATGCCGTTGCCGAAGCCGAGCGTTACATCGCATGGCCGGGCCAGGCGCTGGCTTACAAGACTGGCGAACTGAAGATCCAGGAACTGCGCAAGCGTGCGCAGGACAAGCTGGGTGCCAAGTTCGACATCCGCGAGTTCCACGCCGAAGTGCTGAAGGACGGCTCGGTGCCGCTGGACGTCCTCGACGAGAAGCTCAACGCCTGGATCGCTGAAAAATCCAAGTAAGCGATGCATTCGGTAGTGCCGAGCCATGCTCGGCAAGCGGCATTACCGCAAAGAGCCAACCCCTCCCCAACCCTCCCCTTGGCCTGCGGCCAAAGGGAGGGAGCAGGTAGTGCCGAGCCATGCTCGGCAAGGGCATTACCGGCAATGTGGCAGGCCACATTGCCGGTTTTGTTTTGGTTGGTCTGTAAAGCCCCAGCCGAGCATGGCTCGGCTCTACGTCAATCAACGGCCAACCGTAATTTTTCACCGTTCGGCCGCACGTAGTGTTCCAGCCATAACCGCGCGATCTGCCATGTAGCCATGGCACAGTGCGTGGTCCCCCCTCAAACCTGTTGGTGGCGTGATCGCGGGTGTTCTCCGTGTCGCCGCTGTTGTTGCCGATGACTCTATTCGTATCGCTGATCCTGCCCTTGCTGGCCATCTGGTTGTGGTGGCCGGTTGCCCCCTTGTCCAAGCGCCAGCGTCGCTGGCGTATCGGCATTACCGTCGGTTTGGCCTTGGTCGGGCTCGGCTTCGCCACGCTGTGGCGGCTGGATGTATTCAGCTACTCGGTCGAAGCCTGGATCCAACTGGTGTTCGGTTGGGTGCTGGTGATGTTCGTATTGCTGCTGGCCTTCCTGCTGTTGCGTGAAGTTGGTTGGCTGCTGTCACGCCTGCTGCCGCGCAGCTCTCGGATCGCGACGCTGTGGCACGGCACCGGCTTCAACCAGGGCGCGGCGACGGTGATCGTGTTGCTCGCCACGCTGGGCATCTACAACGGGCTCAAGCCGCCGCAGGTGCATGAGCGCGATCTGGTCGTGCCGTACCTGCCCAGTGAAATGGACGGCCTGCGCATGGCGGTGCTCGCCGACCTGCATATCAGCCCGGTCAAGCGCACGTGGCGCACGCAGCGCATCGTTGATGCGACCTTGGCGGCAAAGCCCGATCTGATCGTTCTGCCCGGCGACATGGCCGACGGCGGTCTGGAAGACAGCGGCCGGTTCGCCGAGCCTTTGGCCCAGTTGAAGGCGCCTTACGGGGTTTGGCTGGCCCCGGGCAATCATGAGTACTACTACGACTACGCTGCCTGGATGGCGCATTTCCGGCAGATGGGGCTGGGCGTGCTGGAGAACCAGACTGCGACCCTGTCGATCAACGGGCGCACGCTGGCGATGTCGGGCATTGGTGACCTGGCCGCATTGAAACAGGCCCCGTACATGCACGGCGGTTTGCCGCCGGACATGCCAGCGGTGGTGAACGGCGGCAAGGGCAGTGATGTACATATCCTGCTTGCCCACCAGCCGAAGCAGGCGCGCGCCGCTGCGGCGACTGGTGCGATCGACCTGCAGGTATCCGGCCATACCCACGGTGGCCATATGCTGGGCTTTGATCGCTGGGTGGTCGCGCCGTTCAACCACGGCTATGTGCGTGGCGAATACCGGGTGCAGGACATGACCTTGTTCGTCAGCAGCGGTGTCGGCCAATGGGATGGCTTCACCGCACGCCTGGGCGTGCGCTCCAGCATTGATGTGCTGGTGTTGCGCAGCCCAGTCAAGTAGCCACCAGGCTTGTAGGAGCGGCGTCAGCCGCGAAGCTGGCGTTGCCCAATCTATCGTCAGCTTTGCGATCTGATGATTTGCTTGCTTCGCGGCTGACGCCGCTCCCACAAAAAAAGAAGCAGGGTTCGATGCCAGTTTGGTCAGGTGTCGAGGTCTGCTTCGCTGCCATCGACGTTCTTCCGTTTATCCGGCATCAGCTTCGGTAGCGTGCTCACTACTGCCAAGGCAGCGATGGTAGTGATGAAGGCCACCATCTCCATGCCCATGCCGGCTGCCATGCCGATTGCCGCTGTCATCCAGATGCCGGCGGCGGTAGTCAGGCCCTGGATGCGCTCTTCGTTGTCGAGCTTGAGGATGGCGCCAGCGCCGAGGAAGCCGATGCCGGAGACGATGCCCTGCATCACGCGGGTCACATCGGCGCCCGAAATGCCCATCTGCAATGGCGCCAACACGAACAGCGCCGAACCCACCGAGACCAGGATGTGCGTCTTCAGGCCGGCCGCGCGCCCTTTGCGCTCGCGTTCCAGACCAAGTAGTCCGCCTAGCACGATGGCCGTGGCCAGCCGCGAGACGATCACGGTCAATGTGCCTACATCGGGAATGGCGAACTCGGCGGCCAGCGCCTGACCGATCTCTTCGGTGATGCTCATGCTGAGGCGTCCTTGGTTGCGGTCGAAGGGCGGGCGATGGTGGTGATCCTGCGCAGGGTTTGCTTTACCGGTGGTGATGCCGATGTGCTGCTGGTGTGAAATCGGCGCTGCCAGGATCGACGCGTCCCTGGTGGTTCCGAATACAAAAACGGCCCCGTGAGGGGCCGTTGTTCTGTCTATCGCTCAGGCGATCAAAGCACGATCTGGTCGAAGCGCTCGACCCGGGTGTGGCCGTGGGTGGCCTCGCCGGTACGCGGCTGCGGGTAATCGCTAAGGCGGTCGACCAGCACCGTCTGCAGGCCGGCCTCGCGGGCGGCGTCCAGCTCTTCGACGACGTCGGACAGGAACAGGATCTCAGCCGGATCGATGTTGATGGCCTTGGCGATATGCGCATAGCTCGGTGCTTCGCGCTTGCCGCCGACTTCGGTGTCGAAGTTGCCCGAGAACAGGCTGTTCAAGTCACCGGCATCGCTGAAGCCGAAGAACAGCTTCTGGGCCGGCACCGAGCCGGAGGAATACACGTACAGCGGCAGGCCGCTGGCCTGCCAGCCGCGCAGCACGTCGGCAACTTCCGGGTACAGGTGGGCGGTGTAGTCGCCATTGCGGTAACCCACGTCCCAAAGCATGCCTTGCAGTGCCTTCAGCGCAGTGTGCTTGCGGTCCTGGTCGATCCAGCCCTGCAGGGTTTCGACGATGACTTCGTCCTGGCAGGCGCTTGCAGCGATTTCAGTGGCCACCGCGTCCAGCCACTGGCGGACCTGCGGTTCATTGCCGTGTGCCTGCACGAAGCCGGGCAGGGCATTGCGGGCGTACGGGAACAGCACTTCCTTGACGAAGGAGATGCTGGAGGTGGTGCCCTCGATGTCGGTGAGGATGGCATTGATGGTCATGCTGGTATTCCTGCAGGGTGCTTCTTTCTGCACCTGTGCGTGGTTGGTAGAGATAGGGGGCAAGAGCCAAGAGCTGCCCTCACCCCAACCCCTCTCGCGCTGGCGGGAGAGGGGCTTAAGCAGAGCAGGGGCTCAAGCAAAGCGGCCGCTTAAGCCGCGCTGGGCTCGTAGCGGGGGAAGCGCTGGGCGATGTCGGTGCCGGTAAAGTGGCCGACCCAGCCGTCCGGCTCGGTGAAGAAGCGGATGGCGGCGAAGCTGGGTTCTTCGCCCATGTCGAACCAATGGTTGACGCTGTCGGGCACCGCGATCAGGTCGTCCTTTACGCACTCCACCTCGTAGACCTTGTCGCCCACGTGCAGGGTGAACAGGCCCGAGCCGGCGACGAAGAAACGGACTTCGTCTTCCTTGTGGTAATGCTCGTCGAGGAACTTCTTGCGGATCTCGGCGCGGGCCGGGTTGTCCGGGGCGATCGAGGCCACGTCCACGCTCTTGAAGCCGTGCTCGGCGACCAGACGGTCGATGTCCTCGCGGTAGGCGGCGAACACTTCTTCCTGGCTTGCCCCCGGAGTGACCGGGTGCTTGGCTTGCCAGCGTTCGAAGGTGACGCCGATCTTGTTCAGTTCGGCGGCAATGACCTCGCCGTCGCGGCTGTCAAACAGCGGTGCGTCCGGGGCGGTGTCGTTGAAAATGCGCAGTCGGCTCATGGGGGACTCGACGTAGTAGGAAGAGGGATCAGGCGTGGCCGCGCAGGCGGCGCAGTTCCAGTTCGCAATGCAGCAGGAACTCGAAGGCCTCCAGGTGGCGACGGGCTTCGGCCATGTCGCGGCCCCAGGCATACAGGCCGTGACCGTCGATCAGATAGCCCCACATCGGCCCCTTGTCGAGTTCTGCCTCGACCTGGGCGGCCAGCACGTCCATGTCCTGGGTGTTGGGGAACACCTTCAGGTCGACCGCAGTCTCGTGGGTGGAGTTGCCGTGCAGGGCCTTGAGCAGCTCGTAGCCTTCCAGGCGGATATGACCGTCGCTGCCGTACAGGCGCGAGGCGATGGTCTGCACCGGCGAATGGGTGTGCAGCACGCAACCGACTTCCGGGAAGCGGGCGTAGAGCTGGGTGTGCAGCAGGGTTTCCGCCGACGGACGCAGCGGCCGGCCTACGGCCTTGCCGTCGAAATCCACCACCATGATGTCGCTTTCGATCAGCCGCCCCTTGTCCTTGCCGGACACGGTGATGGCCGCATGCTGGTCATCCAGCCGGTGCGAGAAGTTGCTGCTGGTGGCAGGTGTCCAGCCGGCGTGGGCCAGCTCGCGGATGTTGTCGATCAGCAGCTGGGCCAGTTCGCTCAGTCGCTGGGCGTCGTAGGGGACGGTAGGCGCGTTCATGGGGCCCATTCTACTAAGAACGCCCGCAGGTTCATGCATGCATCCGGATGGAACTGATGCCAGCAGGGAATATGGGATGAATCGGGTCGCGCGGCCCCGTATCCCGGTTGCGCTTACCCGGGCTGCAGGTAGTTGGCTCCAGTTTGGCCATGGGGCCGATGCCAACAACGAAAAAGCCCGGGATTGCTCCCGGGCTTCAGGTTTGTCATCGGCCGACAATTCAGCCGTTCCTGGCCTTGTTGGCTGCATTGAGCTTGCTGTGCCGCACGCCGTACAGGAAATAGATGATGAAGCCGGTGACGGTCCACACGCCCATCAGCATCCAGTTGTGCAGCGTCATCGCAGTCAGCAAGGCGACGCAGCTGAGCACGCCGAGGCTGCAGATCAACCAGGCCATCGGGATGCGGAACGGGCGCGGCAGGTCCGGCTGGGTGCGGCGCAGGACCAGCACGCCGGCGCAGACTGCGGCGAAGGCGATCAGCGTGCCCATCGAGGTCAGTTCACCAAGAATGTCCAGCGGGAACAGCGCTGCCAGCAGGGCAATGCCGATACCGGTGATGACAGTGTTGATGTGCGGGGTGCGGTACTTGGGGTGGATCTTGGTGAACACCGGTGGCAGCAAGCCGTCGCGACCCATGATCATGAAGATGCGCGGCTGGCCGATCACCATCACCAGCACCACCGAGGCCAGGCCGATCAGTGCGCCGATCTCGACGATGATGCGCAGCCAATCCAGCTGCGGATGCGCGGCAACGGCGGTGACCACCGGCTCGGCGGTGCCCAGCAGCTGGTACGGCACCAGGCCGGTCATCACCGCGGCCATGGCGATGTACAGCACGGTACAGATCACCAGTGAGAGCAGCATGCCGATCGGGAGATCGCGCTGCGGGCGGTGCGATTCCTGCGCCGCCACCGATACCGCTTCAAAACCGATATAGGCAAAGAACACCATCGCTGCGCCACGCAGCACGCCGTCGAAGCCGTACTTGCCCGGGCCTTCATTGGCGGGGATGAACGGGGTCCAGTTGCTGGTGTCCACGTACTTCCAGCCAGCAACGATCACCAGGATGATCAGGCCGGTCTTGAGCACCACCATGGCCATGTTCATCGCCGAGGACTTGCTGATGCCGACGTAGCACAGCCAGGTCAGCAGCAACACAAGAATCGCCGCCGGGATGTTGGCGATGGCGCCGGTCGGCTTGAGCTGGGCGTCCAACGGTGCACTGACCAGCGCCGCCGGCAGGTGGATGTCGAAATGGGCGAGGAAGCTGAGGAAGTAACCGGTCCAACTGACCGCTACCGCCGAGGCCGAGACGCCGTACTCCAGCACCAGCATCCAGCCGATGAACCAGGCCGACAGCTCGCCGAAGGTGGCGTAGGTATAGGTATAGGCGCTGCCGGAAACCGGCACCATCGAGGCGAACTCGGCATAGGCCAGGGCGCAGAAAGCACAGCAGATGGCCGCCAGTACGAACGACAGCATGATGGCCGGGCCAGCGTGGTTGGCCGCGGCCTGGCCGGTGATGACGAAGATGCCGCCGCCGATCACCGCGCCGATGCCCAGCGCGGTCAGACCCCAGGGGCCGAGGGTGCGGCGCAGGCTCAGGCCATTGGCTTCCTCATGTGCGGCGTGCGGATGTTTGGTGGCCCAGAGTTGCTTGAACATGTTTCGGGTCTTCGCTCATCGGTGCGCGGCGGGCGCGCAAAAGTAAACCGGCGCGCGGGGCGCCGGTCGGGGTGTGGATCAGGCTTGCTTGTTCAGCTTGCTGTTGCGGATGCCGTAGCCGAAGTAGATGCACAGGCCCAGCAAGGTCCAGCCAACGAACAGGTGCCAATGCACCACGAAGGCCTGCATGAACAGCGCCAGGCAGGCCAGCGCGCCCAGCGGGCAGATCAGCCACGCCGCCGGTACCTTGAACGGGCGCACGATGTCCGGCTTGGTACGGCGCAGTACCAGCACGCCGATGCAGACCGTGGCGAAGGCAAGCAGGGTGCCCATCGAGACCAGTTCACCCAGCACGTTCAACGGCACCAGACCGGCCAGCAGGGCCGCCAGTACGCCGACAACCACGGTGCTGACGTACGGGGTGCGGAAGCGCGAATGGACCTTGCCGAACATCTTCGGCAGCAGGCCGTCACGGGAGATGGTGTAGGCGATGCGCGACTGACCCATCATCATCACCAGCACCACCGAGGACAGGCCGGCGATGGCGCCGATCTCAACCGCGGTCTTCAGCCAGGACAGGCTCGGATAGGCTTCCAGCGCAGTAGCCACCGGCTTGTCGGTGCCCAGCAGGTTGTACGGCAGCATGCCGGTCAGCACGGCGCAGACGACGATATAGACCAGGGTGCAGATCGCCAGCGAGCCGAGCAGGCCGATTGGCATGTTCTTCTGCGGGTCCTTGGTTTCACCGGCGGCGGTGGAGACCGCATCGAAGCCGATATAGGCGAAAAACACGATGGTGGCGGCACGGAACACGCCGCTCCAGCCGAACTCGCCGAAGGTGCCGGTATTTTCCGGGATGAACGGCTGCCAGTTTGCCGGGTCGATGTACTGGATGCCGAAACCGATGAACAGGCAGATCACGATGACCTTGATTGCCACGATCACGGCATTGACGAAGGTTGACTGGGTGACGCCGACGTAGAGCAGGCCGGTGATGGCCGCCACGATCAGTACCGCAGGCAGGTTGAACAGCTTGCCGGAGCTGGTGAACTCACTGCCGGTCCAAGCCAATGGTGCCGCTGTCAATGCATCCGGGAAGGGGACATGCAAGGTGGTGGTGATGAAGCTGATCAGGTAGGCCGACCAACCCACTGCGACCGAGGCCGAGGCGAACAGGTATTCCAGTACCAGACACCAGCCAATGAACCATGCCATGCCTTCGCCCAGGGTGGCGTAGGAGTAGGAATAGGCGCTGCCGGAGACCGGCATCATCGCTGCGAACTCGGCGTAACACAGGCCGGCCAACGCGCAGGCGATGCCGGCGAAGACAAAGGACAGCATCACTGCCGGCCCGGCGTGGTTGGCCGCGGCCTGGCCGGTGAGAACGAAGATGCCCGCACCAATCACCGCGCCTATGCCCAACAGGATCAGGTGCTTGGCGGTGAGGGTGCGCTTCAGTGTGGCTTCGCCCTGCAGGCTGCCCTCGATGGGCTCACCGGCATCAACGTGTGCGGCCGGTTCGACCGGCTTGACCCTCAACAGTGCTTTAAGCATTCCGCAAATTCCCAGAGCTGTGTATTGGCCCGAACGCACAGGGGCGACGGGGCCGGGTGTATGGCGACGCAAGCTGAACGGTCGGCAACCACGCTACCTTGCCAAACGTAGCGAAACTCGACAAGCGCAACTGCAACATCGACAGCGATAATGACCGCCAGATTGAAATGATGGGATGTGCTTACAGTCATGCTTGGAGAGGATCTGCAGTTGCGGCGGGCATTTGGGGACTATTCCCAGCGGTACCCGGAGCATAAGGCGCTGGCGCGGGAATTCCTGACCCTGCTTGAAGGGGGTGGTGTGGACCCTTTCACCCGCGAGCGGCTGGCAGGCCACTTCACCGGTAGTGCCTGGCTGGTCAGTGCTGATGGCCAGCGCGCGCTGCTTACCCATCACCGCAAGTTGCAGCGCTGGTTGCAGCTGGGCGGGCATGCCGATGGTGACCACGATCTGGCGGCGGTGGCCTTGCGCGAGGCCGAGGAGGAATCGGGCCTGCCGGGCCTGAGCCTGGCCTCGAGCGCTATCTTCGATCTGGACCGGCATTGGATTCCCGAGCGGAAGGAGGTGCCGGGGCATTGGCACTACGATGTGCGCTATGTGGTTGTCGCCGGGGAAGATGAGCAGTTCGTCGTCAGCGAGGAGTCGCTGGAACTGGCCTGGCGGCCGGTAGCTGAGATCGCCAGCGAGGAAGATGAATCCATGCAGCGGATGGCACGCCGGTGGTTGCAGAGATAGATGGGGCATTTGGGAGCGGCATCAGCCGCGAAACAGGCAATGCCTGATCGCTGGCAATGCCCGCAATCCGAATGTCCATCAGCTTCGCGGCTGACGCCGCTCCTACAAAATCACCAGACGTGACCGGGAAAGCCCCTGCCGAGCATGGCTCGGAACTACAGCTCCCTCCCTTTCGCGTAGCGAAGGGGAGGGTTGGGGAGGGGTTGGTTTTGACGTTGCTAGCAACGCCCCTGCCGAGCATGGCTCGGCACTACGGAGGTGCGCGTCAGTACAGGATGCGGGTACGCAGCGTGCCCTGGATCGCGGCCAGCTCTTCGCGGATCGCAGCTGCCTGTTCTTCGCTGGCGGTGATGTCGATCACCACGTAGCCGACCTTGGGGTCGGTGCGCAGGAACTGGCCGTCGATGTTGAGGTTGTGGCGCGAGAAGATCTCGTTGATCTTGGACAGCACACCCGGCACGTTGCGGTGGATGTGCAGCAGGCGCAGGCTCTGCTCGTGCTCCGGCAGGGTCACTTCCGGGAAATTGACGGCCGACAGGGTCGAGCCGTTGTCGCTGTAACGCACCAGCTTGGCCGCCACTTCCACGCCGATGTTCTCCTGCGCTTCCAGTGTGGAGCCACCAACGTGCGGGGTCAGGATCACATTGTCATGCGCGGTCAGCGGCGACTCGAACAGGTCGCCATTGCCCTTGGGCTCGACCGGGAACACGTCCACGGCAGCGCCGCCGAGGTGGCCCGAGGCCAATGCCGCGTCCAGCGCGTCGATATCGACCACGGTGCCGCGCGCTGCATTGATCAGGTGCGCACCCTTCTTCATCTTGCCCAGCTGCTCGGCGCCCATCATCCACTGCGTGGAGGCGTTCTCCGGCACGTGCAGGGTGACCACGTCCGAACGCTTCAACAGGTCATCCAAACTGATCGCCGGATGCGCGTTGCCCAGTGACAACTTGGTTTCGATGTCGTGGAAGATCACGTGCATGCCCAGCGCTTCAGCCAGCACGCCAACCTGGGTGCCGATATGGCCGTAGCCGATGATGCCCAGGGTCTTGCCGCGCACTTCGTGGCTGCCGGCGGCCGACTTGGACCAGCCGCCGCGGTGGCATTCGGCGTTCTTCTGCGGGATGCCGCGGGTCAACATGATCGCCTCGGCGATCACCAGTTCGGCAACCGAGCGGGTATTGGAATACGGCGCGTTGAATACCGGAATACCGGCCAGCTCGGCCGCTTCCAGGTCAACCTGGTTGGTGCCGATGCAGAAGCAGCCGACCGCGATCAGGCGCTTGGCGTGGGCCAGTACCTCCTCGCTGAGGTGAGTGCGCGAGCGGATGCCCACGATATGGGCTTCGGCAATGCGTTCCTTCAGTTCGTCCTCGGGCAGCGACTTGCTGTGCAGCTCGATCTGCGAGTAACCGGCCGCCTTGAAGACGTCCACGGCGGTCTGGCTGACCCCCTCTAGCAACAAAACGCGGATGTCCTGCTTCGGGAACGAGGTCTTCTTGGGCGACATGTCGTGTACGGCGGAGGCGGCGGGTAGGTCGCCAACTATGCCAGAACCTGGCCCGGTTTTGTGCGCTGCGCAATGCAGCAAGGCCTTGATGGCAAAAGGTTTCAGATGAAATCCAGGGGTGGCACGAGCACTTGTCGTGGTGACTGGACGGCGCACGGCATGGCTGTCACGCTTACCGGCTTTCACGCCGCCGAAACACCGCCATGACCGACCCGCGCCTGGAATCCCTGCTGACCGCCTGTCCCGATCTGCGCCTGAAGACCGAGGCGGCCGATCTGGAGCATTACGGCCGTGACTGGACCCGCCGCTGGACACCGACGCCGCTGGCGATTGCCTTGCCGGGCAGTGTCGAGGAAGTGCAGGCGGTGGTGCGCTGGGCCAATGCGCACAAGGTCGCCGTGGTGCCGTCGGGTGGCCGCACCGGGCTGTCCGGTGGTGCCGTGGCCGCCAACGGCGAGCTGGTACTGAGCCTGGAGCGGATGAACAAGCCGCTGGGCTTCGATGCAGTGGATCGCACCCTGGTTGTTCAGGCCGGCATGCCTCTGGAAGCGGTGCATAACACCGCCAAGGAACATGGCCTGATCTACCCGGTGGATTTCGCCGCACGCGGTTCCTGTTCGATTGGCGGCAATATCGCCACCAATGCAGGCGGTATCCGCGTGATCCGCTATGGCAATACCCGCGAGTGGATTGCCGGGCTCAAGGTGGTGGCCGGCAACGGCGAGCTGCTGGAGCTCAACAAGGGCTTGATCAAGAATTCCAGCGGCTACGACTTCCGCCAGCTGATGATCGGCTCGGAAGGCACGCTCGGCATCGTGGTCGAGGCCACGCTGAAGCTGACCGATCCGCCGCCGACCACAAATGTGATGGTGCTGGCGTTGCCGTCGTTCGAAGTATTGATGCAGGTGTTCTCCGCGTTCCGTGAGCGTCTGCAGCTGGAGGCCTTCGAGTTCTTCACCGACCTGGCTGTCAAGCATGTCACCGCGCATGGTGCGCAGTATCCGTTCGAGGAGATCCATCCCTACTACGTGGTGACCGAATACGCCTCGGCCGATGAAGCTGGTGAAGCCGCCGCGCTGGCAGCCTTTGAACACTGCATGGAGCAGGGTTGGGTACTGGATGGCGTGATCAGCACCAGCGAGACCCAGGCGCAGCAGTTGTGGCGCCTGCGCGAAGGCATCACTGAATCAGTGGCGCGCTACAAGCCGTACAAGAACGACGTCTCGGTGCGGATCTCGGCGATGCCGGCGTTCCTGGCGGAGACCCAGGCACTCATCAATGGCGCCTACCCGCACTTTGAAGTGGTCTGGTTCGGCCATATTGGCGACGGCAACCTGCACATCAATGTGCTCAAACCCGATGACACCAGCGACGCCGAGTTCCTCAGCCAGTGTGAGCACGTGACCAAGCTGCTGGCGCAGGTGTTGCACCGCTTCGACGGCAGCATCTCCGCCGAGCACGGCATCGGCCTGGTCAAGAAGGCCTATCTGGCCAGCACCCGCAGCGACGCCGAAGTCGCGCTGATGCGCGGGGTCAAGCAGGCATTCGATCCGAACTGGTTGTTGAACCCGGGCAAGCTGTTCGACCAGTAATTGCCCGGCTGGCCGCGCGAACTCCCGGAAGGAAAGCTACTCGCGCGGCAGTTCCAGCACGAAGCGGCTGCCACCGTCGGCGCCGCTGCTGCAGGAAACATGGCCGCCGTGGGCGTCGGCAATGGCCTTGACCACGGCCAGGCCGAGTCCGCTGCCGCCACCTTGGCGCGAGCGCGAGCCATCGCCGCGCATGAACGGATCGAAGACATGTGGCTGCAGGTGGGTCTCAATACCCGGGCCATTGTCCTCAATGGCCAGCTGCACGTGGTCCTTGCCGTCCTGGATTGAGATTCGCACCCGCCCCGGGCTGGCATAACGGCGCGCGTTTTCCAACAGCGCAAGCAGGGCCTGACGCAGCCGGGTAGGGTCGCAATACGCCAGGTGTTCGTTGCGGTGGGTTTCCAGCTCCAGCACGGAACCGGCGCTGCGGAATGCGGGATCGACCATGGTCATCACCGAGTGCACTTCCTGCACCACGTCGGTACGCGCACGGCGTACGTCGAGTCGGCCGTTGCCGGCCAGTCCCAGAACGCGCAGGTCCTCGATCAACCGCGACAGGCCTTCCACCTGCGACAGCAAGCTGCGGAACTGCGCTTCGTCTGGCTGGAACACGCCATCCGCCAAGCCCTGCAAGCGGCCGCGCAGGATGGTGAGCGGGGTGCGCAGCTCATGCGCGATCGCCGCGTGCCACAGGGTGCGCTCGCCGTCCATGTGCTGCAGCCGTGCGGCCATGGTGTTGAAGTCATCGACCAGCAAGGCGACCTCGCCAAGCGCGTCATCACTGGTGCTTGCGCGCACGCCAAGATTGCCATCGGCGAGTGCGCGGATGGAATCCATCAGGTTGTTGAGTGGCGACACGATGCGATGGGTAAGGCGGATGGAGGCGGTCAATGCGAGCGCAAGCCCGATTATGGTGACGCCCACCATCCATGCCAGTTCCGGCCCGGTCGGCATCCAGCCTTCCGGCTCCAGCGTGCTGGCGGGATAGAACTCGACCAGGATTGCGTACAGCAGATAGGACGACAGGATCATCATCACGATGACGCTGATCACCATCAGCGACATCGACATGATGATGTGCCGGCTGAGCCCGGGCCGGCGCATCAGCGATCCGCCGCCAGCCGGTAGCCGACGCCGCGCACGCTGGCCGGCATGTTGGCCACGCCCACGTCATCGAGTTTGCGCCGCAGTTTGCTGACATGGCTGTCGACGGTGCGCTCCAGTGCCTCGCTCTCGGGCAGGCATTGGTGCATCAGTTCGCTGCGGCTGAAGATGCGGGTGGGCGCCAGCGCCATGCAATGCAGCAACTTGAATTCGGTAAGGGTAAGCAACAGCTCGTGGCTGTAGCCGTCACCCTCGACGTGCACCGAATGGGTTTGCGGATCGATCAGCAGTGGCCCTGCGCGCAGCGCGGTGGCGGCCTGCCGGGGTGTTGAACGCAGCGTACGCCGCAGTACCGCTCGCACCCGCGCGGCGACTTCAGCCGGATTGAACGGTTTGACCACGTAGTCGTCTGCACCCATCCGCAATGCAGTGAGTTTGTCCAGGTCCTGATCCAGCGCGGTAAGCATGATGATCGGGGTATCGCTGCTCTGGCGCAGCTGCGACAGCACGCCCCAGCCGTCGATACCGGGGAGCTGCACATCCAGCAATACCAGGTCGGGGCGGGCGCTACGGTGCAGCTCGAGTGCGGTCAGGCCGTCGGCAGCGCGCACGACGCGCAGCTTCTCCCGCTCCAGGTAGGCAGCGATGATGTCTGCGATCTCGGCTTCGTCCTCGACGATCAGGACAAGTGCATCAGGGGAACGGTCCCATTGCGCCATCATGGCGGCGTGTGGATATGCGGTCATTGCCGGGTGGGGCCGAAAGGTTCTTGCCTCCATGCTATCTCCACATTCCCTCCATCGAAACCCCATCATCGCCCCGCACACTGGCGTTCTGCGTTCCCGCAGGCTTTCCAGCACCACGTGTAGTGATGATCATTCGACGGATTACGGCCGCCCTGTGTGCGGCTCTGGTTGTGGCCATGACGGCCTGTTCTTCGCCCGAACCCGCCGTGGAAGCGGCGCCCAAGGTCAGTGTGCTGACCGTCGCTGCACAGCGCGTGCAGCGCGATGACGAGTTGCAGGGGCGGGTGTCTGCACTGCGCACCGCGCAGATCCGCGCGCAGGTGGGCGGCATCGTGCGCAAGCGCCTGTTCGAGCAGGGTGCCGAAGTTGCTGCTGGGCAGGCGTTGTTCCAGATCGATCCGGCGGCATTCCGTGCAGATGTCGATTCCGCGCTGGCGGCATTGCAGCGCAGCGAGGCGGCGCTGTCGCGCAGCCGCGTGCAGGCACAGCGCCTGCAGGCGCTGGCCGATGCGCAGGCGGTCAGCAAACAGCATCGCGATGATGCGACCTTCGAGTACGAGCAGGCTCGTGCAGCGGTGGCTGAAGCGAAGGCGATCCTGGCAAGGCGCCAGCTGGACCTGCGCTATGCCACGGTCAGCGCACCCATTGCCGGCCGCATCGACCAGGCAATGGTGACCGAAGGCGCATTGGTGAATGCCACCGACGCCGAGCCCATGGCGCTGGTGCAGCAGATCGACCAGGTCTACGTCGATGTACGCCAGCCAGCCTCGCAGTTGCCGGCGATGCGCCAGGACGTGGTCGAAGGCAATGCAGTGTCCGTGGCCATCATTGGCGCCAACGGCCAGGTCCATCAGGAAGCCGGCCAACTGCTGTTCTCGGGCATCAATGTCGATGCGCGTACCGGTGATGTGGTGTTGCGCGTGCTGGTGGACAATCCGCGGCGCGAACTCCTGCCAGGCATGTTCGTACGTGCACGGGTGCCGCGTGGCGGCGCCAGCCAGTTGCCACTGCTACCGCAACAGGCGGTGCTGCGAAGTGCCGGTGGCCAGGCCTATGCCTGGGTGATTGGCGCTGACCACAAGGCCGTGATCCGCACCATCGAAGTGGATGGCAGCGTCGACCGGCAATGGATCGTACGCAGTGGCCTGAAGGTCGGCGAGCAGGTGGTGGTGGAAGGACAGGAGCGCCTGCAGGAAGGGCGCAAGGTCGAAACCATGCCCTGGCAGCCGGTACCGGTGAAGGGCAAGGCCACTGTCGCATCCAGCAGCAACTGAAGGTAGACCATGGCCCGTTTCTTCATCGATCGCCCGGTGTTTGCCTGGGTGCTGGCGATCTTCATCGTGCTGGCTGGTGTGCTGGCGATTCCGCAACTGGCGGTGGAACGCTACCCCGCAGTGGCGCCGACCAGCGTCAGCATCTATGCCAGTTACCCCGGCGCCAGCCCGCAGACCCTGGATGACTCGGTGGTCGGCTTGATCGAGCGCGAGCTGTCCAGCGTCAAGCACCTGCTGTACTTCGAATCATCGGTGGATACCTCGGGCGAGGCTTCGATCACTGCCACCTTTGCGCCGGGCACCAACCCGGAGATGGCGCAGGTGGATGTGCAGAACCGGATCAAGGCCATCGAGCCGCGGCTGCCGGCCAGCGTGCGCCAGAGCGGTTTGTTCGTGGAAGCCGCTGATTCCGGCTTCCTGATGCTGGTCGGGCTGAAGTCGCCCGATGGCAGTGTGGACGAAGCACAGCTGGGTGATTTCATGGCCCGCAACATCATCGAGGAGCTGCGCCGTATCGACGGTGTTGGTCGGGTGCAACTGTTCGGTGCCGAACAGGCCATGCGGGTCTGGCTGGACCCAGCTGCCCTGGCCGGCTATGAGCTGACCGTAGGCGACGTGGTCGCCGCCATCGAACAGCAGAACCAGAACATCGCGCCGGGTCGCATCGGTGACTCGCCGAGCGTGGCCGGGCAGCGCATTGCCGTGCCCTTGGTCGCCGATGGCCAGCTGACCACCGCTGAACAGTTCGCGGCCATCGTGCTGCGTGCGCATGCCGACGGTTCGCGGGTATTGCTGGGTGACGTGGCCCGGGTGGAGCTGGGGGCGCAGAGCTACGCCTGGGGCACCCGCGAGGACGGCCAGGTCGCCACTGCTGCCGGCATCCAGCTGCGTCCGGGGGCGAACGCGGTCAGCACGTCATCGGCCGTGCGTGCGCGCATGGCGGAGCTGCAGTCGCTGCTGCCGGCAGGTGTGGAAACCAGCATTCCGTTCGATACCGCGCCGTTCGTGAAGATCTCGATCCAGAAGGTGTTGCAGACCCTGCTGGAGGCGATGGCCTTGGTATTCGCGGTGATGTTCCTGTTCCTGCAGGACTGGCGTTACACGCTGGTGCCGGCGCTGGTGGCGCCGATTGCACTGCTGGGCACGTTCGCGGTGATGCTGGCGCTGGGCTTCTCGATCAATGTATTGACGATGTTCGGCATGGTGCTGGCGATCGGCATCATCGTCGACGATGCCATCGTGGTGGTCGAAGGCGTTGAGCGCATCATGGCCGAGGAAGGTTTGGCGCCGCGTGAGGCCACCATCAAGGCCATGCGCGAACTGACCAGCGCCGTGGTTGGCATCACCCTCGTATTGACGGCTGTGTTCATTCCAATGGCATTTGCCAGTGGCTCGGTTGGCGCGATCTACCGGCAGTTCACCGTGTCGATGGCAGTGGCGATCCTGATCTCGGCGGTGCTTGCGCTGAGCCTGACGCCCGCACTGTGCGCAACCCTGCTACGGCCGGTCGCGCACGAGCGACCCCGTGGGCGCTTCTTCAATGCTTTCAATCGGGGTTTCGCGCGCCTGAGTGGCCGCTACCACCGGGGCGTGGCAACCGTGTTGCGCCGCTGTGGCCAGGTCATGGGCGTATTCGCTGGTTTGGTGCTGGTGCTCTTGCTGGGGCTGCAGTGGTTGCCGGGGGCCTTCCTGCCGGAAGAGGACCAGGGCTATTTCATGACTTCGATCCAGTTGCCGGCCGAGGCAACTGCCGAGCGAACCCTTGCCGTGGTCCAGGCCTACGAAGCGCATATCGCCTCACGGCCGGGCATTGCCGCCAACCAGGTCATCACCGGCTATAGCTTCGCTGGTTCCGGGCCCAGTGCCGCCATGGCTTACACCATGCTCAAGGACTGGGACGAGCGCGACGGAGCGACCGCCGCCGATGAGGTGGCAGCTACCCTGAAGGCGATGGCAGCTACCCGCGAGGGCGAGGTGATCAGCGTGATGCCGCCGGCCATCGACAGCCTGGGCAATTCCTCGGGCTTCAGTTTGGCGTTGCAGGCGCGCAGTGGACAGACGCAACTGCAGCTGCGCGCCGCGCAGAAGCAGTTGCTGGCGCTGGCGCAGGCCAGCCCCTTATTGGGCGAGGTACACGCTGATGGCCTGCCGTCGGGCAACAGCGTGCGGCTGCAGATAGACCGGGCCAAGGCCGAGGCGATGGGTGTTGGCTTCAGCGATATCAGCAACACCTTGTCGGTGGCGATGGGCTCGCAGTACGTGAACGACTTTCCAAACGCAGGGCGCCTGCAGCAGGTGATCCTGCAGGCGGATGCACCGTTCAGGATGGAGGTCGAGGATGTGCTCCGGCTGCACGTGCGCAATGTGCAGGGAGGTATGGTCGCGCTGGCCGAGCTGGTGACACCGCAGTGGGAAGAGTCACCGCTGCAGCTTCAACGCTATCTCGGCTTCCCTGCGCTGAATGTCTCCGGCGCGCCGGCTGAAGGTGTTTCAACGGGTCAGGCCATGGCCGAGATGGAACGCCTTGCCGATCAGCTGCCGCCCGGGTTTGCGCTGCAATGGACCAGTCAGTCGCTGCAGGAGAAGACCTCGGGCGCACAGGCCCCTTGGTTGCTGCTGTTGTCGATGCTGGTGGTGTTCCTGGTGTTGGCTGCCCTGTATGAAAGCTGGCCGATTCCGATGGCGGTGATGCTGGTTGTCCCGCTTGGCTTGCTTGGCGCAGTGGCGGCTGTATTGCTGCGTGGCATGCCCAATGACGTCTTCTTCAAGGTCGGCATGATCACGGTGATTGGGCTGTCGGCGAAGAACGCGATCCTGATCGTCGAGTTCGCGCGGCAGCTGCAGCAGCAGGGGATGACGGCTGCGCAGGCAGCATTGCGTGCGGCGCGGATGCGTCTGCGGCCCATCCTGATGACGTCCATGGCCTTCGCCCTGGGTGTGCTGCCGCTGATGCTGGCGCAGGGAGCGTCGCGGGAAACCCAGCAGGCCATCGGTACCGGCGTATTCGGTGGAATGGTGACGGCGACCGTGTTGGCGGTGTTCTTCGTGCCGGTGTTCTATGTGGTGGTGGATTCGGTTTGGCGCTGGCTGCAACAACGGCTGGCTGGCAGGCATGGAAATGCCGCTGTTGCGGATCATGAACGAATCTGACAGGCAGTGCCGTCGCTGGTTCCCAGCGGCGGCGACGCTCGGTACTCTTGGCGTCCTTGCTCATCCGACGTTGACACGCCAATGATCCGCTCGATCCTGCTCTGCGCTTTGATTGCCCTGCCGATGTCGGCATTCGCCTCCAGCTTTGCAGGTACGTCGGCAGGTTCCGCCTCGGGCGCGTCGTCCAATTCATCGGGCAGCTCCTCCGGCGATGACAAAGTGCTGCTGGATGCGCGCGAAGACGCAGCGGGTTTTGTTGCCAGCAATGGTGAAATCCGCGGTGCGTGGCTGGAGGCGGCCTTGATCCAGCTGCGTGAGCGCGACGCTGCAGCGCGCGACGCCAGCGACATGGCGTTGGCCCGGAAGATTCTGGCCCTGTGACGAATCGCCGCCGGCTGCCGCCCGCGCGGTGGTTGGCGGTGCTGCTGCTATGCGTCGCGGCGCCGTTGCAGGCAGCGCTGCGCATCGAGCTGCAGCCAGCCGCGCCGGCATTGGATACGGCGCAGGTGCTGGCCAGCCAGCAACTGATTGATGACGTGCTTGCGCGCATCCCCGCAAGCATCGACGCTGAAACCTCGTTGACACTGCAGCTGCGCTGGCGTGACGACCTGCCCGAGCATGTGCAGGGCAGGGCACGCGGACACCAGCTTGGGCTGGACCAACGCCTGTTGCCGGCCTTGTTGCAGGGCAGTCCTGAGTCCTCTGCAGCCTCCACGGGCGCTTGGCGGCAGGCGCGTGCGGCCTTGATCCATGAGCTGGCGCACGCCCTGGATCGTTCCGCCCAAGGTGGCTGGTCGGCGCAGCCGCGGTTTCTGGATCTGGCTGGCTGGCAGCAGCGGCCGTTATGGCCGGGACGGGGCCGCAACCATTTCAGTCTGCGCAGCCCGGATCGCTACGAGCTGGACAGCCCGGCTGAGTTCTTCGCGGTAAACCTCGAGCATTACCTGCTGGACCCGGACTACGCTTGCCGGCGCCCGTTGCTGCATGCCTGGTTTGCCGAGAACCTGGGCCCCCCGCGGCTGTTGAGTCCGGTGCAGTGTCCGCAGACCTTGCCGTTCATGCAGGCCGGTGAGCAGGAAGGCTTGGCCGAGCTGCTTGATCTGGACCCGGCGCGGGTCTATGAAATCGACTATCTGCTGGCCGAAGGCAACGAGAAGCTGATGAGCCGCTGGGGCCACAGCATGCTGCGGCTGGTGGTCTGTGCGCCCGGAAGAGCGCCAGGTCCCGGCTGCCGGATGGACCTGCAATACCATCTGGTGCTGTCGTTCCGCGCCTTCGTCGGCGATGTACAGATATCCAGCTGGCGCGGCCTGACCGGAGCCTATCCATCACGGCTGTTCGTGTTGCCACTGAGCCGGGTGATCGAGGAGTACACCAAGGTCGAGCTGCGCGGCGTCTCGTCCACGCCACTGCGCCTGCAGCGCGAGGAAATTGGCGCAGTGCTGCAGCAGGCTGCGCGGCTGCATTGGGACTACGACGGCCGCTACTACTTCATCAGCAACAACTGCGCGGTGGAAACCGGCAAGTTGCTGGGCGACGGCGCGCCACGACTGGGTTCGGCCAATCTGCTGTCGATCACGCCGACCGGTCTGTTGCAGGGGCTGCGCGCCGAATCCTTGGCCGACCCGCCACGCGACCGCGCGCAGGCGTTGCGCGGTGGATACTACTTCGAGTCTGCGGCCGCCCATTACGCGTTGGTGTTCGAGGTGGCGCGCAAGGCCTTGCCGCTGCCGGCCAGGGATGTCGAAGGCTGGCTGGCGCTGCCGCCAGCACAGAGAAAGCGCTGGATGCAGGAAGCTGACGAGCAGGTGTTGGCGGCGATGCTGCTGCTGGAGCAGGCGGCATGGCGGCGCGGCGAACTTGCCGCTGCCGATGTGCTCAAGCGCAGTCTGCTGGCCCGCGGCAGACCGTTGCCCGAGAAGGCTGACTTCCAGGCGTTGATGGAGCGCAGCGCGCTGTTGCTCGCACCGGGTAGCCTGCTGGAAGCCGGAAACGGCTATGGCATTCCCAACGAGGATGAACGAGAGCGACTGAGGTCGGCGACCATGGCAGGCGCTGGAATGGCCCGTCAGCAATGGCAGGCCTTGCGCGAGGCTGCGCTGGCGGCCTTGCCGGGCGCGCAGCGGGAGCGGATGGCGCAGATCGAGGCGAACCTGTCGTATCTGCGACAGCGGCTGCGTTTAGGGTACGGTACGCAGGCAGGGGAGGCGGCAGCGCTGGAGGATCAGCGGCCGGGTCAGTTTTCAGGAGAGCGCGGTTGAGTAGTACCGAACAGCAAGAGGTCCGCAAGGCCATGGGGATGGCCGACGATGTAGCGCAGCTGCGCTCCTGTGCCATTCTCCAGTTGGGCGCCGATGGTCGCGTGCTCAGCTGCAATGCCGGCGTGGCAACCGTGCTCGGCTATGCGGAGGATGAGATCTGCGGGCAGCCGTTCTCGGTGTTGTTCAGTGCTGCCGATATGCAGCGCAAGGTGGCCGAACAGACGGTCGCACGCACCTTGGCGCAGGGCACCGACCAGCTTGGGCTGGCGATGGTCCACCGCGATGGAAGTCGGTTCCGTGCCTCGATGATCCTGGAGCGGATAGTCGATGCGCAGGGCGCGCGGGTGCTGGTGTTGATCCGTGACATCACCGAGGTCTTCCAGACCCAGAAGCGGGTGCGCGAGGCGCAGGAAGTGGCTCTGCGCGCGCAGCGCCTGGATGCGGTTGGCAAGCTGACGCTAGGCTTGTCGCATGACTTCAACAACCTGCTGTCGGTGATCGGCAACAGTCTGGATATGTTGTCGCTGCGGCGCTCGGGCGATGACAGCGTGCGCCGGATTCTGGATGTCGCGCACCGGGCGGTGGAGCGGGGCACCCAGTTGACCCGGCAGATGCTGGCGTTCGGGCGCGGGCAGACCCTGGTGCCGCAGCTGAGCAAGGCCGATGAGCTGGTCAATGCATCACTGGAGCTATACCGCCGCGTCTGTGGCGAAACCATCCAGCTGGATGTGGAAGTGGATGCCCAACTGCCGCCGATCTCGGTCGACGCAGGCCAGTTGGAGGCCGCACTGCTGAATCTATTGAGCAACAGCCGCGACGCGATGCACGGGGTAGGACGGGTGCAGTTGTCGGCACGGCTCGAGGACATGCTGCTGCCATCTGGTGGCGAGAGCGGTCAGTTCGTCTGCATCTGCGTGGGTGACAGTGGGCCGGGTATCCAGGCCGAAATCCAGGAGAGCGTGTTCGAGCCGTTCTTCACTACCAAGAGCGTGGGCGATGGCAGTGGCCTGGGTTTGAGCCAGGTCTATGGGTTTGCAGCGCAGTCGGGAGGCACGGCCACCATTGGCACGTCCACGCTGGGCGGGGCGGCGGTGTCGTTGTACTTCCCGGTCGCAACAGAAGTTGTGGGAGCGGCGTAAGCCGCGAAGCTGGCCATTCACCACGGTACTGGCTGCCTGTGGATTTCAAGACCTGAAACATTGTCAGCTTCGCGGCTTACGCCGCTCCTACAAACCAAGCACTACAGCCTCCCGCCCTTGGGCAGGAGGCTGCGGTCAATCAATCGGCGCGGCCGCCGAACTCGCCGGTGGTGGTGTTCACCAGGATGCGTTCGCCGTTGACGATGTACTCCGGCACCATGATTTCCAGGCCGGTGTTGAGCTTGGCCGGCTTCGGGCGCTTGGTCGCGGTGCCGCCCTTCAGTTCCGGCGGGGTCTCAACCACTTCCAGGGTCACGTGCTGCGGCAGCTGGATCGCGACCGGCTGGTCGTCGATGACCTGCACGAAGATGCCGTTCAGGCCTTCGGTGATGTAACCGGCGTCGTCGCCGATCACGTCCGCGTCCAGCGTGTACGGGGTGTAGTCCTCGTCATCCATGAACACGAAGGCATCGCCGTCCATGTAGGAGAAGGTGGACTGGCGACGCAGCAGCTCGACTTCCGGCAGGTTGTCATCGGCATCGAAGCTGGCATCGAGCTTGTTGCCGCCCGGCACGCTGTACATGATGAAACGGAAGCGGACGTTGCCGCCGCGGCCCTGCGGCGAGCTGCGCTCGATGTCGCGGATCTGGTAGACGCCGTTGTTGTACTCGACGACGTTGCCTTTCTTGATGTCGTTGGCTTTCATGGATTGAGCGCTGGTATCAGGGAATCGGGATGGGAGATTCGCAAAACCAGAAGCGGGTCCCGGGGCTGATCGGGTAGCGCTTTCGCGCCGTTCCGAGTCCCCAGGCCCCGCTCCGGAGTCACTTCGGTGCCAAACGTACGGCGCCGTCGAGGCGAATAGTCTCACCGTTGAGGTAGGTATTGCCAATGATGTGGCCGACCAGGCTGGCGAAATCGGCCGGCTGGCCCAGACGCGACGGGAACGGGATGGAGGCGGCCAGCGATTCCTGCACGTTCGGCGGCATGCCGTCGACCATCGGGGTCCAGAACACGCCCGGGGCAATGGTCAGTACGCGGATGCCGAAGCGCGACAGCTCGCGGGCCATCGGCAGGGTCATGCCGACCACGCCGCCCTTGGAGGCGGAATAGGCGGCCTGGCCGATCTGGCCCTCGTAAGCAGCCACCGAGGCGGTGTTGATGATCACGCCACGCTCGCCGTCGGCATTGGCCTCGTTGTGCTGCATCAGCTCGGCCGCGGCCTTGGCGACGTTGAAGCTGCCGACCAGGTTGACCATCACCGTGGTCTGGAAGTTGGCCAGCGGCATTGCTGCCTCGCGGCCGAGCACGCGGCCGGCGCCAAGAATGCCGGCGCAGTTCATCACCACGTTCAGTCCGCCCAGGAACTCGCGGGCGGCGGCCAGATTGGCGGCGACTCCGGCTTCGTCGGTGACATTGGTGGTGAAGTAGCGGGCATTGTCGGCGCCCAGTTCGGCGACCGCTGCGGCGCCCTTTTCATCATTGAGGTCGAACAGGGCGACCTTGCCGCCATTGGCGACCAGGAACTGGGCGACACCGAGGCCAAGCCCGGAAACACCGCCGGTGATGACGGCACGAACGAAAGACAGCTGCATTGGAACAATCCTGCTGAGTGATCCGCCGATTCTAGCCGATGCCGGTCCGCGTCCAGTTGGCACGATCAGACCTGCAGCGGCTGTCCCGCTACACCGGCTCAGGCCATCTGCCGGCTGAAGTCGGGAGGCGACAGGCCGGGCGCGAACAGGAAGCCCTGGCCGACAGGAACGCCGAGCCCAAGCAGGAACTGGCGCTGCGCCTCCGACTCGATGCCCTCGGCAACCAGGCCCAGCCCCAGGCTGCGGGCGATGCCGCAGACTGCTTCGCAGACGGCGACATCGGAGGGGTTGTCGGGCACGCCGCTGATGAACAGCTGGCTGAGCTTGAGGCCGTGGATGGGCAGGGTGCGCAGGTAGTTCAGTGCGCTATAGCCTTCGCCGAAGTCGTCGATGGTCAGTATCACGCCCATGGCGCGCAGCTCGGCAAAGGTGCGCAGGGTGGCGGGGGCGTCCTCGATCAGCACCCGCTCGGTGAACTCCAGCTCCAGCGCGCTGCCGGGCAGGTTGTAGTGGTCCAACACCTCGCGCACCTGCCGCGCAAGGCGGTCGCCGCTGAACTGGCGGTAGGAGACATTGATCGCCACCCGCATCATGCCCAGGCCTTCGTTATGCCATTCGCGGATCTGCCGGCAGGCCTGGTGCAGCACCCATTCGCCGATGCGGACGATGTCGCCGGTGTTCTCGGCGTGGCTGATGAAGATATCCGGGCGCAGCTCGCCGAGCTGGCGGTTGCGCCAGCGGATCAAGGCCTCGCAAGCAATGGTCTGGCCGCTGCGCAGGTCCACCTGCGGTTGGTAGACCAGGCGGAATTCGTCACGGTCCAGTGCCTTGCGCAGGCGTCGCTCGATCTGCAGGCGGTCCTTCTGGCGTCGCGCCAGTTCCGGCGAGAACAGCTGCCAGCCATTGCGGTCGCGGCGCTTGCACTCGTACATGGCCAGGTCGGCATTCTGGATCAGCTGCTGCGGGCGCAGGCCGTCCTGCGGCGCGCGCGCAATGCCAATGCTGGTGGTGACCGGGAACTCGTCCTTGCCGAACTGGAACGGCGGGATGAAGGCACGGGTGATGGCTTCGGCCAGCTTCTCGGGCCGTCCGGGCAGGTCGCGGGCATCGCAGGTGACCACGAACTCATCGCCGCCAAAGCGGGCCAGCAGGCCCTCGGTGCCGATGGCATCGGCAATGCGGCGGGTGGCTTCGATCAACAGCAGATCGCCGGCGTTGTGGCCGAGCACGTCGTTGACGGTCTTGAACCGGTCCAGGTCGATGTAGAGCACTGCAACCCCGGCATGCGAGGGGTTGCTCAGCCGTGCTTCCAGATCGGTGAGCGCGGCATCGCGGTTCATGATGCCGGTCAGCGGATCGGTGCGGGCCTGGTTCTTGAGGGTCTGCTCGGCGTGCTTGGGCTCGGTGATGTCCTGCAAGGTGCCGGCGATACGGGTGGAGGCCAGGTCGCCGAGCTCCACTTCGCCGATCATCCGGATCCAGAAGCTGTGGCCGCTGGCGCGTTGGCCCTGCAGTTCCAGTTCGAAGCCGGTGCGCTGCTCGATGACGCCCTCCATGGCCTCGCGCAGCTGTTGGCGCGACAGGCTGTTGAGGCAGGCCAGCAGTTGTTCGAGGTCGGTGGGCGGCGATTGCTGGCCGAGAATGCGCTGTGCCTCGCCGGTGAGGTAAAGGTGCTGCTGGCCCCGATCCCACTCCCAGCCGCCGATATGCGCCAGCGACTGGGCGCGGTCGAACAGGGCGTGGTCGCGCTTGAGTTCGGTGATGTCGCTGAACAGTGAGAACACGTGGTCCGGAAGATCACAGCCGGCCGAGAACACCGGTACGGTGGTGATCGAGATCCAGATCATCCGCCCATTGGGGCGGTAGTACAGGCCGATGATGGTGCTGCGGATGATCTTGCCTTCGGCAAACGCGCGGGTCACCGGCCATTGTTCGGGGCGCAGCCGGCGACCGTGCTCATCAACGCTGATCCACTCGTCGCTGGCCAGCGGCACCTTGGCCGGGACGGCGCTGCTCAGGTTGAAGATGCGGTGGGCGGCCGGGTTGGCGGAGATGATGCCGAGGTGGCGGTCGAACAGCATCACCCCCTTGTCGATGGACTCCAGCAGCAGGCGGTAGCGGGTTTCGGCCTGCCAGCGGCGGCTCAGGTCACGGGCGACGGCCACGATGCAGTGTTCGCCATCATGCTCGATGGTGGCCGAGTGCACCTCCACCGGGAAGCGGCTGCCGTCGCCGCGCATGTTGGTGACTTCCACCACATAGGTTTCGCCACGGTTGAGGGTTTCCCAGACCGGCTCCAGATGGTCGGCGGGCAGGTCGGGATTGAGCAGCTCGATGGGCTGGCCGACGATTTCTTCGCGGGTGCGGCCATAGGCACGGACGCCGGCGCTGTTGACGTCCAGCACCACGCCGGTGGCGCTGAGGATGCTGACCGGGTCGGGTACTGCGTCGAACAGGGCGGCATAGCGGCGTTGCGCTACCCGTCGCTCGGCCATGGCTTCGCTCAAGGCCGAGCGTGCAGCCAGCAAGGCCTGTTGCAGGCCAAGTGGAAGCGGTTGCTGTAATGCCCGTTCCAGTCCAGCCAGCGCGTCGACATGCGCGGCGCGATGATCGCCGTCGTCAGGTACACCAAGCTGGCCGGTTCCGGTCATGACACTGTCAATGCCCTTCCTGTCTTGCTGCCTGTCTGCCGGCCCAGTCGTTCTGCGAGCCAGTTCCCCGTTGCGGCAAGCGCCGGCAGATCCACGCCGGTACGCATCCCCATGCCGTGCAGCATGTAAATAACATCTTCGCTGGCGACATTACCACTAGCACCGCGTGCATAGGGGCAGCCGCCGGTGCCGGCGACGGCCGAATCCACCACCCGTACGCCTTCTTCCAGGCAGCTGGCGATATTGGCCAGTGCCTGCCCGTAGGTGTCATGGAAGTGCACGGCAAGGGCTGCAACCGGCACTTCCGCGGCCACGGCCTGCAACATTGCGCGGGCCTTGTGGGGAGTTCCGACGCCGATGGTGTCGCCCAGCGATATCTCGTAGCAGCCCATGGCATGCAGGCGGCGCGCGACGCGCACCACATCGGCCAGCGGCACCTCGCCCTGATACGGGCAGCCAAGTACGGTGGAGACATAGCCGCGCACCTGCACTCCATCGGCCTTGGCCCGGGCCAGGATCGGCTCGAAACGCTGCAGCGATTCATCAATTCCGGCATTGGTATTGGTGCGGTTGAACTGCTCGGACGCCGCGGTGAACACGGCAACTTCGCTGACGCCTACCGCCAGTGCGCGTTCGTAACCCTGTTCGTTGGGTACCAACACCGGGTAGCTCACACCTGGCCTGCGCTGTATGCCGGTAAACACCTCGGCGGCATCGGCCAACTGTGGCACCCACTTCGGGCTGACGAAGCTGGTGGCTTCGATGCTGCGCAGGCCGGTCGCCGAGAGCCGGTCGATCAGCTCGATCTTGTCGGTGGTTGCAACCTGTTGTTTCTCATTCTGCAGGCCGTCACGCGGGCCTACTTCGACGATACGGACGAAATCATTCATTGAGCGGTCTTTGACTGGAGGCGGGCGCGGGCGGTTCGAGGGCAAGGCTTACTGTGCGGCCCAGCGGGGGGGGCGCTTCTCAAGGAAGGCGGTCAAGCCTTCGCGGCCTTCGTCGGAAGCGCGCAGGGCGGCGATCAGGCCGGCATTGGCGCGGTCCAGTCCATCGCGGTCACCGATGGCGGCGTGCACCTCGCGGACCAGGATCTTGGCCGAGGCAGCCGCAACTGGACCTGCCTTGCTGAGCAGGCTGAGTTGGGCTTGCACCGCGGCATCCAGTGCATCGGCGGCGACCACCTGATGAACCAGGCCGATCTGCTGTGCGGTGGTGGCATCGAAGTGCTCGCCGGTAGCGAACCAGCGCCGTGCCTGGCGTGGGCCGATCGCGGCAATGACATAGGGGGAGATCACCGCTGGCAGCAGGCCAAGGCGGCTTTCGGTCAGGCCGAAGCGGGCGCCTTCGGCAGCAATGGCGATATCGCAGCAGGCGATCAGGCCGACACCGCCGCCGAAGGCAGCGCCCTGAATGCGGGCGATGGTCGGCTTGGGCAATTCATCCAGGGTACGCATCAGCCCTGCCAGTGCCAGCGAGTCGATGCGGTTCTCCTCCTGGCTGGCGGTAGCCATGGACCGCATCCACTGTAGGTCGGCACCGGCCGAGAAGGACGGCCCGGTGCTGGCCAACACCACGGTCCGTACGGCCGGGTCGGCACCAAGGTTGGACAGGGTTTCGGTCAGGGAACGGATCAGCGCCGCGTCGAAGGCGTTGTGCAGGTCCGGCCGGTTCATGGAAAGGGTCGCCACCGCGCCCTGGTGCTGCACGAGCAATGCATCGCTCATCGGTAATGCCTGTTTGAACGGAAATCCCGCGAATCATAGCGGTGCAGGGGTGGGACGCCATGACGCAGCGCGGCGATGCTAGAATTGATAACCATTCTTATCACCACTCCATAGGCGCTATTCAGTGACGTTGTCAGATTTGCCGCTGCATGCTTCAGCGCGCGTAGAAAGCGTTCAGGACCTGCATGCAAACGATGCGATCGCGCGCCGTCTGCGCGAGCTGGGTTTTGTGAACGGAGAGGAAGTCCGCTTGGTTGCACGTGGTCCGGTCGGCGGTGAGCCGCTGCTGTTCCAGGTGGGTTTTACCCGTTTTGCGCTGCGCCGTAGCGAGGCCGCGCGCGTCCAGATCAGCGCCGAAGGAGCACAGGCATGAGTACCGCTATTGCCCGGTTGGCGTTGGTTGGCAACCCGAACAGCGGCAAGACCGCACTATTCAACCAGCTGACCGGCAGCCGCCAGAAGGTGGCCAACTACACCGGCGTCACCGTCGAGCGCAAGGAAGGCCGCATGCGTGGGCCGTCCGGGCAGGAGTACGCGGTGCTGGACCTGCCGGGCGCCTACAGCCTGCACCCGGCCAGCCTGGATGAAGCCATCACCCGCGACCTCTGCCGGGGTTTCTACCCGGGTGAGGCTGCCCCGGATGCCCTGATCTGCGTGATCGACGCCACCAACCTGCGTCTGCACCTGCGCTTTGCGCTGGAAGTGCGCGAGCTCGGCAAGCCGATGGTGGTGGCCCTGAACATGGTCGATGCGGCCCGCAAGCGTGGCATCGAGATCGACGTGCCGGCGCTGGAGAAGGCGCTGGGCGTACCGGTGGTGGAAACCGTCGCGGTGCGTCACAACGGCGCGCGCGCGCTGGTCGAGCGCATCGATACGCTGATGCCAAAGCTCGACGCCATGCCGGTGCATGCGGCCGAGCCTGGCGCCGATTACCACGCGCAGGTACGCGACATCCTGGCTTCGGCCGTGCGCATGCCTGCGCCCACCGCAAAAGTGGATGACGCGCTGGACCGTTGGTTGCTGCACCCGGTTTTCGGTCTGCTGACCCTGGCCGTGGTCATGTTCCTGATCTTCCAGGCGGTGTATGCCTGGGCCACGCCGTTGATGGATGGCATCGAGGCGGCCTTCGGCTGGCTCGGGCCGGTGGTGGCCGAGAAGCTGCCGGAAGGGCCGCTGAGCAGCCTGCTGGTGGACGGCATCATTGCCGGCGTAGGTGGCGTGCTGGTGTTCCTGCCACAGATCCTGATCCTGTTCGCCTTCATCCTGGCGCTGGAGGAATCCGGTTACCTGCCGCGCGCTGCCTTCCTGCTGGATCGGATGATGGCTTCGGCCGGCTTGTCCGGGCGTTCGTTCATTCCGCTGCTGTCCAGCTTCGCCTGTGCGGTGCCGGGCATCATGTCGACCCGTTCCATCCAGGACCCGCGTGATCGCCTGGCGACCATACTGGTGGCGCCGCTGATGACCTGCTCGGCACGCCTGCCGGTGTATGCCTTGCTGATTGGCGCCTTCATCCCGGCCAAGACCGTGTGGGGCGTGTTCAACCAGCAGGGCCTGGTGCTGTTCTCGCTGTATGTGGCGGGTATCCTCAGCGCCCTGGTGATGTCGTGGACGATGAAGAAGTTCCGTCGCGACAAGAGCGAGCACCCCTTGATGCTGGAGTTGCCGTCGTACCGCCTGCCGAATCCGCGCGACCTGCTGGTCGGCTTGTACGAGCGCGCGATGATCTTCCTCAAGCGCGTGGGCGGCATCATCCTGTCGCTGACCATCCTGCTGTGGTTCCTGCTGTCGTATCCGGGCGCACCCGAGAACGCGACCATGCCGGCCATCGATTACAGCTTCGCCGGCCAGATCGGCCACGCGATGGCGGTGATCTTCGCCCCGCTGGGCTTCAACTGGCAGATCTGCATCGCCTTGATTCCGGGCATGGGTGCGCGTGAAGTGGCGGTGTCTTCGCTGGCCACGATCTACGCCTTGTCGGCTGCCGATGACGATGCCGCGATCCAGGCGCTGACGCCGGTGATCAGCGATGGCTGGACCCTGGCGACCGGTTTGTCGCTGATGGTGTGGTTCATCTACGCGCCGATGTGCATCTCAACCCTGGCTACCATCAAGCGCGAGACCAACTCGTGGAAGCAGATGGCGTTCGCCACGGTCTACCTGTTCGGCGCGGCCTATCTGGCCGCCTTCGTCACCTACCAGGTGGCGGTGGCGCTGGGAGCCGGCTGATGGACAAGGGCCTGCTGCTGCAATACCTGATCATCGCCCTGGCGGTGCTGGTCAGTGCCTGGGTTGTGCTGAAGAAGCAGTTCCCGGGCGTGTTGCGCAAGCTGCGAGGCCTGTTGGCGCTATGGCTGGTGAAGCCGCAGCGTTCGCCCCGGCTGCAGGCCTGGGGGCGGCGCCTGGCACCGCCGGCGGCCAGTGCTGCGGGTGCGTGTGGTGGCTGCAACAGCTGCGGGCCGAGCGAGCCCAAGCAGCACTGAGGGACTCGCGGCATTTAAGTGAGACAGGAACCGATGTCAGATAGCTGGCATCGGTTTTTTTTTGTGGGAGCGGCGTAAGCCGCGAAGCTTGAACGCCATCAGATTGCAGGGATGTGTTGGGTCCCCGGCAATGTCTGCTTCGCGGCTTACGCCGCTCCCACAAGAGCTGGATTCGGCGCTGCGTTGCGTAAACGCGCGCTGTGCGCTTGTGTGTTGGGCTGCTGAAGCGTTAGCGTGCCGGCATGAATACGACTCCGACCCGTTTGCTGATCCATGGTGCCTCCGGGCGCATGGGCCAAGCCCTGCTGCGCATCGCGGCAGAAGATTCCTCGCTGCAGGTGGTTGCCGCCGTGGTGCGTAAACCGCCGATACAGCGTGTGATCGACGGTATTCCGCATTTTGCTGCCAGCGAGCTGTCCGCTGCGCCGGCATTCGATGTGGCGATTGATTTCAGCCTGCCGGAGGGTTTTGACCCGGTGCTGGCGCTGTGCGTGGAGCGTGGCGTGGGCCTGGTGTCGGGTACAACCGGCATCAGCGCGGCGCAGCAGGCCGCGTTGGCCGCCGCCGCGAGCAAGATTCCTCTGGTTTGGGCGACAAACTTCAGCCTTGGTGTCGCGGTGCTGGCCGAGCTGGTCGAGCGTGCAGCGGCGGCATTGCCGGGCTGGGACTGCGACATCGTCGAATCCCATCATGTGCACAAGAAGGATGCGCCATCCGGCACCGCACTGACGCTGGGCGAATCGGCCCAGCACGGTGGCGCGGAGCCGCGCTATGCCAGCCTGCGTGCCGGCGACATCATCGGCGAGCATTTCGTGCAGTTCACCGGGCTGGGCGAGCGGGTGGAGCTGGTACACCGCGCCACCAACCGCGACATTTTCGCGCGCGGGGCGCTGCATGCGGCCAAGCAGCTGCGCCAGCGCAGTCCGGGGCAATACCGGGTGCGGGATCTGGTCGGGACGTCCGAGCAGGCCTGAAACAGCTGAATGCGTGGCACATTCCTTCCGGAACATGGCTTTTGTCACCACTGAACAGCTGAAGGGAAGCGCACGGGGCGCTGGCGTTGGTGCCCCCTTGCCTTTACAATTCCGGCTCGCCGAAACACGTTAGCCGGACCGGTTCCCAGACCGCCGTCCGCGCTTTTTTGCAACCGGTTTTTGACCGTGAACGCAGGCGTGGCTTCGGAGTCCCCCGGTAGCCAAAGTGAGATTCCCGTGACCCAAGCCGCAATTCTCGTGCTCGAAGACGGCACCGTATTCGAGGGCGAATCCGTAGGCGCGCCCGGCCTATCCGTGGGTGAGGTGGTGTTCAACACCGCCATGACCGGTTACCAGGAAATGCTGACCGATCCGTCCTACGCCCGGCAGATGATCACCCTGACGTACCCGCATATCGGCAACACCGGTATGAACGACCAGGACGACGAAGCTTCCAAGGTATGGGCATCGGGCCTGATCGTCCGCGACGTTCCGCGCCGCCCGAGCAACTGGCGCAACCAGGTGTCGCTGCAGGATTGGTTGATCCAGCGCGGCGTGGTTGCCATCTCCGGCATCGATACCCGCAAGCTGACCCGCATCCTGCGTGAGCGCGGCGCCCAGAACGGCGCGCTGATGGCTGGTCCCGACATCGATGTCGAGAAGGCACTGGAAGCCGCGCGCAAGTTCCCTGGCCTGAAGGGCATGGATCTGGCCAAGGTGGTCAGCACCGACAAGTCCTACGGTTGGACCGAAGGCCAGCTGGACCTGGACCGCAACGAATTCGTGCGCGCCGAACCGAAGTTCAAGGTTGTGGCTTACGACTTCGGCGTGAAGACCAACATCCTGCGCATGCTGGCCGAGCGCGGCTGCGAGTTGACCGTGGTGCCTGCACAGACCCCGGCTGCTGAAGTACTGGCACTGAAGCCGGACGGCGTGTTCCTGTCCAACGGCCCGGGCGATCCGGAACCCTGCGACTACGCCATCAGCGCGATCAAGACCTTCGTCGAGCAGAAGGTCCCGACCTTCGGTATCTGCCTGGGCCACCAGCTGCTCGGTCTGGCCGCAGGCGCCAAGACCATGAAGATGGGCCACGGCCACCACGGTGCCAACCACCCGGTGCAGGACATCGACGACGGCCGGGTGATGATCACCTCGCAGAACCACGGCTTCGCCATCGACGAAAGCGTGCTGCCTGCCAATGTGCGGGTCACCCATCGCTCGCTGTTCGACCAGACCATCCAGGGCATCGCGCTGACCGATGCGCCGGCGTTCTCCTTCCAGGGGCATCCGGAAGCCTCGCCGGGTCCGCGTGACGTGGCACCGTTGTTTGATCGCTTCATCACCCTGATGGAAGGGGCCAAGGCGTGAGCAAGGCGCGCTGGCTGATGTTGCCGGCGCTGCTGGCCACCTCGGTGGCCAGTGCGGCGCCAGTGACCGCGCAGGAGATCCGCGATCTGCTGCCGCTGACCGGCTTCGAGCGCATGGGCAATGACGCGGCCACGTCCATGTTGGCCAATGTCACGCTCTTCCCGCAGATTCCGGCAGCACAACGCGAGTGCCTGGCCACGCCGATCGGCGAGGTGCTGAATGAAGCACTGGTGGATCGCCTGGTCGCCAATCTTGGCAACGACGGGCAGCAGCACCTCAAGCGCTGGCAAGCGTTCTATTCGAGCCAGGGCGGCAAGCGCATGGTCGCGACCCAGCGCCAGATGATGTACGGCACCGCCTTGCCGGCCGAGTTCGAGGGCGAGCCCAGTGAACTGGAGCGCAAGCAGGTAGGTGAGTTCATGGCCAGCGGCTCCTATGAAGCGTTGGGCGCCGTGCTTGCGGAACTGGGCGAGATGCCTGATGGCCTGCCGCTGCGCCTGAGCGAGCGCATCCAGAGCCAATGCGGTGTCACGATTGATCCAGAAGAGTTTTCCTGATCGACAGCGTGCGATCACTTCCCCCAGACACGCTGTACTGACTTAGAGAAGAAAATGCCAAAGCGCACCGACCTAAAAACCATCCTGATCATCGGCGCCGGCCCGATCGTCATCGGCCAAGCCTGTGAGTTCGACTACTCCGGCGCGCAGGCGTGCAAGGCGCTGCGTGACGAGGGTTACCGCGTGGTGTTGGTGAACTCCAACCCGGCCACGATCATGACCGACCCGGAGATGGCTGATGCCGTCTACATCGAGCCGATCAACTGGCAGACGGTCGAGAAGATCATCGACAAGGAGCGCCCCGACGCGCTGCTGCCGACCATGGGTGGCCAGACCGCGCTGAACTGCGCGCTGGACCTGGCGGACAACGGCGTGCTGGAGAAGTACAACGTCGAACTGATCGGCGCCAAGCGCGAAGCCATCCGCATGGCCGAAGACCGCGAGCTGTTCCGCGTGGCGATGGGCGAGATCGGCCTGGAATGCCCGACCGCCGCCGTCGCCCACACGCTGGAAGAGGCGCTGGAAATCCAGACCCGCGTTGGTTACCCGACCATCATCCGTCCGTCCTTCACTCTTGGCGGCAGCGGCGGCGGCATCGCCTACAACCGCGAAGAGCTGATCGAGATCGTTGGTCGCGGCCTGGAACTGTCGCCGACCACCGAAGTGCTGGTCGAAGAATCGGTGCTGGGCTGGAAGGAATTCGAAATGGAAGTGGTCCGCGACACCGCGGACAACTGCATCATCGTCTGCTCGATCGAGAACCTGGACCCGATGGGCGTGCACACCGGTGACTCGATCACCGTGGCACCGGCGCAGACCTTGACCGACAAGGAATACCAGCGCCTGCGCGATGCCTCCATCGCCGTGCTGCGCAAGATCGGCGTGGATACCGGCGGTTCGAACGTGCAGTTCGGCATCAGCCCGACCACCGGCCGCGTGGTGGTGATCGAGATGAACCCGCGCGTGTCGCGTTCCTCGGCACTGGCCTCCAAGGCCACTGGCTTCCCGATCGCCAAGGTCGCCGCCAAGCTGGCTGTCGGTTACACCCTGGACGAATTGAAGAACGAAATCACCGGCGGCCTGACCCCTGCCTCGTTCGAGCCGTCCATCGACTACGTCGTCACCAAGATTCCGCGCTTTGCCTTCGAGAAGTTCCCGGCCGCCGACGCGCGCCTGACCACCCAGATGAAGTCGGTGGGCGAGGTGATGGCGATGGGCCGCACCTTCAAGGAATCGCTGCAGAAGGCGCTGCGTGGCCTGGAAACCGGCAAGGTCGGCCTCGACCCGACCGAGCTGGACCTGGGCAATGCCGACGACGTCGCCACCATGAAGCGTGAGCTCAAGGCCCCGGGCCCGGAGCGTCTGTTCTACGTGGGCGATGCCTTCCGCACCGGCATGAGCGTGGAAGAAATCTACGGCCTGTCGCACATCGACCCGTGGTTCCTCGACCAGATCGAAGAGATCATCGCTGACGAAAAGCAGGTCCATGCCGAAGGCATCGATTCGCTGAACGCAGCGCGCCTGCGCAAGCTCAAGCGCGCCGGTTTCTCCGACGCTCGCCTGGCACAGCTGACCGGCACCAACGAAGCGGCCATCCGTGCACTGCGTCGCGCCCACAAGGTGCGTCCGGTCTACAAGCGTGTTGACTCCTGCGCCGGCGAGTTCGCCACCGGCACCGCCTACCTGTACTCGACCTACGAGGACGAGTGCGAGGCCGCACCCAGCAACCGCGACAAGATCATGATCCTGGGCGGTGGCCCGAACCGCATCGGCCAGGGCATCGAGTTCGACTACTGCTGCGTGCACGCTGCGCTCGCCCTGCGCGAGGATGGTTTTGAAACCATCATGGTCAACTGCAACCCGGAAACCGTTTCGACCGATTACGACACCTCCGACCGCCTGTACTTCGAGCCGCTGACGCTGGAAGACGTGCTGGAGATCGTCGAGCTGGAGCAGCCCAAGGGCGTGATCGTGCAGTACGGTGGCCAGACCCCGCTGAAGCTGGCGCGAGCGCTGGAAGCCAATGGCGTGCCGGTGATCGGCACCTCGCCGGACTCCATCGACCTGGCCGAAGACCGTGAGCGCTTCCAGCAGCTGGTCGAGAAGCTCGGCCTGAAGCAGCCGCCGAACCGCATTGCCCGCAACGACCAGGAAGCCCTGCTGCTGGCCCGCGAAATCGGCTACCCGCTGGTGGTGCGCCCGAGCTACGTGCTTGGCGGCCGTGCAATGGAAATCGTCTACAGCGAAGCCGACCTGGCCCGCTACGTGCGCGACGCGGTCAAGGTGTCCAACGATTCGCCGGTGCTGCTGGACCACTTCCTCGACGCCGCGGTCGAAGCCGACGTCGACATCATCTGCGACAAGGACGGCAAGGTCCTGATCGGCGGCGTGATGGAGCACATCGAAGAAGCCGGCGTGCACTCCGGTGACTCGTCCTGCTCGCTGCCGCCGTACTCGCTGTCGGCTGAAACCCAGGCCGAACTGCGTCGCCAGGTCACCGAGCTGGCCAAGGCACTGCAGGTCGTCGGCCTGATGAACACCCAGTTCGCGATCCAGGCCGATGCCGATGGCAAGGACGTGATCTACCTGCTGGAAGTCAACCCGCGTGCCTCGCGCACCGTGCCGTTCGTGTCCAAGGCCACCGGCATGGCGCTGGCCAAGATCGCCGCCCGCTGCATGGCCGGCAAGACGCTGGCCGAGCAGGGCGCGACCAAGGAAATCGTGCCGGACTACTACTCGGTGAAGGAAGCGATCTTCCCGTTCGCCAAGTTCCAGGGCGTCGATCCGATCCTCGGGCCGGAGATGCGCTCCACCGGTGAGGTGATGGGTGTAGGCCGTACCTTCAGCGCAGCGTTCGCACGTGCGCAGGAAGCCGGCAGCATCAAGACCCCGCCGGTCGGCAAGGTCTTCATCTCGGTGCGCGACGCTGACAAGCAGCGCGTGATGCCGGCGGTGCAGGGCCTGGTCGAGCGTGGTTATTCGCTGGTGGCTACCCGCGGCACGGCCGCGTGGTTGCAGCAGCACGGTTATACCTGTGACGTCGTCAACAAGGTAGTTGAAGGCCGTCCGCACATCGTGGACAGCATCAAGAATGGCGAGATCGTCTACATCGTCAACACGACCGAAGGCCGTGCTGCGATCAACGACTCGTTCTCGATCCGCCGCGAGGCACTGCAGAACCGCATCACGTATTCCACCACCGTTGCTGGCGCCAAGGCGCTGGTGCAGTCGCTGGAGTTCCGTGGCACCGGTCCGGTGTTGTCGCTGCAGGAACTGCACAAGGAGTTGAATGCATGAGAGCCCCCATCACCATGAAAGGCGCCAAGCGCCTGCGTGACGAGCTGGATCACCTGAAGTCCGAGAAGCGCCCCAAGGTCATCGCCGCCATCGCCGAAGCACGCGAGCACGGTGACCTGAAGGAAAACGCCGAGTACCACGCCGCACGCGAAGAGCAGGGCTTCATCGAAGGCCGCATCAAGCAGCTGGAAGGTGAGTTGTCGCATTCGGAAGTCATCGACATCAGCAAGCTCAACGCCGGCAGCAAGGTGGTGTTCGGCGCAACGGTGACCCTGGCTGACGTCGAGAGCGACGAAGAAAAGCGTTACCAGATCGTCGGTGACCTGGAAGCGGACATCAAGCTGGGCTTGATTGCCATTTCCTCGCCGGTGGCGCGCGCCCTGATCGGCAAGAACGAAGGCGACGCCATCGCCATCGATGCGCCGGCTGGCCAGCGCGAGTACGAAATCGTCAGCGTCGAATACCTCGACTGACGATGGCCAAGGCCACACTGCTGCTGCCAGCGCGCAGCCGTTTTCCGGCAGGCGAACTGCCGGCGCAGGTGGCCGCGGCACTGGGTCGTGCCGAGCGTTCGCTCGGTACGGCCGGTGAATCTGCGCAGCTGCGCCGTCACTTCAGCGTGCAGCCGGCCGACTGGTCGGCCGCCGCCTTGACCCGCCAGACCGATGCCGGCGATGCCGCTGGCGGCTTCTGGCTGCGCGCCGATCCAGCCAATATCGTGCCGGACATGCAGGGCGCGCGTTTGATGGCAGCCGCCGAAACGCTACGCTTGGAACAGGCTGACGTGGACACCTTGTTGCCAGCGTTGCAGCCTTTGTTCGCAGGCTTCGGCTATCAATTGGATGCGCCCACGCCCTCGCGTTGGTACCTGCGTCTACCGGCCGATACGCCGCTGCCCGAGTTTGCAGAACCGGATGTAGTGCTCGGCGACGACTTGTTTTCGCATCTTCCCAACGGTGAGAACGGACGCCGTTGGCGCGCTTTGATGACCGAAGCGCAGGTGGTCCTGCACCAGCATCCCTGGAATGAACAACGCGTGGCCCAAGGCCAGCGTGCAGTAAATTCGCTGTGGTTCTGGGGTGCTGGCAGCTTGCCGGCATCGGTACACACCGCGCACGCGCAGGTACGTAGCCGCGATGCCTTGGTGCAGGGCCTGGCCGCGATGGCCGGCGTGCGCCTGGGCGGTGAGCAGAGCGTGGATGCACTGGTCGATCTGCGCCAACTGCGTTCGCTGCAGCAACTCGCGCGGGATGCGATCACCCCCTTGCTCGATGCACTCAAGCGTGGCGAACTCAGCGAGCTGCAGCTGGACTTCGAGGACGGCACCGGCTATCGCATCACCCGCGGGCAGCGTTGGCGCATGTGGAAGAAACCGATCATGACGCTTGCTGATGAGTGACAGTTTGAAGATCGTTCGCCGCGACATGGTCGCGGTCGACGGCTGGAACGATGAAACCCTGCCGTTGCTGCGCCGCATCTATGCAGCACGCGGTGCTACCACGCCAGAGCAGGCGCAGCCACGACTGGCCCAGTTGCATGCACCTGATCTGCTGGGGGGCATGCAGGCTGCGGTGCAGTTGCTGGCCGCTGCAATCGCCAACGACAAGCGCATTCTCATCGTCGGTGATTTCGACTGCGACGGCGCCACCGCCTGTGCGGTAGGCGTGCGTGGTCTGCGTATGCTGGGCGCACGCGATGTGGTGCATGCCGTGCCGAACCGGATGGTGCATGGCTATGGTCTGTCGCCGTCGCTGGTCGAAGAACTTGCCGCGTTGAAGCCGGACCTGCTGGTCACGGTCGATCACGGCATCGCCTGTCATGCTGGTGTGCGCGCAGCAAAAGCCTTGGGTTGGCAGGTGCTGGTCACCGATCACCATCTTCCTGGTGAGCAGCTGCCGCCAGCCGATGCGATCGTCGATCCGAACGTGGACGGTGACGCATTCCCCAGCAAAGCGCTGGCCGGTGTCGGCGTCATCTTCTACGTGTTGATGGCGTTGCGTCGGCACCTGCGCGAGCAGGCAGCATTCGGGACCCAGCCGGAACCCGATCTGCTTACGCTGCTGGACCTGGTCGCCGTCGGCACTGTCGCCGATCTGGTGGCACTGGATGAGAATAATCGCGCCCTGGTTTCAGCGGGTTTACGCCGTCTGCGCGCTGGCAAGGCCAGCGTCGGTCTGCAGGCCTTGATCGAGGTGAGCGGACGTGACCCGCGCCGGCTCAGCGCCAGCGACATCGGTTACGCCGTTGCGCCGCGTTTGAATGCGGCAGGGCGTCTGGAAGACATGGCGCTGGGCATCGAGCTGTTGTTGACCGAAGATCCAGCACAGGCGCGGGAAATCGCCACGCTGCTCGAAGAGATCAATGCCGAGCGCCGCGCCGTGCAGCAGATCATGACCGACGATGCCGAACGTGCGGTTGCCCGCGCCGTGCTGGATGACGACATGCAGCGGCCGGTTGCGGCGTGTCTGTTCGATGCGGAGTGGCATCCGGGCGTCGTAGGCCTGGTTGCATCGAAGATGAAGGATCGCCTGCATCGGCCGGTGATTGCCTTTGCACCGGCTGAACCCGGTGGCGATGCGCTGCGTGGTTCGGCACGTTCGATCAGCGGCTTCCACATCCGTGATGCCTTGGCTGCGATCAACGCCAATCATCCAGGATTGATGGAGAAGTTCGGTGGCCATGCGATGGCTGCGGGGCTGAGTTTGCCATTGGCAAATCTGGATGCGTTCAAGGCAGCCTTCGAGCAACAGGTACAACGCAGTCTGGACCCGGCATTGCTGCAACAGCAGTTGCTCAGCGATGGCGAGTTGTCGCCTGCCGAACTGGATTTCCAGCACGCCGAAGCACTGCGTCTTGCCGGTCCGTGGGGGCAGGGCTTCGCCGAACCTTTGTTTGACGGTGCTTTCGAAGTGCTTGAGTGGCGCGTACTCAAGGAGCGCCATCTGAAGTTCGTATTGCGTCAGACCGGCAGCACGGCGCGGATCAATGCGATCCATTTCAGCGGCTGGACCGGCACCGCACCCGCGCAGCACGTACAGCTAGCCTACCGACTGGTGAGCGACGACTATCGCGGCGGCAAAGCCATCCAATTGATCGTCGAGCACTGCGCATCCGTTTGACCTGACGCGTGCGCCCCCTTGTAGTGCCGAGCCATGCTCGGCAGGGGCTTAACCCCTGATCCATCAGCACTCGTAGCACGCACCCGGTGCGGGCAGCGCATCTGGGAACGCAGTCAGAAAGCCTGAAAAAATTCTGGTTCCTTTCCCGGGTTGCGCTGCGCTCGCCCGGGCGACAACACTTGTCTGCACGGCTTTGTGTGACCTGCATCGCTAAAGACGTGTCTCGAATGTCCAGACAACAAACACCTCTGTAAGCCGCCGATAGCAGAATCCGCGCAGTTCACCGCCAAGCCGCGATTTGGTTGCGTGAGGACTGCGTGATGAAGCCCGCCATCGACTAATACATTCCTACGAATTCAGCATTCAAAGACCCGATATGGGTGTCAGAAAACTGGCGCGTTACATAAAGCAATGGCACAGTCGGGTTCTCGACAACGCATGGGACGACGGAACGCCCGATGTTTGCAGAATCACTTTCAGCAGCAGGCGGCTTGCAACGCCTGCATCAAGACCGCCGCCTGGTTCGAGTGGAAACAGCGCTTTCACCAGAGACATTTCTGGTCAAGCGCTTTGACGGCAATGAATCGGTCTCCGCGCCATTCCTCTATCACGTCGAGTTGCTGTCTACCCAGCCAAGGCTGGAACTGAAGCAGCTGGTTGGGCAGCCGCTACGTCTGCTTCTGGGCGACGAATTCGGTAGCCGCAGTGTGCACGGCTATGTGCGCGAATTCGCCAGCACCGGGCAACAGGCACAGTTCAACAGTTACCGCGCCGAAGTGGCACCTTGGTTCGCTTTCCTCGATTACACCAGCAATTGCCGCATCTTCCAGGACAAGAACGTCCTGCAGATCATCGAAGAAGTGTTTGCCGGCTACGAACAGTTGGCGCGCTACCGCTACGATCTCAATGCAGGCAAGCTGCAACCCTTGTCGTATTGCGTGCAGTACAATGAATCCGACTTTGCCTTCGTCAGTCGCCTGCTGGAAGACGCGGGTCTGTACTACAGCTTCGTACATGATGATGAAGGGCATACGCTGGTCATCAGTGATGACTCCACGCTCAGTGTCGTACACGGTGACCCAGCTGCGATCGCGTATGTGTCCGATCAAGGCACCTTGGCGCGTACCGGCCTGCATCGCTGGGGCGCGCGGCGCAGGGTAGGGCCGAGCGCGCAGACATTGCGCAGTTTTGATTTCAAGCAACCCAAGCAGCAACTTGATGGAAACCAGGGCAACCAGGTACCGATGGGCTTGTTGCCGCCGCTGGAGCAATACCGTTATGACGGCGCAGCACGCTTTGCAAACAGCCGAGTTGGTGAAGCCTTGGCGGCAGTACGTAACGAGGAAGTGAGCTGGCCGACCAAGTTGTTCGAATGCGCTGGCAATGCCGGTGAGCTAGCAGCCGGTGCTTGCTTCAGTCTCGAGCGGCATCCTGATTTCATTGGTCGCGATGAGGCAGACCGTGAGTTCTTCGTGGTGTCGATGCAGCGCGAGGGTCACAATAATTTCGCCAGTGATTTCTCCAGTGCGGAGCTGCCCAGCGTTGAGATGCAGGCGCAGGTATTGCGCAGGCGCATTCCGTTCCGTCCCTTGCGACAGACACCGTGGCCACGCATGCCAGGGCCGCAGACCGCAACGGTGGTCGGCCCGCCGGGCGAAGAGCTGCATGCCGATGCCTATGGCCGGGTGAAGGTACAGTTCCACTGGGACAGGAAGCTGGATCGACGTGAGAACGCCTCATGCTGGATCCGTAGCTCCAGCCCTTGGGCGGGCGCCGACATGGGCGGCGTGTCGCCGCCACGTATCGGCCAGGAAGTCATCGTCGATTTTCTTGATGGCGATCCGGATCGCCCGATCATCACCGGCCGTGTCTACAACGAGCAGAACATGCCGCCGTTCGGCATGGAAGTCAGCGGCCTGAAGTCGAAAACGGTCAAAGGCGGTGGTTGGAACGAAGTCTCCATGCACGATGGTGCGGGGGGCGAGCTGTTGAACATGCGTGCGCAGCGCGACATGGTTACCACCGTGCTCAATGACCAGACCGCGAGCATCCTCAACAACAAGACCACGAGTGTAGCGGTTGACCACGGCATGACGGTGGGCGGCAACCAGACCATCGGTATCACCGGCAATCGCGGCATCACCGTTACCGGTACCGATACCTCGACCGTGACCGGCACACGCACTACCGATGTCACCGGCGCCGTCGCCGAGACCTATCACACCGGTCAGACCAAGACGATTCTCGCTGCCGGCTATACCGAAACCATCACCGGTTCTTTCACCACGACATTGACCGGCAACTACATCAGCCAGCGCACTGGCACGTGGAAGCAGACCATCACCTCGACCTCGTGGGAACAGGTGCAGGGAAAGGTTACCGAGCAATACCTGGCAGGGCGGGAAACCACGATTACGGGCCTGGACAAGCGCGGAGTCACCGGTGCGGTGGAGGATGCCAACAAGGGCTCGCGCACCATCGGTGTGGAGGGAACCTTCGAGCAGGGTGTCACTGAAACCCACTCGCAGTTCTCGACCGGCGACATGACCTTGTCGTCCGCAGCCAAGCTGATCGCTGCAGTGGGCGAATCGTCCGCCATCGAGATTACCGCCGGTGAGATCAGGATAAGCGCCGGTGGTTCAGAGGTGGTGATCAACGCCAGTGGCGTTTCGGTCAATGGTAGCGAGATCAAGCTCAACTGCTAAGCAGAACGGAGATTCAGCGTGCAGGATACCCCCATGTTGCGCGGCCTCGACACCTTGCGCGAAGCCTGGTTACAGGCCAGTTCCGATCCATCCAGGCGATTGCTGATATGGCGCTTGCCAGCCAACGCCAGCCGCCTGCTTGCTGCATTCTTCGAGATGCAGCGGCACGACGAAGGACGCAATACGCCGGACTATTTCCTGCGTATCGATGCGCGCTACGAGCTCGGTTTCCGCTACAGCCGGCAGATCAAGCAGGACTTGTTGGAGCGCTATCTCGGCAGTCAGGATGAACTGCGCGAGCAGGGCGTTTCACTTGGATGGCGCGGCCCCAATGAAACCCACCCGGACTCGGCTGCCGGCGTGATTGAGGTGCTTGAGAGTTTTGTTGCGCATCATGGCGACCATATGCGCATGATGGCGGCAGTGTTTGAGCCAGAACGCCATGCCCCGGGTGACGGCTTTGAGCGCTGGATATCGGCGGCACTCAGCGCCGGCCCGGGCAAGCGTCTGCGATTGGTGTTGGTCGACACCCAGGAAGATCCGCGTTGGCAATCGCTGTTGGACAAGCACAGTGACACGGCTGCCTTGATCGGCGGCGAGGTCGATATGTTCGCCATTGCCCGTGACACCGCCGCGCAGGCGAGTGGACGCGGCCCAGAGGTGCTGTACCGTCAGTTGCTTGCTGACCTGATGCTGCTGATCGAACGCGGTAGCCCCGCACAGGTGCTAGCCCGCGCCGATCGCGCGCAGGCGCTGGCATCGCGCAGCGGCTGGCACGACCAGCAATCGGTAGTGCAGATGATGGTGGCAGGCAGCTGGCTCAAGCACGGCGACCACGCCAATGCCATCAATGCTTACCGCACTGCGCGCAGCGCTGCGGAGAGTGCCCGCTCAGGCGGTAATGCCGCAGGCGCGGATCTGGTGATGCAGAGCTGGTTTGGCGAAGCCGGTTGCTGGTTGACCGCAAAGCAGCCAGAACGCGCCGCACAAACCTATCTGCAGGCATCGGCGTCGGCCGCCAGTATCCCCAATCCCATGTTCCAGCTGGAAGGGCAGCGCATGGCCGGTTGGTGCCAGTTGCAGGCGGGTAACAAAGAGGTCGCGCGCAGCGAGCTGCTGGAAGCGATTCGCATCGCAAAGCCGCTGTCGCCGGCAGACCGCAAGACGACGACCTTACCGCAGGCATTGTGGGATCTGCTGTTGCTGCAGGACGCACGACGCTGCGAGAAGCTGCAGGAGGTTTCGGCAGACTATGTACAGGCCAGCACCAAGGTGTTTGTTGATGCCGAGAGCAACGCCATGGCGCTGGGCCCGCGGCCCGCACGCGCTGCGCTCGACGCCATCGAGGTGCAGTTGGACGCAGCGTTGGAGCAGGGATTCCATCGCGCCCAGCAGGAACGCGAGCGCTTGATCCAGGCCGGCGATGAGTTCTTCCGCAAGATCGTCGCCGTGGGCCGCGACTTCCTCGATCCCCATTGGAACGGTATTCCGACGCTCGAGCATCCGCTGGACCACGAGATACCCGTATGGAGCGAGCCGCCGGCGATGCAGCCACTGCCCGATCCCTCAGCTCTACTGCAGCCATCGGCTGTGACACGTGACGCATCAACAACGGCAGGAGCAGCACTGGCATGACGCCAAGCAGGAAAACAGCAGTGATGGCGGTGGCCATCGTGGTCGGGATCATCGTCGTGGCCTGGATCAGTGCCGACTATCGCGACGAGGTCAAAGCCTTCCTGCGTGCATTGCTGCGCGCGATCTGAGCGACAAGGAGTGTTGCCATGAGCATCGCCGCCAAACACCTCGATCCGCAGTTGGGCATCGACATCCACATGTATGCGGTGCCGCCAAGCCCGCTGCCAACGCCGCATATCGGCTTGGTGCTGGATCCCTTCGACTACATTCCGTTTATCGGCTCGACGATCAAGGTCAATGGTGTGCATCGCGCGACCGCCGGAACTGGCGGGCTGGACGTGCATATTCCGCTCGGCGTTTGGGCGCCACCATTGGCGGCGCCGATGGGTCCGCAGTTCGACGGTGAAGAAATCTTCATGGGCAGCCGCACCGTATCCGCGGATGGCGAGCCGTTCTCCAGGCTGGCGATGCCGGTGCTGGACTGCAACCTGGCCGGGATGATCAACCCCTTCCGGGTGAAGAAGCCGAAGAAGCCGCTGCGCGCGATGTCCTTGCCGACCGGTTTGAACGTGGCCATTCCCAGCAGCGTGACCGTGGGCGGGCCGCCAACAATTTCGTGGACAGCGATGGCGTTCCGCGCCGCGTTTGCCGGGTTGGGCAAGCTGCGCAAGAGCAAATTCTTCCAGGGCAAGATGGATGCCTTCAAGAAGTGGCGTCAAGGAAAGTGGGGGCATCTGCCGTCTGGCACGCTTAAATGCAAGATCCTGCGCGCCGAGCCGGTTGATATCCGCGACGGCAGCGTTGTGGTCAGTCACCGGGATTTTGAAATCCCAGGCCGTCTGCCGTTCGCGTGGCAGCGCAGCTATAGCTCCGCCCAGATCGGGCGCGGCGGCGCCTGTGGTATCGGCTGGCAGACAGCTGCCGATATCACGTTGGAAGTGCTGGCCGACGGCTCGGTGTGGATGTCGGGGCCGGGGCAGGTTGCGTTCTTCCCCGAGCTGCCACCGGTTGATGGTGAAGCGGCAGCGATACTCGACTTTGTGGATGGTGCGCGCCTGCTGCGCCGGCACGGTCAGCTGCGGGTGCGCTTCAAGGGCGGGCTGCAGTATGTGTTCGGCGGGGACCTGCCGAGCGGAGTTGCTGCGCTACCAGCGCATGGCCTGCTGGCGTTGGAACGCATCGAAGACGCCAGTGGCAACTACTGGCGCTTCGAACGCAACGATGGCCATCTGGTACGTATCGTCGAGAGTGGTGTCGATGGCCTGCAAGGCCGCTTCATCGACGTGGATGTGCGCCATGGCCGCATCGAGCGGATGGCACTGCACGACCCGGCAACCGGGCTGGTGCATCCGCTGGTGAGTTACCGCTACAGCAGTGAAGGTGATCTGGCTGCGGCGCTGGATGCTTTGGGTGCGGCGCGCACATTTGTCTATCAACAGCATCGATTGGTGCAGCACACGGACCGGGTCGGGCTGTCGTTCTACTACGCGTTCGATGCGCAGGGTCGGGTAGTGCACTCCTGGGGCGATGGCGGCCTGTACGACTACCATTTCGAGTACGACGCACTGCTGCGCGAGACGCGCGTGACCGATTCGCTTGGCCACCTGAGTGTGATCAAGTTCGATGAGAACCAGTTGCCGCTGTGCGAAATAGATCCTCTGGACGGCGTCACCTTCTTCGAGTACGACGACTTCGGCCGCACGGTGGCGGTCACGGATCCGGAAGGCCTGCGCACGGGCTTTGCTTACGATGCACGCGGCAACCTGTGCTGCCTGACACGGGCGGACGGCAGCACGCTGCAGATGGAGTACGACGACAACGATCACATGATCGCACTGCGTTCGCCGGATGGTGCTACCTGGCAGCAGAGCTATGACGGGCGCGGGCTGATGGTTGCGCAGAGCGATCCATTGGCGGCCATCACACGTTATGAATACGATGCGAGTGGCCAGCTGATAGCACAGACCAATGCTCGGCAGGCGGTTACGCAGTTGCGCTATGACCGCCATGGTCTGGTCGCCGCTGTTGTCGATGCACTCGGGTATGAGAGCCGTTACGAGCAGGATGCGCTGGGCAATCTGCTGCGCCAGCTTGATCCGTTGGGCCAGATCAGTCGCTACGAGTACGACGCCAAGGGCCGCTTGTTGGCGACGGCGACGTCCGACGGGGCAGGCGTGCGCTGCGAGTACGACGCGGAAGACCAGCTTGTTCGTTACACCGATGAAGCTGGTACGCAGACCCGGCTGGAGTATGTTGGTATCGGCCAGATTGGCCGACGCCTGCAGGCCGATGGTCATGCGGTGGAATACCGCTACGACAGCGAAGAGCAACTGATCGCGGTTATCAACCAGCGCGGCGAGACCTATCAGCTGCTGCGTGATCCACTTGGACGGATCGTCGAGGAGGTCGACTATTGGGGGCAAGCGCGGCGCTACAGCTATGACGCAGCCGGTCGGCTGACTGCCACGGTGGATCCACTCGGCCAGAAGATCGCGTTCAACACAGACAAGATGGGGCGGATTACCCGTAAGACCCTGCCGGATATACGTCATCCAGGCCAGCAGCTACAGGAGCATTTCGTTTACGACAAGCTTGGTCAACTGGTTGAAATGCGCAATCCATCCCGCGCTGTGAAGCGCCGCTACGATCCAGTTGGTCAGTTGCTTGAGGAGCTGCAGGACGGCTTCCGCGTGGGCTACGGTTACGACGAGGTTGGCAATCGCGTGTCGCGCGAAACCTCGGCGGGGAATCGTTTGGTAATTGGATACGACCTGCGCGATCAAACAATCTCGATGGCGATCAACGACGAATCGCCAATCCTCATGCAGCGCGATGCATTGGGGCGAACGACACAGGAAACCCTGAGCCCACATCTGCAGCGGAATTTCAGCTACGACAGTCGCAACCTGATGACGTCGCAGTCCATCCTGAAGGATGCAGCCCCGCTGTTCGAGACCCGCTACGACTATGACCGCAGCGGCAACCTGACCCGGCGTAGCGACAGTGGGCAGGGCGTTGATGAGTACCGTTACGACGCCATTGGCCGTTTGCTGCAGCACACCGATCCGAAGGGCAAGATAGAGCGCTTCTTCAATGACCCGGCGGGTGACCGCTTGCGCACCGAGATCAAGCAGACGCAGGCACGCAAAGTGGTTGGCGGTGATGATCAAGACCTGACGACCTGGGCCCGGGAGGGCACCTACCAAGGCGTGCACTACGTCTTTGACAGGGCAGGTGACCTGGTCAGCAAGGGTGCGCCACATGGCGCCGCCCCGGATGATCTGATTTTGATCTGGGATGCAAATCATCGCTTGGCCGAAAGCCGTCGCAATGGACAGGTCACCCATTACGGCTACGACCCGCTGGGCCGGCGCGTGTTCAAGCGCAATCCGACGCAGACGACGTGGTTCATCTGGGATGGAGATGCGTTGCTGGGCGAAGTGCAGCAGGCCAATGACGCGGGGGACGCAGCACCGATCTGGGTTGGCAACGTTGCAAGCTTGATCGAGGTCAAGACAAGGCAGCAGAGGTTGGCGGCATTGCGTGAGCGGGTTCGGGAGTATGTGTACTACCCGGGTTCATTTGTGCCGATTGCGGTCGTTTTTTTCAACGAGGGCGAACATGGCTCCTTTGTCGAAGAACCCGGTGTACGGAGTGAATCTGGAAAGCCGAGTGTCACTGATACGCGCCCCGGTAAGGACAGCGTTTCGGTACTTCCGTCCAGGCCGCAGGGCTACCAAAGTAAAGATGACCCGGTAACGCAGGGGCGTTCGAGCCAAAGTCTGCCATCCGTCATAGGGAGGCTGGGGGTATCGACGCTGGGCAGCTCACCTGTGCGCGAGCAGTTTGTGGGGCCAGCTGATGATGCTGTCACGCCGAAGTTGATACAGCTTGGTGCAGTTCCAGAAGAAGACGTTGAACACAGGGCTGCCCCGACTCTGGGTCCATTGATCTTCGCGGAACCAGCTCCACGCGATGCGGTAATAGCACCGAGTGGGTGTAAATCCGTGCTTGTGTGCTGTACGGATCCGAACGGTGCGGTGACAGGGTTTGTCAGTTCTTCGGGCAGGCAGGTATGGGGCATTCGTTACAGCGCGTGGGGTGCGGAAGAAGCAAGCTCGCAAGGCTCAATCAACTTCCCACTCCGTTTCCAAGGGCAGTACCGAGATACAGAAACTGGCCTGTGCTACAACAGAAACCGTTACTTTGATCCAAATGTTGGCGGTTTCGTGTCCCAGGATCCATTGGGGCTGGATGCCGGACCAGGGCTGTATGAGTATTCATTCAATTCCCTGATGTACTGCGACCCGCTTGGGCTGGCTTACGAGAAAACAACGGCAAGTGATGGACGCACGGTTTACCAGAACGATGATCTCTTCAACCCTGACAGGAAGGTGCGTTGGAAGGATCCCTCCAGTGGCGAGTACAAGTACGGCACAAATGTCGAGCGCATGTCAGAAGGCTTGGCGCCAATCGGAAAGGATGGGCGTCCTGTGCAGCTGCATCATTTGACGATGACTGAAGCTCCAGGCATGAATGGGCGTAGAGGATCATTGGCCGAAATAATGGAAACAACGCATCAGAAGTACACCTCTGTTCTACATATTCCATTTCCCCGAAATCCCAATAACAAAAAACAGACATTGCCCCGTTTCCCTAGCTTCCGGAAGAACGCCGACGGTACTGAGTCGCTATTGGCCGGGCAGTTCGATACGTTCCGTGCGTCGTACTGGAAAGCAAGGGCGGCAGCTATACTTGGCGCCTGCAGACAATGAGCGGATATCTAAATGTTTGAATTTCTCGAAGAAATTATCGCGAAATCTCCTCGCTTGAAGGCATTTCCTGGGCAGGACGTGTCCAATGAGTTGATTGCTGATGCCGAGAAGCAGCTGGGGCTTCCACTTCCTCTTAGCTACAAACATTGGCTGCGTGAGTACGGCAATCTCAGTATCGGTGCTGATCAGGTTTTCACTCTGGCTTCTATCGAAGATCGGGAAATAGCTGATGATGACCTGATATACAACGCCCGTCTGGTTGAAGGGAATGACTTCCCTCCGGCTGGACTTCTTCCTGTCTATGTCCCTGATTCCGACGAAGCATTTTATTTCGACACTAGACACGGGCTTCTCGAAGGGGAATATCCGATTGTCAGGTTTGACTACAATGACGGCACATTTTCCACCTTCTCAGACTCGTTCCTGGAGTTCTTGATGGAAATCGCTCGCCAATCGGCTTGAAGCTTTGGCTATTAGCTGGGCGCCAGCTTTCGACGACATTACGACCTATAAAAAGGCCGATTTCTGGGGTTGATAGTCGACCAGTCGGTTCGCTATGGAGCAGCCTTCTGCAGCTCAATCGTGTAGATCACGCTGTCTTCGATCCGTCCATCAACCGCAAAGGCGATGGACAGCTGATCCGCTGCAAGATCGGTGCGGTGGGTGAAGCAGGTGGCTACACCTCTGGTGCAGCTGACGTCCCATGTATTGCCGCCGGCAGCGCGCAGCTCGCGTACAGTGGTCCGGTTGGTGATCGGCAGCCCTTGCAAAGACAGTGTCTGGTTGAAGACGCTCCGCGGTTCCAGCTCGGTGCCGGGCGCGGGAACGTCAAAGCCGGCTGCTTCGTTGTCCATGTGATTCAGGACAATGGTGACGATGCTGGCGTTGGGCGCTTTGGCGTTGTCCGGATAGACGCGGATGCCGAGCTTGTCCCAGACCAGAACCGTCAGGCTGGGGTTTGGTTGCGTGCTTCGATGGTCTGGGCCCAGTGCCTGGATCCACGCGCTCATCGGTGCGCCAAGCTGCAGTGCCTTGCCTTGGTAGGTCAGGCCCGTGGGGGTGGTTTCAAGTACAGGCTTCGCGTTGCTGGCCGTCGCGGCGCTTGTGGCCTTCGACGACTCCGCGTGCGATGAGCTGACATCGCAGCCGATGAGTGCCAAGCCGAGCAGTGCGATGACCAGTGCGCGTTTTTTCACTTCTTGCCGCTCCCTTTGACCTGGTTCTTCTCGCCGAAAAGATCTTCATAGAACTTGGTGATGTAATCCCAGCTGTCGGTGCCGTAGCGGCCAACGCGGCGGATACCCTCGAGTGCGTCCTTTCCGTGCTCTTCGTGCAGGTGCTCGATCTCGGTCGCCGATGCAGCCCTGCGGATATTGGCGGCATGATCTTTGGCCCAGGCCGAGACATGAGGGCATTGCCAGCTGCTGTCGTAGGGGTGGACCAGGTAGTCCTGTGCAATTTTCACCGGATCGCAGAGCCCGTTCCCGTTCCAGCGAGCAAGCATGGCCTTGCCCACTTCGGTTACTGCCTGCTGGGCCAGCTTCGCTGCGAGGGTATGCAGTGGATGCACGTCGTGATCCTTGGCCAGCTGCGAATGGCTTGGATCGGTCGAGCCATTCTTGTTCGGGTCCGAGTCGAACATGGTCTGGGCATCGTCGACGCTGTTGCCGATCAGCAGCAGCAACTGCTGGTAGACAAGGTTGTAGCTGTTCAGTATCAACCGCATCGGTGCCGAGGCGATCCAGCCGGCGCGCTCCAGGTATTCGTGGCCTGGAATGCTGAGCATGCGATCGCGTAGTTTCAGGAAATTCTGGAAAGCGTTGTAGTAGCGTTGATCACTCTGCTCGGAAAGCAGGACAAGCATGATTTTCTCGCTGTCCGAGCGGTCACCTGGTTTGCTGGCCTTGAATTCCCAGCTCTCCACGCTGAACAGCTTGTGCGCGATGGGTTCGGCCAGGCTGGCAATCACGTCGGTGGAGCCGAACATGCCGGTAACCACCGGGTACGTATGTTTGCAGTCCGCCTTGCCCGTCCAGACCAGCACGTTGCTGTGCCCAATCTTGCGCAGGCTCAATTCGCAGAAATTGGAGTGGGCGAAATAGTCCTCCAGCACATGCAGCGCGGAGCCAAAGTGACGCATACCGTCGGCAGTGCGGCCCAGGGAAATGGCCTGCCTCAGTTCCGAAGCCATGAAGGCGCTGGAGCTGCTGATGTAGCGCTTCAGCGATGTGTTCTTGTCGACACCAAGCAGCGGGCTGTTGGCGGTGACCCAAGGCTCGAAGTCCTTGTCGATGGTTTTCGGGTCGGCTGGATCGGGCTTTATGTTCTTTGGGTTGTCGATGTGCTCGCTGGGACGGTAGACGCCAAGCCGCGCAGGCGTGACCTCGTAATGCGCCTTGTCGCGGTAGCGCAGCTCGTGGAATTCGCCGCCGGCGAGGATGTCGACGATCTTGGTCAGCGCCTCGCGGGAAATATACTTGCCGAGATCTTTCGGCATGTTCGGCGGGCGTACGATCTTCGGATCCAGCAGCTGCGAATAGTCGCGCAGCCAGTTGCCGAAGTAGATCGCCGCCAGGTCCCTGCGGCTGAAGCCGACCCTGCCCAGCACGGCTTCGATCGAACGGTGGCCAAATGACTGTCCCGGGTTCTTGGCGTGGTTCTCGCCATCGCCTGCGCTGAAGCCTTCGTAGCGGCCGTCGTGTGACTGGTTGTCCTGCGCGGCAACCGGACCCTGCTGCCGCAGTGCAGCCTGCACCTCGGCATAGTTGACCTTCAGCGGGCCGCTGAACTCGGGCGAAGTGTAGTCGGCATAGGTCGTTTCATGGCTGCCTTCAAGATCGAAGAAGGCGAACCGGTACGCCATGCTCGTACCTTCTTCATGCGCGCTGTCGCCGGCGATGCTTGGCTTGCCACTGGCATCTTTCTCTGCCAGATCGTTGCGAAGCACGTTGTCTACGTGGTGACCAAACTCGTGCAGAAGCACGGCCAGCAATTCGCGTGAGGCCTCGATCGACGTCGATGCCTGATCAGCCGCCGAGGCATGTACGCGGATGACACGCTTCTTGTTGTCGTAGTCGGCTGGGTAGGGGCCGCCGCTGAGCACTTCGTGCTTTGGTTGTGGGAAACTTCCGCCCTTCAATGCCTCCTGCAGCTTCATATAGGTTCTGGCAGGTATGTCGAAGCCGAATGTCGGTGCCATCATCATCACAAATTCGATGGTGGTGGACTTCTCGGCAGCGCTGCGCAGCTGGTCGTAGGCGAAAGTGCTTTCGATCTTTCGTGCCGGATCGGGTTTGATCTTGAATGCAGGCAGCGGCGGCAGTCGCGGCGACGCACTGCTGCCGCTCTTGAACGGGTGCTCGCCGGCCTTGACCTTGAACTCACCCGGGCAGCTGAAGGTGATGTCGCCGCCTTCAAGCGTGATCGCGCTGCTGCCGGCCTGCAGCACGACCTTGCTCTTGGCCAGCACATCGATGCGCTGGTCCGTAGCGGTAACGGTGATGGCTTGATCGGCCAGCAGTTCCAGCTCGCCATCGTTGGCCTGAAGGCTGACCGGGCCGTTGGCGGCAATCAAGCGCACCGGCCCAGCTTGCGCGAACAGCGACACCTGGCCGCCTGAAACCGCAGCAATGGTTTCGCCGCTGCTTGCATGCAGGTCCTGCTGCACGGTGAGCTGCAGGTTCTGCCCGGCGAAGGCAATCGCGCTTGCTGGTGTGGTCCATGCGATATGGTTCGGCGCCTCGGCAAGCAGCACGGGTTTGGCGAAACGCTCGACCGGTTGATCACCAGCTGCGCGGCCGTCGCTGGGCTTGAACTGCGATTGGCCGTTGACCACGGACTTGAAGCTGCCTTCCGCAGTTGGATCCACCTGTTCGCGCAGCTGACCGGTTTGTTGCCAGGCTTTGAGCCCGGGCACCTGCTGTTGCTGCAGCGTCTGCTGCATCTGCTCAAGACTACGCTCTGCGCCTTTGAGCTGCGCAACAACCTCGGCGTTGTCCATCACCGTGGAAGTAGCGCGCTCTTGTGTGCTGGCGGAAAGCAACAAGCCCTGCGCGGCGTGTACGTTGCCCCAGCCTTGTGTTGCCAACTCAAAGCCTTCGCCACGCAGTGCACCGCGCGCGGTGTCCTCATGCTGGACCAGGTAGCCGAGCTCCAGGCGACTGTCGGCAAGCGAACTGTGCAAGCGCGTGCGCAATTGTCCGGGTGTGTCGTCCATCATCCATTGCTGGCTGCCACCGCCATCATGCGCGCGCGTGTGCAGGCCGCTGAGCACGCCGGGATGCTTTGCGCTCTCATCGATGCCGCCGCCAAACGGCGGTGCTACGTTACCGTTGTAAAGCTGGCCGGTGATGCGTGGTTGGTCGATATCGCCGTGCAGGAATTCGACCAGTACTTCGCTGCCGATACGCGGCAGGAATGCAGTGCCCCAGTTGGGGCCGGCAACCCACTCGGCAACCGAGACCCAGTTGCCGCTGGTGTGATCGCCGGGTGCGTGGCCTGCCTGCGCACTGCCTGTTTCACTCAGGCCACCCGCATTGGGCGTGCTGCCACGCTGCCACGAGAACTGGACACGTACCTGGTGCTCACGGTTCGGGCTGAGAGCGGCATCGGCGACGCCAACGACGCGTGCGGTCTGCAGGCCGTGCAGGGCAGGGCGATCGTGCGGCAGCGCACGCACCGGGACGCTGGCATCAGTTGCAAGAAAATGGTTCCGGTAGCTGCCGCGCTCGAGTGCGCTGTTGCCAAGCAGTTCGGCGATACCGCTGTCGAGATTGTTGACCGCGGTATGGGCAACGACCAACAGCTGGAACTCGCTGCCTTCGTGTTGCGGATGCTGGGATAGCGCGAAGCGGGAACCGGCAGCCATGCGCCGTTCACTGCTGCTGCCGCTGTAAAGAACCTGTGCAAGCTGCAGCGCATCCAGCCTTGCCTGCGCCTCGCTTTGCGCCCAGCTCGATTCGTTGAAGCGGCCGGCGCGTGGTTGCACATAGACTTCGAGCGATGGAACGTCGCCAGTTTCAGCGTTTGCCTGTGCAGCAATGGCCGTAAGTTTTTCGCTATGCCAACTCGCAACCGTGCTGCTGTTTGGCACCAACTGCCGCTGCTCGCCGAAATGGGTGATGCCATCGCTGGACTCGCTGGCCGCGATGCGATGGAAGCGGACCGTTCCGATATCGGGAAGTTCGGCCTGTGGATCGAACACGACCAGAGTATGGGCACCGTCGCCATCCTGTGTCTGCTCGATACGCCAGGCAAGCCCGCTTTCCGCCAACAGCCGACTGACAAATTCCCAGTCGGTCTCGCGATACTGGGTGGTGATGGCGCGCTGTGGCAGGCTTGATTCGATGTCGAAGCGATATGCCGCCTGCGGATAGTCATCAAATATCTGCCCGCAGATCGCACGTACATCCAGCTCCTGGAAGATCACCGCGTTGCGGCGCAAGCGCAGCAGTGCAGTCCAGGGCTCGAGGGTGAGCTGGTAACGTGCCAGGCCGCCGTCGCTGCCGAGCTGCGCTACGTCGGTGCACAGCCCGTGCCACTGGCGCTGTGAACCATCGGGTAGCTGCAGTTGCAGGGTCAGTGCTTGTTCCAACCAACTATCCGTCTGCAGATACGCATCGGTGCTGAGGCAGTCGATCTGCAGGCGCATATCGCCGCACAGGGCTTCTTCGCCCTCGAAACGTTCAACCACCAAGCCTTCGTTCGGTGCTTGTAGCTTGATCAGCCGATTGCTGTGTGAGATCGCGGCGAGCGCGGTAGACAACGAGGAGCTCGGGACGTCCATATCGACAGGCTCATGGCAAAGTGATCGTGATGTGTGCAGTGCGTTCTGGCATCTGCACGACGTTGTTGTAAGCAGCCAGCTGTTGGCGGGTGTCGTGGCCCATGTAGGTACGCAGGCCAATGAAGGCAAGCACGCCGAAACAGCCGACAACTGCAGCAGGCAGCCATAGCGGAATCACCCGCCGCAGCTGGTTGCGGATGTTGTCTGGCGGTAGCGCATGCGGCGCGAAACCGTGGCGCTTGCCTTTCAGGTAGACGATTTCATCGCCGAGCCGCGCAGTGAGATAGCCGAGCTTCTCGGTGCCTTCCAAACGGTACTTGCCCTCAAACCCCATCAGCAGGCAGTAGTGGTACACCTCCAGCGATGGCAGGCGCGGGCCACCTTGGCGCCGCAGTTCTTCGAGCTTGTCGAAGAAATGCTCGCCGGCAAGATGCTCACCGAACATGCGCAACTGCAGCGGGCTGCGCTCCCATACTTCGTGCAATGCCGAAGGCTGCGAGAGGATGGCTTCATCAACGGCCGCACAGAACGCGTACTTGGACGCGTACACGTCCTCGGCCGCGATGCCAAGACGCATCGCATTACGCTCGACGCTGTCGAGGAACTTCTGCACGGTCTGCACGAAGCCTTCAGCGTCATTTGGCAGCTGGCCGCGCTTAAGCAGCAACAGCAGGTAGAAGCCATCCGACATCAGATCCTGCAGGCTTTGCGGCGCTGTCGAGATCGGTGTGTTGCTGGCCATGGCAGCGTTGCCGGTCAGTGACGGCATCGGGCCTGGGGTTGGTGGCAGATGTGAGTTCATCAGGTGGTCACCGCAACGAGTTCCAGCTTCAGGTCGGCAATGCCGGCCGGGACGTAGATCATCAGCGACTGTGATTTGAGCATTCGTTCGTACAGCGCGCCACGCGGATCAATCTCGAAATAGTGGCTGCCCGGTCGCACCGGAATTGCCGCAGGAACCTGTGCCGCGTGTGTGAGCTTCACGCCAGGCAGGGCGGAGAGCACGCACTTCTCGACGTCATCCGGCGCGCCGATCTTGAAGCGGATCGGGACGGTCTGGATGAGGTCCTGTGCCGGCATCGATGCCGACACCGAAAGGTAGAACGAAGCCTCGCCATCGATACGCTGTGAGTCGAGCCGGCCCAGGTGATAGGACGGCTTGATTTCGTTCAGCGCGATCTTGAAGTAGCGCGTGGAGATCACTGTTTCCAGCAAGGCACGCACGATCTCCAGCAACTTGCGGAACGATGCCTCCGGTTGATCGTGGCGATATACCGGCAGGTCGTTGAGTTGGTAGGTGTTGGAGAAGGTGAGCAGCGCACCGGCCATGCGCAGCAACTCCTGATGCAGACGTTCCGGGTGCAGCTGCGGATGATGCAGCAGGTGCGCCAGTGCGCTGAATGAAGAGTTGATCGTATGCAGCAGCCAGAACGAAGCGATATCGCCCGAGCGGAATTCAATGATGTTCTGCGAGGTCTGCCGATGCAGGCCGTAAAGCGCATCGACCTTTGCCTGCAGCGCATCCAGCACGGAACGCAGTTCGCGATGCAGGAACGGCGATGCCTGCAACTGTGCGCACGGCGGAATGAACTCATCGTCCAACTCGAAGCCGCCACTCGAGGTCCTGCGCACGCGCGCAACAGGAACCGTTGCGTAGGCATCCTTGGGCTGATCGTCGGTAAGCAGCTTCACTGCTTTGCTGAGATATGCCAATTCAGCTTCGGCAGCATCGGTGAACAAGTCATCCGAAACGCGGTTCGCTTGACGATAACGCGCGAGCGCGGTGCCTTCAGCGTCGGCGCAATTGCGACCATCATCACGCAATAGCGGTAATGCGAGATACACAATCGTTGACTGTATCCCCGGTGGAAGATCCTGCAGCGATACAGCATCCGGCAGGCCGTCGTGTACAGGAGCATCGTAGCTTTCGCCGTCAGGAAACACCGCGGATAGATCTAGGGGACGCAGCGTGCCGCCTGTCAGAGCATGCGTATCAAAACGCACGCGGCGCGCGCCCCAAGCATAGGGATGCAATGTCTGCGACAGGTCTTGTAGGCGCGCCTCGTGATAGGCGTCTTGACGCTGGAAGTGCTGCGGGCGAAGGAACAAACCTTCACCCCATAAGACCTTCGACATCCTGCTTACGTAAGCCACATTTCAGTCCTTGGAAATTTCGTTGGCGCGTTGCTTCAGGCTTTCTTTGCCCTCTGGTGCATTACTACTGCACCGGCAGCTTCGCAGCTTGATGTGAAAACTCCATTCACATCCTGATTCTCGTCACATCTTGTGGTTCGAGCGCGGCAGATACTAGCGCATGCCTGCGCTGCAATGTTGTGGTTACAGCAAAAACGCACAGTCGTTCAGCGAGCACCGGCACAGCGTATGGAAGCCAGGCTGCCTGGATCACCTGAGATGCGCGAGCTTAAAGCTGCGCTATCAGTTGTTAGTGCACATGCGTGTACGCCGATTGTCAGGCCATCATTGGGAAGAGTCTTGTTGCGTGCATCAAACGCCATGCGCCATCGTGCTTCTGCAGGTGAACGAAACAACGCGACGACGCCAATGACAGCGGTGCCATCACTGAGTTGTTCGGACAATTCCTGTCGTACACCCGGTGTCAGTACTACTTCGTTCACAGAAAGAAGGTCCGCGCCAAGCGCGGTCTGTTCACCGGCCTGGTCAAGGAAAGAATTGAAGGTGGCTTGTTCAAACCGTTGTGCACTGCGCAGGTGATAGATCTTCAGCACGGCAGCGCTGGCGCGCTTGTCATTGCCGGCATTGAGATTTGTCCCAGCGTAAATTTTCAGCGGTATTACAGGGGGCTTCTCTGGTTTGCTTTCACGCAGCCCAACGGCTTGCAGTGTACTGTCCATCGCCTTGCTCAATTTGCCACCGGACGCACAACCACCTAATCCAATGGTGCTAACAAGGACGAAAGTTGTGACGGAAACCACACGCAGAAGTTTGCTCATGTACGCATTCATTTAGTGATGGGCGCCAAGAAAACAGCGGGGGAGTGACGACATGTCGGTGCAAGTGCAGCACGACGATGTGAAGGAAATGTCTAGAGAAAACAAATCGCGGATTTGAAAATAACTATACCCACGCGCATTTGCGAATGTACACTGCCGCCGCTGGGACTGGATTCCCGCAAGTTGTATCGGCGGAAATGCGGCTCCCTTTAGGAACTTATTTCGACGAAGGAATCACTATGGATGTGAAGGTGTTTGGGGCGGCAACACGTCGTTCGGTTTTGGTGTTGGCACTGCTGTCGGGGTTGGGCGCATGTGCATCGACACCAAAGAAGGCAGCAGAAATTCCTTTCGATGTAACGTTGGCGAATGCCGAGGCGCAGGTCGCTACCGCAGGTGCGGATGCAGCCATCAGTGCGTTTGAGGTTGCAGCGAAAGCTGATCCAACGCGCAAGGAGCCGTGGGTACGCATTGCGCAATTGCAGTTCGACCAGAACCGCTATGCACGCGCAATCGTCGCGGCCGAAGAAGTATTGCAGCGTGATCCTGATGACCTTGTTGCTGACGGCGTTCTGACTGTCGCTGGCTTCCGCATTGCCAATGAATCGCTGCAGCGCCTGGATGGGCGCGGTGCGTTGGCGTCAGAAACCGCACAGCGTGAAGCGCAGACGTTGGTGACCACGCTGCGTAGCACCATGGGCGACGCCATTCTTGAAACCGGCAAGCCAAAGCCGCGTGCGACGCGCCCGGCGGCACGTTCGACGGCAGCGAGCCGTCGTGCCGCTCAGCCTGCAGCCGCCCAACCCGCACCGGCGCGTCCGGCGCGTGACAGCGGCGCGGACCCCTTCCAGAACATTGGCAACTAAGCCGGATCAACAGGACCAGTCAGGAGACACTCATGGCCAAGAAGGACAGCGTTCAAAAGCGGTTGCAGAAGATCCGGCCGCCACGCGTGCAGCTTACGTATGACGTGGAAAAGGGCGACGCGATCGAGCAGAAAGAGCTGCCGTTTGTGGTCGGTGTGATGGGTGACTTCAGTGGCACGCCGGAAAACCCGTTGCCCAAGGTCAAGGACCGCAAGTTCGTTAACGTCGACCTCGACAACTTCGACGAGGTGATGGAAGCGGCCGGCCCACGCGCGGTCTATCGCGTGGCCAACAAGATCAGCGAGAGCGGTGGCGAGTTCGGCGTCGAGTTGAAGTTCAACTCGATCGAGGACTTCCGTCCGGAATCGGTGGTGCAGCAGATCGACCCGCTGCGTCGCCTGCTCGAGTCGCGCACCAAGCTTGCTGATCTGCGCAACAAGTTGGCGGGCAATGAAAAGCTCGAGGACTTGTTGACCGACGTGCTCAACAACACCGAGCAGCTCAAGAAGCTCGGCGTGGCGAAGGAGGAGTAAGCGATGGCATCTGAAGCCAGTCAACTGTCCGCGCCGGTCGCGGCTACCGAAGAAATCGATCTGCTCGACCAGATCGTAGAGAAGAGCAAGGTCGCAAAGTCGCGCACCGAGCATGAGCGTGCCAAGGACATCATCTCTGCGCTGGCGCAGGAAGTGATGGAAGGTACGGTCGTGGTGTCCGACAACCTCAACCTGACCCTGGACGCGCGTATCGCCGAGATTGACCGGATCATCTCCGAGCAGCTCAGTGCGGTCATGCATGCCCAGGAGTTCCAGGCGCTGGAAGGCAGCTGGCGCGGCTTGCACTACCTGTGCTCGCAGACCTCCACCGGCCCGAACATGAAGATCAAGGTCTTCAATTCGCCGAAGAAGGATCTCGTCAAGGACTTCAAGTCGGCCATCGATTTCGACCAGAGCGCGCTGTTCAAGAAGGTCTACGAGGAAGAGTTCGGTACCTTCGGTGGTGCGCCGTTCGGTGCCCTGATCGGTGACTACTTCCTTGGTCGTCAGCCGGAAGACATGTACTTCATCGAGCAGATGTCGCATGTGGCAGCCGCTGCACACGCACCGTTCCTGTCTGCCGCCAGTGAAGGCATGTTCGGCCTGGAGTCGTTCACCGACCTGGGCAAGCCCCGCGATCTGGCCAAGGTATTCGACACGGTTGAGTACGCCAAGTGGAAGTCGTTCCGCGAGAGCGAGGACAGCCGCTACGTTGGCCTCACGCTGCCGCGCTTCCTTGGCCGTTTGCCGTACAACCCCAAGGACGGCACCACGGTTGAAGGCTTCAACTTCGTTGAAGAGATCGAGGCCGCCGATCACAGCAAGTTCCTGTGGTGCAACACCGCCTATGCGGCCGGTGCGCGCCTGACCCAGGCATTCGAGAGCTACGGCTGGTGTGCGGCGATTCGCGGTGTTGAAGGTGGCGGCCTGGTCGAAGACCTGCCGACGCATACCTTCCGCACTGACGACGGCGAAGTGGCACTGAAGTGCCCGACCGAGGTCGCCATCACCGACCGTCGTGAAAAAGAACTCAGTGACCTCGGCTTCATGCCGCTGGTGCACTGCAAGAACACCGACTACGCCGCCTTCTTTGGTGCGCAGTCGGCACAGAAGCCGAAGAAGTACAACACCGATTCGGCCAATGCCAACGCGATCCTGTCTGCGCAGCTGCAGTACATTTTCGCGGTTTCGCGTATCGCTCACTACTTGAAGGCGATGATGCGCGAGAAGATCGGCAGCTTCGCATCCGCGGGCAACGTCGAGGAATTCCTGAACCGTTGGATCGCCCAATACGTATTGTTGGACGACAACGCCAGCCAGGAAGCCAAGGCGCAGTTCCCGTTGCGTGAAGCATCTGTGCAGGTTTCGGAAGTGCCGGGCAAGCCTGGTGTCTACCGTGCTGTGGCCTTCATCAGGCCGCATTTCCAGCTCGATGAGCTGTCTGTTTCGTTGCGTCTTGTTGCTGAACTGCCGGCGTCGGCAAAGAAGTCGTAACGTTTTGATGTTGCTTTAGCGTCGGGTAGGGACTTCGGTCCCTGCCTAGCGGTGGCGCGCATTTCTAGAGGGCGAAGCCCCCCTCAACCGCCGGGCCCCCGCCCGGCAAACAATCTCACGGAAGAACGGAATTTAGGAGACCAGATATGCAACATGCTTTTCTTTCCATTGACACCATCAAAGGTGAGTCGCACGACGACAAGCACAAGGATTGGATTGAAATCCAGTCCTTCTCGCAGGATCTGCTGCAGCCTCGCTCGGCCACTGCCTCCACCTCCGGTGGTACCACGGCAGCCCGCGTGAATCTGTCGCCGATCGAAATCATCAAGTCGATCGATCTCGCTTCCACGGCCCTTAACCAGGCCGCCGCAAACGGCACCACCTTCCCCAAGGCACGCGTTGAGTTCATGCGTGCGGACAAGGACGGCAACGCGATCAATTACTACCTGGTCGAGCTGCTGAACGTGCTGGTACACCGCGTCACCACCACGGTTGACAAGGAAGGTATGCCGCAGGAAGTGGTTCAGTTGAGCTTCGGTGCAATCAAGTGGACTTACCAGCAGCAGAAGCCGGAAGGCGGAGTTGGTGGCAAGACCGTGGCACAGTGGAGCGCAACCAAGAACATCCCGAACTACACCGTTTGATGATGTGTTCTGCGATGGCGCGTCAAGCGCCATCGCAGTCTCAATCCCGGCAAGGCCAGGAACGGCCCTGCAGTTGCATCGATGCCTTGACGCACGGATGCCCAGCTACCGGAAACAACGATGAAGGGACTCGAACCCAGCCTGTTGGAAAAGCTGTTTGACGATAACCCGCGCAGTGCGGGTGCCGGGCCGATCTTCAAGTCCGTATCGCTGGAGCAGTACAAAGAGTCCATCGCGCGTGACCTGGAGGGGCTGCTGAATTCGCGCGCCGCTTTCCAGGAAAGCGATATGGCCGAGTTCCCGAATTGCCGTCAGTCCTTGCTGACTTATGGGCTTGCCGATTTCTCGGCAATGAGCCTTGCCAATGCCTATGACCGTTCCGCCATCTGCCGCTCGTTGGAGCAGGCGGTCGGCCGCCATGAGCGCCGTTTGAAGAACGTCAGCGTGCAGCTTGATGCCGGCAACCAGTTCGCCGGTGGCCTGCATTTCACCATTCATGCGCTGCTGGATCTCGAGCCTGCGCGTGAGCCGGTAAGTTTCGACGCGATGCTGCAGCCGTCCACGCTGCAGTATCAGGTTACCCGCGCCCGTCGCACCCAGCAGGCGCTCTGATGCAGGATCTGCTGCCCTTCTATGAGCGCGAACTGGCTTACCTGCGCCGTTATGGCCGTGAGTTCGCCGAGCGCTACCCGAAGATCGCCGGCCGTCTGCAGTTGTCCGCCGATGGCAGCCAGGACCCGCACGTCGAGCGCCTGATCGAGGCCTTCGCGCTGTTGAGTGCGCGTGTGTCCAAGCGCATTGACGACGACTACCCCGAGTTCACCGACGCGCTGCTGGATGTGCTGTACCCGCACTACCTGCGGCCATTCCCGGCCTGTTCGATTGCCTATTTCGATATGGACGGCGTCGCCTCCAAGTTGAGTGCGCCAGTGCGGATTCCGCGCGGGACCTCCTTGCAGAGCCGCGCAGTGCGCGGCGTTCCCTGCGATTTCCGTACCAGCTACGACGTGGTGCTGGCACCTATTGGCATCTCCGCTGTGACGTACCGGGCGGTGGCTGATGCGCCCATGGCAACCGCATTGCCGAGCGGTAGTGGGGGGCAGATATCACTGAGCTTCAACCTGCTCTCCGATCAGCTTGGATTCGCCCAGTTGGGCACCGACAAACTGCGCCTCTTCCTCGATGGCGAGCCTTCAGTACGTGCTGCCTTGCGTGACGCGCTGCTGCTCGGTGTAAAGGCCGCGTATGTTGAGTCCGACGGCGATGGTCGCTGGCGCCGGCTTGAGTCAGTGCCGATCACCCCTGTTGGCTTTACTGACAGCGAAGCTTTGATCGATTTCCCGGCACGCTCGCACCCGGCGTATCGCCTGCTGACCGAGCTGTTCGGCTACCCGGAAAAGTTCGGTTTCGTCGACCTGGACCTGACCGCCACCACCGCAGGCGCAAGCCGCCGTTTCACCTTGCACCTGATCCTGCCCGCCGGGCAGCAGGAGCGGACCAATGCAATGGTGCTGGAAGACATCGGCCTGCAGAACGTGCGGCTTGGTTGCACGCCCATCGTCAATCTGTTCAAGATCAACGGTGAGCCGATCCGGGTTACTCATCGCACGGTGAACTACCCGGTGTTGGCGGACGCACGCCGCGCCTATGCCTTCGAAGTGCATTCCATCGATTCGGTCTACCGCATCCGGCAGACGCCGCAGGGCGAGGCCATCCACGAGTTCCGTCCGTTCTATTCGCTGCATCACGGTGAAGACCCGGATCGTACCGGGCAATACTGGGTCGCCCGCCACGACGAAGACATCGCAAGGCAAAGCCCCGGTTTTGAGATGGAGATCAGCTTCGTCGATCTCTCTTTCAATCCGGTGCTTCCGCAGACCGATACGGTGAGCCTGGAGCTGACCTGCAGCAACCGCGATCTACCGCATCAGCTCGCCTATGGCGTGGCCGGTGGTGATTTGAGCATCGAAGGTGGCAGCCCTGCCAAGGCGATCACACTGCTGCGCAAGCCAACCCGGCCACTGCGATTCCGCCACGGGCGCAGCGCGCAGTGGCGTCTGATTTCGCATTTGTCGCTGAACCAGCTGTCCCTGAGTGGCAGCGGTTTGGCGGCGCTGAAGGAAATGCTGCGCCTTTACGACCTGTCTGGCAGCAATGTTTCCGCGCGGCAGGTCGATGGCATTCTTGCGCTGGAGCAGGTGCCGGCGACGACCTGGATGTCGGGTCGCCAGTTCGCATCTGTCGTGCGCGGTCTTGAAATCCGCTTGACCATCAATGAGGCCCATTTTGTCGGCACCGGCGTGGCTGCATTCGCGCAGGTGATGGATCACTTCTTCGCACTGTATGTGCATGCCAATAGCTTTACCCGACTGGTGCTGATTTCCGGCGACAGCGGGGAGGAGATCGTCCGATGCGAAGCGCGCAGCGGCGAATCGATCCTGGCGTAGCCCAGCAGCTGCTGGCCGAGCCGCACCGCTTCGAGTTCTTCCAGGCGGTGCGTCTGCTTGAGCAGGTGTTCGAGCGACAAGGAGTGAAATCAGGACAGGCGATTCCGATGCGGGTGCGTTTCCGCAACAGCCTGTCCCTGGGCTTCCCGGCGACCGAGTTGTCCGCCGAAGGTGAGGTGTACTCGCTGGCTGGCGATCGCCTGCAGGAGCGTGAAGACATCGAGCAGGCGCTGGCTGCTGAAACGCTGGGTGAAATACACCTGACACCCCATTTCATGGGCCTGCTCGGCACTTCAGGTGCATTGCCGCTGCACTACACCGAAACGTTGCAGATCCGCGAGCTATACGAGCGCGATCGCACCGCACGAGCCTTCCTCGATATTTTCTCAACCCGCGCCGTAGCGCTGCATTACGCGGCGTGGAAGAAACACCGGTTGGCATTGCAGTACGAGCTGGACCGGCGTGAGCGCTTCCTGCCGTTGGTGCTGTCGCTGCTTGGCATGGGCATGCACGAGCTGCGCGACCGCCTGCATGACGGCGAAGGCGACATCTTCGATCAGGCAGTGGCGTACTACGCGGGCGCGATCCGGCAGCGGCCAGTATCGGCAGCGCTGATGCAGCGCGTGCTCTCGGACTACTTCCAGGTGCCGCTCGAAGTTCAGCAGTTCGTTGGTGCCTGGTACCGCGTACCGGCAGGGCAGGCGACCCGCCTGGGGAAAGCCAATGCCGTGCTGGGTGCCAGCGCGTTGGCAGGTGATCGCGTCTGGCAGCGCGATCTGCGCCTGCGCCTGCGCATCGGCCCGCTGTCGAAGAAGGCGTTTGATGATTTCCTGCCCGGCGGAACTGCAGCCCTGGCCTTGGCCAAATGGCTGTCGCTGCTCACCGGCGGCACGCTTGAATACGAGGTGCGGCTGGTACTGCGCGCCGAGGACGTCCAAGGCAGCACACTGGGAAATGGAGCGCGCTTGGGTTGGGACAGCTATATGTGTACACGCGGGCAAACCGTCGCGCGCGACGACACCACCTATGGCATCCATACGTTGCAATAACGAGGCGCCGGCAGCGATGACGCTGCCGGTAATTGAACGGTTTCAGCAGGGAGTGCGTGGTTCCGAATGAGCATCAACCTCAAAACACTTATCAGCAAGTTGGACGACACCTGCCGTCAGGCGACCCAGCGCGCAGCCAATCTGTGCATGGCGCGTGGCAACTACGAGGTGGATCTGGAGCATCTGTTCCTGGCGCTGCTGGAGCAGCCCAAGAGCGACTTCGTGCTGATCGCCCAGCGCAGTGGCATATCGCCTGAATCGCTTGAGCGCGATCTCAGCGACGAGATCGGCCAGTTCAAGACCGGCAATACACGCACGCCGGTGTTCTCCCAGCATCTGCCGGCCTTGTTCGAGCACGCCTGGTTGATCGCCTCGCTGGATTCGGAAACCACCCGCATCCGCAGCGGTCACCTGTTGCTGGCGCTGCTGACCGAGCCGGATCTGGCGCAGCTGGCGTACCGCGGCTCCAAATTGTTCGTGCGCTTCAAGCGAGAAGAGCTGAAGCACGATTTTGCCAAGCTGACCGAAGGTTCGCAGGAAGCGCAGACCGTTCGCTTCGCCGATGCCTCGGCAACGGGCGAAGGTGCTGGAGAAGATGCGGATGCAGTGCCGGGCGAGGCCAAGGGCGGCCTGTCCAAGACTCCCGCGTTGGACCAGTTCACCACCAACCTTACCCAGCGTGCGCGTGACGGCAAGATCGACCCGGTGATTGGCCGTGATGCCGAGATCCGTCAGGTCATCGACATCCTGATGCGCCGCCGCCAGAACAACCCCATCCTCACCGGTGAGGCCGGCGTCGGTAAAACCGCCGTCGTCGAAGGCTTGGCCCGCCGCATTGCCGAGAAGGATGTGCCCGACGTGCTGCAAGGCGTTGAGCTGCACACCTTGGACATGGGCCTGTTGCAGGCCGGTGCCAGCGTCAAGGGCGAGTTCGAGAACCGCTTGAAGAACGTGATCGACGAGGTCAAGAAGAGCCCGCACCCGATCATCCTGTTCATCGACGAAGCCCACACCATGATTGGTGCCGGCGGCTCCGCTGGCCAGAACGACGCCGCCAACCTGCTAAAGCCAGCCCTGGCACGAGGCGAGTTGCGCACCATTGCCGCCACCACCTGGAGCGAGTACAAGAAATACTTTGAAAAGGACGCTGCCTTGGCGCGTCGTTTCCAGGTGGTGAAGGTGGAGGAGCCCAGCGAAGTGCTGGCCGCCGCCATGCTGCGCGGCATGGTCAGCCTGATGGAGGCGCACTTCGGCATCCGCGTGCTGGATGAAGCCGTGACCGAAGCCGTGCGCCTGTCGCACCGCTATATCAGCGGCCGCCAGCTGCCGGACAAGGCAGTCAGCGTGCTCGATACCGCCTGCGCCAAGGTCGCACTTGGGCAGAGCGCGACGCCCGCGATCATCGAAGACACCCGCAAGCACCTGGATCGGCTCGAGGCCGAGCTGGCCGCATTGCAGCGCGAGACTGCCGGCGGCAGCACCTTGCATGAGGAGCGCCTTGCCGAACTGAAGGCGCAGCAGATTGAAGCGCAGGCTGTGCTTGCCAGCAATGAGCAGCGTTTGAGTGTCGAGCGTGAACTGGCCGGGCGGGTTGCAGCGCTGCGCCAGCAGCTTGAACAAGGCCTGGCGGGCGAGGGTGATGCGGATTCCTCCGCGGACGAGCAGGCCGACGTCGCTGTCGCAAAAACAACTGGCAAACGCAGCAAGTCAACGCGTGAGCTCTCGCCACAACATGCAGAGCTGGCGAAGTTGCAGGCGGAGCTGCGTGACCTGCAGGGCGAGACCCCGATGGTGCCACTGCAGGTGGATGGCACCGTCGTCGCTGAGATCGTGTCGGCATGGACCGGCGTGCCGCTTGGTCGCATGGTCAAGGATGAGATCCGCACCATCCGCTCGCTGGGCAGCCTGCTGGAAGAGCGGGTTATCGGCCAGGACCACGCGCTCGACGCCATCGCCCAGCGCGTGCGTACCGCGACCGCCAAGTTGGAAGACCCGAACAAGCCGCGCGGCGTGTTCATGTTTGTGGGGCCCTCCGGCGTGGGCAAGACCGAGACCGCGCTGGCCTTGGCTGACATTCTCTATGGCGGTGAGCGCAAGCTGATCACCATCAATATGAGTGAGTACCAGGAGGCGCATAGCGTGTCCGGCTTGAAGGGCTCGCCGCCGGGTTACGTGGGTTACGGCGAAGGCGGCGTGCTGACCGAAGCTGTGCGCCGCAACCCGTACAGCGTGGTGCTGCTTGACGAAGTGGAGAAGGCGCATCCGGACGTGCTGGAAATGTTCTTCCAGGTGTTCGACAAGGGCGTGATGGATGATGCTGAAGGCCGCGAAATAGACTTCCGCAATACCTTGATCATCCTCACCTCCAACATTGGCTCCTCACAGATCATGCAGTCCTGCCTGAACAAACCGGCAGAAGAAATTCCAACCGCAGACGCACTTGCCGAAGCCCTGCGGCCGATCCTGATGCGCAGCTTCAAGCCGGCCTTCCTTGGTCGCTTGAAGGTGGTGCCGTATTACCCGATCAGCGATGACGTGCTGGTGCGCATCATCAGCCTCAAGCTCGGCCGCATTCGTGACCGCGTCAGCGCAAATCACAAGGCCAGCTTTAGCTGGGACGAAGGTCTGGTTGAAGCTGTACTAGCGCGCTGCACCGAGGTGGACTCGGGCGCACGCAATGTCGATCACATTCTCAACGGCACCTTGCTGCCGGAGATTGCGGAGAACGTATTGACCGCCATGGTCGAAGGCACCCGCATCAACAGCATCAAAGTCAGCGCTGGCAAGAAGGGCGATTTCAAGTACAAAGTTTCTTGATTACGGAAGAAGGAGAACAGCATGGAATTTTTCGGATTTGACCGCCAGGCAGCACTGAACCACTGCGACAGCCTTGAGCTGGGCCTGGGGCGCGACCTCGACCGCGTGCGCGCATGGAACCGTCTGCGCCCGGAGCACATCGTCGAACTGCTCGAAACTGCCGTACCGGCAGCGCGCCAGGATGCACGCATTGTGGCTGGCCAGATCAGCCGTGGCTCCTGGCGCATCCACATGGATAGCGCGCCGGTCGGCAAGCCGCAGCTGGTGAGCAATATGCGTGAGGTGCTTATTTCCGCAGGTGGGCGTGACTATCGCCTGCAGGTCAGCGAAGGCGTGCGTCTGCGCCTTGAGGAAATCGCGCAGGTCGCTTGATGCAAAGGTAACAACGCCATTCCGGTGCCGGCGGGTTCCGGAATGGATGGCAACAAACAGATGCATCCAGCAGTTTTCAGTCCGGGCCGTAGCGCGCACTACCGCCCATGAAGGCAGATCAACACCATGGATTTGGTAAACAACATATTGGCAGCCCTGGCCGGGCCCGCACAGACACAGCGTTTCCTGCGGCTGCATACCGCGTTGGGCGGCGACGTGCTTGTTGCGGAAACCCTGGATGGCGTCGAGCAGATCGACGGTATCGGCTTTCAATGGACGATCACCGCCCTATCCGTTGATGCTGGCCTGCAATTGCAGCCGCTGATCGGCAAGCCTGCCTTGCTCCAGCTGCAGCAGGCCGATGGCAATCACCGGCCATTGCACGGACGCATCACCGCCGCCGAACGGATTGGCAGCAATGGCGGGCTCGCCCGTTATCGCCTGCGCCTGCAGCCATGGTTGGCATTTCTGTCGCAGCGCGTGGACAGCTATGTATTCCACGACAAGACCGTGGTCGAGATCATCGAAGACATCTTCGCCGACTACGGTAGCCTGGCGCCCGAGTGGCGCTGGGTGCTTAACGATGCTGGTCAGTACGCCAAGCGCAGCCTGACCACTCAGTACCAGGAGAGCGATCTGGCGTTCGTACAGCGGCTGCTGGCCGAAGAAGGCATCTTCTATTGGTTCGAGCATGAAGGCGACCCGGATGCGGCGGCTTTCGGCAAGCACACCCTGGTATTGGCCGATCACGCGCATGACGTTACCGATCTCGGCAGCGTTCGCTTCCATCGCAGCAATGAAAGCGAACGCAGCGATGCCATCCAGCAGTGGCAGGAAGCCCGCAGCTGGTGCACGCCGAAGGTGGAGCGGGCAACTTGGGATTACCGCAGCCTTGAGCGTCGCCAGGCAAGCGCCGAAGCAGAGCAGGGTGCCGACCTCGGTGTGGTTGACCAGGACACCAGCGGGCCTTATGGCTGGCATGACAATGCGCGCGGGCAACGTCGCGCGCAACAGCATCTGGATGCACTGCGCGTGCGCTCGCACCTGATTGAAGGCGGCGGCCAGTGGCGTGCACTTGCGCCGGGCGCCAAGCTCGCCCTGTCACAGCACCCGCAGGTGGCCGAGGACGCTGCATTCCTCTGTATCTCGGTGCGACACCAGGCCCGCAATAACCTGGATGCTGATGTATTCGATGCACTCGAGCAGACGCTTGGCCCGATCAACCAGCGCGCACTGGAGCTGCCAACGGCATTGGCGGGCATCTGTAATGGTGCAGGCCGTAATGACATCAACACAGGTTTCTACGACAACCAGTTCGCGGTGATTCCGGCCGAGGTCATCTACCGCCCGCAGACTGAGAACGGGCATGGCGTACACCTGCACCCCCGCCCCAGCGTGACCGGCACCTTGAGTGCGGTTGTGGTCAGTGATGGCGATCCCTTGCTGTCTGACCGCGACCACCGAATCAAAGTGCAGTTCCCGTGGCAGCGAGGCGGCAATGCCAGCAACGGTTTGGCGCACCCGGCCGGCGACGACAACGCGCCCGCCAGCGGTAACGCCTGGACATGGGTGCGCGTCATGACCCCGTGGGCCGGCGACAACTGGGGTGGCGTAGTGCTGCCGCGGCGCGGCCAGGAAGTATTGGTCGCGTTCCTGGAAGGCGATATCGACCGCCCCGTGATTGTTGGCGCGCTCTATAACGGCCGCGGCCAACAGGACGCACAGCGCAACAAGTTGAACAGCGGTGGCGCGAACGCGACCGGCAACGCCGCCGCATGGTTCGAAGGCAACGATCACGCCGCCGTGTTTACCGGCTTCAAGAGCCAGGCGCTGGCAGAAAGTCAAAGCGGCACCGGCGGCTACCAGCAGCTACGCTTCGACGACACGCCGGGGCAGGGCCGCGCCCAGCTGTCGACAACGCAGCACGACACCACCTTGACCCTCGGCCACCTGAAAGGCGGCGACGACAACGTGCGCGAAGGCGAGCGCGGTTTCGGCGTCGAGCTATCAACCCAAGCACACGGCAGCCTGCGCGCCGGTCGCGGCCTGCTGCTGACAACAGAGGAAGGCACGCCGCAGATGGCGGCACCACAAGCCATCGCACAGTTGCAGCAAGGCCACGACCTGCTCAAAAGTCTTGCCGACTCCGCAACTGATCAAACCGCGCAGCTGCCCAAAGATTCCGCAGAACTGCCGATCGATAAAACCCTGGCCGAACTGCAGGAACAGCTGAAAGCAACGCATAGCGGCGGCAGCGCAGGCAGCATCAATGGCGGCGACGGCGAAGCGCCCGGCTGGAGCGCGCCTGTATTGCTAGGAAGCGGTGTAGCCGGCGTGATGAGCCTGACCCCGGCCGACCAAGCATGGGTAAGCGGTACCCACACCTTGCTGAGCAGCGGTGTCGCATTGAACTGGATGACGCAGGGCTCGCTGAGCCTGGCAGTCGCGCAAGGTCTGGTGCTCTACACAGTGGGCAGCGAGGGCAGGAAAGACAGCCCCAACCAGGAGCGCGGCATCGCCCTGCACGCAGCACAAGGCAAAGTCAGCGCAAGGGCGCACAAGAACCAGGCCACGATCGCTGCGAAGACCAATATCCGCATTGCCAGCACCGAAGCCAATATCGAAATGGCGGCGCCGAGCAAGCACCTGCTGGCTACTGCGGCTGGTGCATACATTCGGATTGAAGGTGACAACATCGAGCTGGGCGCGCCCGGGAAGATTGAGTTCAAGGCTAGCCAGAGGGATTGGGTGGGGCCCCAGGCGGTGGATGCTGCGGCCGAGTCAAAGCAGGCACCTTTCAGTGGGTGCCTCGAAAAGTTCAAGGATGCAACCAGAGGAGGGGCTGGACGTGTCGCTCTCTAGGCCCCTCTCTGACGATGAAGGTTTGAAGTGGGACGCGTTAACATCCCTTCGTGAGCGATTGTTCAAGGCTAAGCATAGCTATTTATTTGTTGATCCAACGTCGGGTGTGCCTTGGGATAGGTCGTACACGAAGGTTGGCGATAGTTATAGCGAGGTTCTTGTGGCACCTCGGAAACTGAATTTGCCGAAGGATGCTTGTCCGTTCTTGGTCCCATTGAGCAACGAAGTTGGTGGAATCTTTGATTGGACTTTCGAAATAGCTTGGTCACAGCTATCGGACCCTCAGGCTCCTTACCCGGTGTGTGCCTGGATTGGTAGTGATCTTGAGGTGAGAAATTTGCAGTCCCGAATGTCAAAGCAAATGTTGCAGTCGGTTGGAGTCAGGACTTGGCTTTTCAGGTTCTATGACCCAAGAGTCTCCCAGCACTTGGTATCCTTTGTCAGTAAAGAGTTCTGCATCTCAGGTCCTACCTCTTGGTCTTTTCTGGATGCATCAGGGAGGCTTCAGAAGCTGCCCGTCAGCGAGACGGAGAGCATTCGCGATCCTGAAGAGTCCTCTTTGGAACGTCTTGATTGGCTAAAGACAATAAACGCTGTGATCAATACGTGGCCATCGCTTACCGATGATATCGTCGAGATCGAGAGGATCTACGATGCCGCCCGTGTTGCTGCAGCAGTTGGATTGCAGCCGTGTCAGCAAGCGGATTGTGTGGCCTTCATTCTGCATCGATGCTTGGTTCATGAGCGTATCGAGTTACATCCGATTGTTTCAGTCTGGCTGAATGATGCACGCGAGATGAAGCGGCCTTACGCAGATGCAGCCGCGCACGCTGGTGCAGACGTATGGAAGGGAATATCGGCTGGCGACTGGCAGCTTGGGTTGAACGAACGACAAGGACTTCGTTATGGCTGATGGTGCACAGATTGCCAATGCGGCGCGCAATACAAACTCGAATGCTGGTGCTTTCGGTGACTGCCAACGTTGTGATAAGCGCGGTTTGCCTATTTTGCCGCTGAGGTTCTCCTACGCATATTGGGATGGTCGTTCGGATTACGGCACAAGAGCGGATTTGTCAAAAACAAGCTTTGACAAAATGGCCGGTGAACTTCTGCTTAGGCCTCTCAGTGGTGGCTATCTACATGTGCTTGACGAGCGTGATGGAGGTACATGGAGAGTTTTTTTTGTCGGTCGTGACGGCTCGCTTTGGGAATTTCCAGCTAAGACAAGCCCAAGGATCGAGGAGTACCAATGTGGTCGTGGCGATCATCTAACGCGATCTTCGATGTTCAGTTTGGACCGGCCGGAGAATGCAAAGAAAATATGGCTTTCTTACGCGAGTACTCTATATACACCGAGTAAGCTTGACGAATTTCGATCGCTTATACTGAAAGGGCAGGCGCCTGGAGATGAGTGCGAAAGAACGGTTGCACTTATGGGCGTGCGCTTTCAGATGCATGACGTCCCAGCGCTACTGGCCATGGCGAAAGATGAGAGTGCGACAGATAAGGCGCTGGGAATTAAGCTTGATGGCTCCAATCTAAAGTCGAAAGTTCCTGAGTTTTCGGGAAAAATCGAACCATTCGAGTACAGCGTTACACCCCCAGTGAACTTGAAGGACAGCCCCGTTGCGCTCGGAAAGCGAGTCAAGGGCGCCTGTTCTGGTGGGCTGGGCGGGGTGGCGGTTTATTTGGATGATCCTATTGGGATTGCTCAAGAGATTCGCCATCTCGAGAAAATAACTAAGCTGAGAATTGATGCGATTGACGCCAAGTATGCAAGGGAACGCAAGGTCAAAGCGCTCGTCGATGAGCTTGGGAAGAGCTGGGTTAAAAGCAAAGATGCTCGCGGTAAGCTGGAAGAAGGTAGCGACTGGGAGCTTAATTACAAGGACAAGTTGGACGCATCCCGCATCGCGGATTTCGAAATAAATTATAAGAGTGAAATGGGCACGCTGCGCGGAAAACACTTGATACTGGTTGATGATGTCCAGAGGTGGTGCAAATCCACCAATTTTGAGACGGCTACAGAATGTGACTTTGACAGCAAAGATGTTCGCAGCACTGTAGATATGGTGAGTCAGCTGAGTACTATTCTTTGTGGCCTTGACGCTACAGAGCAGGGGGCGAATCTCGCACAGGAGTTGATGGCAAAGGATGTATCCAGAAATCTATGGTATCGCGCGCTCTTGGCTGGGCAGAAGGATCTTTTGTCTTTTTTGTCCGAGAATCAGGGTTCCGACGTCTTGGGCAGTTTTAAGTCTGCGTACGGCGTTGTTGATGAATGGATAAATGCTCACGAAAAGATGGCTGCTGCCTTGAATCTCTCAAACCGCGATTCGCTGGCTTTCGCGCCAGGGGCTGCTGGGTATCTCAAGGGCGTGGATCCGCTGTTCAGGGCAACACTTCCCCTTAGCGAAGCAATAATGCAGTTGACGCTCTCTCTGCAAGCTCTGGTTGGTAAAGCTGCCGGAAAAGCGTTTGGCGAGCTTAGAGTATTCGTTTTATTGGGAGCGGTTTGGCACCGTACTACCGCATTGCCATTCTACGAAGAAAAGACGTTGGCATCGCTCGTTCGAGAGAACAACGAGGTGGCCTGGGGTACATCAATTGAAAATCGAAATCAGATATTCATTGATACAGAGGGGCGGCGCGTTGCCAAGGTGAAATTGGGGGATTACGCCAGCGAGCTTGGGGAGGCCGGGCGAAAGAAGATCCCACTGCTGCGTATTCGATTTGGAAATCCCCCGGACGTCGCAATGATGTCTGCTGAAGGGGCGCGAGAAGTAAGCAGGCAGCAACGCCGCCAAGAAGCGCGGCGTGATCGGAAGGCAGAAGCCAAGCGACTGAAGAACGGTCCTGGGCCACAGAGAAGTACGCTGGCAGTTGCTATGGAGCAAGGCCTTGAAGAGATGAGTGCTGAATTCGAAGCGTTCAGGCAGGCGGAAGCGGAGAACGCAAGGATTGCCGCGGCATCTGCGAGGAATCGTGCTCGCCTGGGTTCGCTGGGCGCTGCAGACGCTGTAGTTGTTCCGGCAGCTCTCCGGTCGTTGCAGCGCGCGCCATCCGGAAACTGGTTAAGCGGTGCAATGAAGGTTGCGAGGAATGGTGGCGCAAATGGTGCTTTCTCTGCTTGGATAGGTGCTATCCAGATGACGGCACTCGTCGCGTCTTATAAGGATCTGGAAAAGAAGCCCGATGCTGAGACTTGGGCGAAAGTGATGAGCTCGACTCTCGGAGTTGCAGGGGCCTTCATTGAGGTGATCGCGGCGGGCTATTTGCTGTCCGGTGCGTCTGCAGACAAGAGGTTGATTTTGGCGCTAACTCCGGCGCGAATTGCGGGAATTGGCGGGCTAGTTGGTGGGGTGTCCGGTGTGGTTGGTGGAATCGTCACGATGGTAGAAGGCTACAACCGTTCCGAGGCTGGAGATGTTGACTCCGGGCGTGCCACTTTCATTGGAGGCGCATTCCTGACTGTGAGCGGAGTGGCTGCCGTGGGAGGGGGCGCGGCAGCATTATCCAGCGCTGGACTTGTTCTGGGATTGGGGCCTTTTGCTTGGGGTGCGCTGGCGTTGGGCCTTGCGGTTTTAGGTGTCGCTTCCATTTTCATCGGTGAGAGCTGGCGAGATAATCCGCTGCAAACTTGGCTGCGTTCGAGTTGTCTCGGAACTAATCCGGCATTCGGTAGTTCGAGCGATGAGTTATTGGCATTTGAACGGTTGTTTGAGATACCGATGGAGCTGCGCATGCAATGGCGGAAAGGCAAATTCGGCTTCGGTACAATTGTTGTCGAGGTGGACATTCCGGATTTGTCTGATGGGCTGGGGGGGCTTGTTTACGGGCTGTCTTTCCGTATGAAGGACGGAGCTGTTTACACCGTTTCGGAGAATAGAAAAATATCAGACAGGTCTGGAGCTGGAATGAATGATCCAAGTCAGATGTCTGCTGGGAAGTTTGTAAATACTACCGGCTTAAGTGCGCCGACTACATCTCCGACATATACCATTACGCAAAAAGGTGGGGTGAGATGGATGGTTGGGTATTCTCGTGATATGTTGTCTGTAGTTGCCATTAATATTAAGTATATGCCAGAGATTGACGACCGGCCTGATTTTATTGTTCCAGCTCCAGATGGACTGAGGAAGATGATTACTGTGGCGGATTCTGTATGATTTCGGAGGAACGCAAACTGGCTCGGCCAGCGGAGCGGGTTGAAATCGGCGGAAAAGGATGGATGTCTGTTAAGGGGCGGAGCGCGATGTATCCGCTGCCATTAAAGGGGCGGTACGGTAGGTCTTTTGATCTCGTCCTAGAGATTAATGAAGATTTTGCGATATTGAATCCTGCAGGGACAGCAAGTGGTGCGGCTAATGGATTTCATATTCTCCTGGTGGTCTTGCTGTCGATAACGATGTTGTTCTTTGGTAATTGGATCTTCTTGGCGATTATTGGAGAGGGGAGCGGAGACTGGTTTATAACGACGGTTTGCGTGCTGGGGTTTCTCCTCTTTGGTGCTGGAAATTTTGCAGTCATCAAATCGTTGAGGCGGCAGGTGGTTGGCTTTCCGCTATTAGCGCTTCGTAAAGAACGTAAGGTTGTTCAGTTGCAGGGCAGTGCTCGTGTTGAGGCCGATTGGGAACGTCTTAGGCCCTACATTGAACCTGTGACGAGCGTAAGTTCTGTGGGCGCATCAACGTCCTGTAATGTTCATTTAATTGAGCCTACTGAAGACGGACGCAATGCCCGCCGGCAAATTTTGTTGCAGAACGCACTGGGTTTATACGATTGCTTGGCCACATATGAGTTCTTTGCGAGCTATATGGAGGGCGACTGGGAGAACTTGCCCGATATACACCTGATTCCAGGTGTCCGCCCTAAGTTCTGGGACGCATACCGTTACGGTTTCTTTAACGGCTGGATTGGTGTCCCGCGTTGGGATGAACGCTCTGAAGCGTCCCGTCGTTGGATGTGGGTGCTTACTCCCCTCTGGACGGCAATTTTCTGGCCTTTGGTAATGTTAACAATTGCAGGTACGCGCACCGGTCGTGTTCTGCGATTTGATAAAAGCGAGATTGGGAAAGCGCGCGATGGCACTGCGGAGCCAATGCCGGCATCGCTTCAGGACAAGATCAAAGCACCATCGCGATTGCAACCTGCGGAGAAGTTTCTCTATTGGGTTTCAATGATGTCTGGCGGAGTGTTGTGGGGTGCAATAGCGCTGAAGTCGGTTATGTTGATATTTGGGGCCGATAGTGCAGTTGTGGCGATCAACTAGAACTGTTTTGATAATGTTGGTGCATAGCAGTTTCGCAACTTTGGAGCCGATGTCGCCTGCCCGTAAACTTGATCCAGGCTTTCCTGGAGATGTCCGGGCAAATTCGGCAAGCTGTTTCAATGGGTTCATCGCCGCGGTTTGGTCTGGAATCACAAGCGTGTCTGCCGTGTGTATTGCCTGATGAAGCTCAATCAGCGTCGGCGAGGGAAGAAGCATCTTACAAATCGACACCCGTTGGTGGCCGGTGAGCATTTCGACGGTAGCTGGTCGATCGACGTCATGTTCGACGCGCTTTGGGGGACGTCGCCCCGCTGTCGGCTGACCGTAGGCCGTGGATAACGAATCACTTGGAAACTAGTAATCCTTCCGGCGCAAGTTCTGGTTGCGCGCTGCATTTCGATCAGCGGGGCGGGGATTTCGGTGGAGGATAAAGATGAACACTGAAGCGGCGTCATCGGTGCGAGTTCTGGTGGGCACCATGCGCAACCTTGAAGTTGAAATAACAACGGTTGACGCGTTCCAGGGGGAGGAGTTGCAAAAGCGCAGTGCGCTTGCCGGAACGCTGGCAGCTGCTGCCGGATTGAGCGGGCTAGCTGCTGGGACGGTGGCTATGTCTATGGAAGAGATGCGCGAGGAGGCTTTTGCGCTGACTTTTCAGTTGGGCGATGAGGCAGTGCGTGCGATTTTATGGGCGAACCCGTTTCAGGATGGGGATGAGGTTGAAGTGGTGGCGGAAGAGGCCGATGGTTACATGCGGGCATTCGCCGTGCTTCGTCCACGTGACCGGATCATCGCTCTTTTCCCTCACGTTGTGTCCGGTCGATCGGCGCATGTTAAGACAACAATCAGGGGGTTGCTGTGGATGTCATTGGTTGTAGCGATTGTCACCGTTGTAATGTTGACTTTTTTTTGGGCTATAGGTGGCGGAGGTGAGGTCGCCATGTTGGTGGTTACTATTGGTTTTGTGATGCTGGGAGGTGCAGCTATTTTTTCACTAATCGGCTGGAGTGTTTCCAGGAAGTATCTTCCGTTTGTGAAGATGGCGGAGATTGTGTTCACTTCGGTTGGTTGGAAGAACCCTGAGGAAATAAATTTGCGCAAGAAGACTATGACTTCTATTCGGCCGGATGATCCGCCAGCGCTCGGTCCTTTCTATTTTCGCTATTAATCGGTAGCAGAAGCAGTATTGTTAACTGGAGATTCCGTAATCGATTGCGGTCTTCCTGTAGCTGGTCGAGGTTCGTAAATTTCAATGCTGTAATGGTAGTTATGCAAGCGACGGATGGGTATCTGCGTGCATATGGAGTGAGTTGATATGTTGACAGGTTGGTATCCAAAATTTGAGACTGGGAGAGGGATACTCAATGTCGAAAAGAAAGAGCATCTTGCTCAGGGGGTAAGCGGTGATTTCCATCCAGATGACTCCGCATCACTGATATCCCTTAACCCGACATATGCGGACTTCGTGGATAGAACATTTTCAATGAAAGGTTTCATCCCGACATTCGCCGCAGGTGCTCTTAGCCTTTTCATTGCCGTTGTTGCTATTTGTGCTGTGGTTTTGGTCTTTCCGGTGAATCCAACATTGACCGAGTTCACGGTTGTGGTTCTATTTCTATCACTGGCGGGCGGGTTGGTATATTTTTTTTGGAACCTGGTGCTTCGACACGACTTATTTGCATGCCGTTATTATCCGATTAGATTCAACAGGCTGACGAGGAAGGTTCATATTTTTAGGAATAACGGCGCGAATGGCGAGGTTGTTGTTTCCTGGGGAAGTGAGCATCTCTTCTTCTTTGTGGGCTGGGGCAATCAGAACAAAGAGTTGTGCGACCTTCGTTGCCATATTTTAGATAAAAATCGGATCATCGTAGATACGTTTACTGTGGGGACTTTCACTGACGATCCTTCGCGAGTTCGTGGTCGCTGGGAATTTATTAACAGGTATATGGACGGTGGGCCCGATTATGCTGTTGCTCACGAGTCGGATAAGATCGTTGCGCTGTCCATGAAGAACAGCTTTAGGAACTCATATCGCTGGACCTGCTTCTTGCTTGGCAGGTCGTTGTTTCCCTTAAGACACTTCCTGTTTCCTTGGTATGGGGTATTGGCGCTAACTCGTTGGCTGGTTATGGCAACATGTGCGACGCCCCATTTTTCGCCCGCGACCGTTGCGGAGAGTAGATTTGATCCAAATGACGAGGGGCGTTGGGAAGAGCCTGAATACATCGACCAGTTTGGTGAGCGCCCGGACGTAGTGGCGAGAATGAGGCAGCTTCATCGTGAGCGGAAGCGCGGAAGGGGCGGTACAGACCCCTTGTAGTTCGATGCCTGCTTCGCTTAAGAAAAAGCCCGCCTAGGCGGGCTCGTTGAGAAGCAGTGCAGAGCCTCCCGATGGCTGAGTCAGCGTCGTTCGGGAATTGCTGACTTCCCGTCGATGCCCAAGCGCAGCACACACGCCATCACATAGCAGGACAAGCCGGATCCCTTCCACGTACCCCTGCACAGATCTTCGCGCGACACTCCAAACCCTTGGTGGTGTTCGCACCAGGGCAGGCGCGCAGCTGGGTCTGGATGGTCGATTCGGTTGAAGCAGTCTTTCGCGTTGCCACCTGCTCGAACGCGACGCGTTCGTCATCGGCGCGCTTCTTGTCGTCTGCTTCGATCTTCGCGATCAGATCGTCCATGGTCTGAGGCTGTGGCGCTGCAGCAGCTCTCTTCTTCTTGCTTTCTTCTTCCTTGATGATGCCCAGCAGCGTGCCGAGCAGGTTCTCATCCTGCGTCCTGCTGCCTGCAGCGGTGCGTGCGGCTGCTGGTGCGCGCTGCGCACGCGCTTCTCTTGCAGGAGTTGCAGCCGTTGCACTTGAACTTGTACTTGCTGTCGCAGGCAGCGCCTGCGTGGGCGTAGCTGCATTGCGGCTGTTGGCATCCGTGGTGTCGGGTGCATCAACAATCATCGCGGCGCCATTGCTGCCTGCAGCTGCGGGTGCGTCGGGGTGTCCGGTGACAGAAGTTGCAGACGAATCTGGAACTGCGTCAGGGTTCAACGAGTACTCGGCATCGTCCTGTGTGGTGCTGCTTGAGAGCCACCACAGTGTTGCGCTTGTGAATGCAAGCAGCAGTGCGCAACCCGCACCAACCCACAACCAGACGCGCCGGCTTTGGGGGGAGTGGTCTTTGGTGGCGCGCGATGATGCGGCAACCTGTCGACCTTCCATGTCTGCGAGAATGCGGCCCGTGTTCGGTGCCGGGCCGTTGTTCTGCGCTCCCCCTGAGAGCAGACTCGGCCGATTTATTCCGCCATTATTCAAGTGCTTCCAGCCCTTGGTTTGAGTCGGCTAGTGCCGAAACGAATACGCGCATTTGTAGAGTAAGCCTCTCGATGCGTCAACCTGCATTGTCGTCATGGAGGACCGGTGACTGTAATTGTCGTTGTAGCCATTGTGCTGTTGCTCCTTGTTGCATTGCTTTGCTGGAGCCTGTTGTTCCCTGAGTCGCTGGGTCCGGTGTTTGCGCGTCTGCGGGCGCGCTGGGTTGCAGTGCGACAAGGGGCGGGACGTGCAGGCAGTCGCGCTGGCGCAGGTGCTGCGCGTGTGCGCAGTGGGGTTCGTGAAGAAGTTGTGAGTGTGCGCGGCATGCTGCGTCGTCACTGGCCCGTGCTGGCCATCGCGATAGGCTTGCTGTGTATTCCTCCGGTGATAATTCTGATGTCACGACAGACAGTGGTGCTGTCTGATTTCCGCGGTGATGATCTTGCCGAGTCCGGTTCCATGGTTGCGCAGTTGTTGCGCGGTGAGCGCTTGACGCCGCCGCCTGCGCCGCCGCCGGAAGTGTTCACGACAACTGAAATTCGCCGCCTGCGACCAGAGATAGTCACTGCTGATCGCAAATGGAACCAGATTGATCCGGATCTGCAGCAACGCGTTCTGGCTATCTACGAAGTCATGCGCCGTCAGTATGGTTACGAGATGGTGTTGATCGAAGGCTATCGCAGCCCCGAGCGACAGGCCGAGTTGATGGCCGGTGGCAAGGCGACACGTGCCGGCGCCTGGCAAAGCTGTCACCAGTACGGTTTGGGTGTGGACAGTGCGCCAATTCGTGACGGACGTCTGCAATGGGACATGGAAGATCCGTGGACCCGCCGCGGTTATTTTCTGTACGGTGAGCTTGCTGAACAGGCAGGTCTGGATTGGGGCGGCAACTGGCGCAGCATCAAGGACTATGTGCACGTAGAGGCCACGGCGCGATGCAAGGTGGCACGCAACGCGAAGCGTGATGAACTGCGACGCCAAGGCTTATAAGCGCGAACAAGTGCTGGTATCGTACGCCGGTGATGACTCGGGTCGCCGTTGGACAGGGGCGATGGAAAGACCGGGTCACGGCGAATCAAGGAGTGTGATGCATGGCACGACCGTTTATCGTTGTCGGCGACAAGTTAAGTCATGGCGGTAGCGTGGTGTCTGGCACTGCCCAGACAGACGTGAATGGAAAGCCAGTTTCCCGCATCGGGGACCGCGCCATCTGCGCGGTGCACGGGGCAACTTCAATTATCAGTGGTGACGCTACCGTCGTAATCGACGGGCAGCCTGTAGCACGTGACGGAGATCGCACTGCATGTGGGGCCACGTTGATGGCCACACAGAGCAGCACTGGGTTGGGCTGAGCGCAACACGCGGTACAGGAGCAGCGCATGGAGCACAGCGACTGATGGCAGGATGGTTGAAGAACGCGGGGAGCGTAATGATGGTTTTTGTCGCCACCTGGGCGGCGGCCATCATGTACTGGCGTAGCAGTGGCACCACCCCCAATGGCATGCAGATGCTGGCCTACCTCGGCGTATTGCCGGTGGGGTTGAGCGGTGTGGGCTACATGCTGCGCGGCATGCTTTCACGTGGCGTTGACAAGGCGGTTGCAGCAAGCGCGAATGCCGAAGAGGCCGTACCTGCTGCTGCAGTCGAGTCCAACAGCACGCATGTTTCCTCGGTGGCAATCACCGCAGGAAGCGTTCACCTGCCTGTGGGAAACGATGCGAGCGCGGTGTTGGCCGTCGCCTCGGCGTTGCCACGGCCGCAGTTGGACACGCGTTTCCGCGACGCCAACAATCTTCCGATTCGTGTGAGTGCCGTCGCTGGTCTTGACGAGTGGGCGGTGTTGTCTGAACGCGAAGGAACGATTGATACCGCTGCCCATGAGCGGCGCGCGATAGCGTTGTTGCAGCCTGTTCTCGAACAATTACTCGACGCGGCTTATGGCGCGATTCCGGCAATTGTTGGTGGTGAAGAAGTTGTGATTGCTGGTCTGCGTCGGCGCGAAGAAGATCGGGTCGAGAATGTCCTTACCGTAGAGCTCGTCGTTTCGCCTTCCTGGTCGGACGGTTTGCGTCACTGGGCGCAGACATGGCTGCAAGAGCAGGCGCTGCAGGCCGGGTTGGATGCGCGGCGGTTTGATGTGCGTATCAGTGTGTTCGAGCGTTCCGGTGATGTGTGGCCACATCTGCAGCGGGTTGTGGATGCCTTGAGCTCGGGCACACCGCGCTGGCACTTGCTCGCTTCCTGCTATTCGGCGATAGACGCTGCAGTCATCAACAATTGGTTGGCGCGCGGCCTGCTTGCAACCGCGCAACACGCCGACGGTCACGTGCCGGGCGAGGGTGCCGCTGGTGTGTTGCTGGCCAGCAGCCAGCTTGCAGGCGAGGGCGCAGCGCGTTTCTGGCGGCCGCAGTTTGAGCGTCTGGAGCCGGTTCACGGCACGCGCCCTGCAGAGCTCCGCCGTCAGCTCGCCAGCGCGGCAACGCAGTGGTTGCAGCCTTTGCTAGCCGACGCGGCGCGGGTGCAGTTCGTGCTGCACGATTCCGATCAACGCCCTGAATCGCTGGTTGATACAGCGGCAGTCACGGCTGCGATCAACCCTGATCTTGATTTCAGTTCACAGAGTCTTGCCCTGGCATTGTGCTCTGGTGAGCTTGGCCCGGTGTTGCCGGTCGCCTTGTTGGCCTTGGCCCAAGCGCAGCTGCAGCACCAGTCCGAGGCAGTTGTGTTGCTGGGCGTTGCCGACGCGCAGCAACGTTTGTTTGGCCTCGTAGAGCCGCTTCCTTCCCCGACGCTGGCGGTTGTAATGCCGGCAGTCTCCTGAACCCTGGATTCCTTGCATGAGTTTGAGCAATTTCAGCTACTACCTGCGCGACTATCGCTTGTGGATGGTGATTGGTCTTATCGGCGCCGCTGGGCTGGCCAAATACGGTGAGGCCGAGGCCAGGCAGATCGGGATATGGGCGGCGATCGTGCTTGCAGCGCTGCTGGTCATTGCGCTGATCGTCTGGATCATCAAGCGGATCATGGCGCGGCGCGCGGCGCGGCGTGTGGAGGCGATGGTGCAGGGCGAGGCCGACAAGGCCGTGGCCAACGCGCAACCGTCGCAGCGTGCCGATACCGAAGCCTTGCGCAAGCGCATGCTGGATGCGGTGAAGCAGATCAAGTCCTCGCGGATGGGTATGCTCAAAGGCAAAGCTGCGCTGTATGAGTTGCCTTGGTACGTGATCATCGGCAATCCGGCGGCGGGCAAGAGTACGGCGATCCTCAACTCCGGGCTGCAGTTCCCGTTCGAGGACAACCGCAGCAACGTCATCCAGGGCATCGGTGGTACCCGCAACTGCGATTGGTACTTCACCACCAACGGAATCGTGCTGGATACGGCCGGCCGTTATTCGGTGAGTACCGAAGACCGCATGGAATGGCTGACCTTCCTCGGGCTGCTGAAGAAGAACCGTCCGCGCGCGCCCATCAATGGCGTGATCATCGCGGTGAGCATTGCCGAGCTGTCTGGCAGCAAGCCCGAGTTTGCGATGGAGCTGGCCAAGAACCTGCGCCAGCGTGTGCAGGAAGTCACCGAGCAGCTGGAAGTGTTCGCGCCGGTGTATGTGCTGTTCACCAAGGCCGACTTGATTGCCGGTTTCAGCGAGTTCTTCGGCAATCTGGATCCGGGCGAACGCGAGAACGTTTGGGGCGCGACGTTGCCAGCCGATGTGCAGCAGCAGGGTGATGCGCTGACGGCCTTCGACAAGCATTTTGACGAGCTGGCCGACGGCATCAAGGAAATGAGCCTGACCCACATGGCGATGCAGCGCGGGCGCGAAGTATCGCCGGGCCTGCTGTCTTTGCCGCTGGAGTTTGTTGGCATCAAGCCCGCGCTGCGGACCTTCATCGCCACGCTGTTCGAAGACAACCCCTATCAGTTCAAACCGGTGTTCCGCGGCTTCTACTTCAGCAGTGCGCTGCAGGAAGGTCGCTCGGTCCACCATGCGTCCGAACGCGTGGGCAGGCAGTTTGGCCTGCAACGCGGTTCGAACGTGGACGAGGCACCAAGCGGGCAGACCGCCTTCTTCCTGAAGGACCTGTTCCGCAAGGTGATCTTTGCCGACCGCGATCTGGTGCGGCAGTACGCAAGCCCGCACCAGAACCGCCTGCGTTACGGCGTGTTCCTGGGCGCTGTAGGTGTGCTCGCGCTTGGGCTTGGCCTGTGGACCTGGTCCTACACCACCAATGCGCAGCTGGTGGCCAATGCCACCAAGGATCTGGACCAGGCCGTGCGCGTGCAGAAGGACCGCATGGATCTGAAGTCCCGCGTTGATGCGCTGCTGCTGTTGCAGGACCGCATGGAACAGCTGGACCGCTACAAGAAGGAAGGCGGCATCACCACCAGCCTGGGCCTGTACCAGGGCGACGCGATCCGCGAGAAGCTGCTGCGTGAGTACAACCACGGCATGCAGCAGGTAATGCTGGCGCCCACGGTTTCCAACCTCGAGAACTATCTTGGGCAGGTGGTTGCCGAACGCGACAAGCTCGGCCAGTCCAACGCTGGGGCTGCGGAGAGCGAGACGCTGTACCAGAACGCATCGCCGACCAGCACCAACGACGCCTACAACGCACTCAAGACCTATTTGATGCTGGGCAACCCCAAGTATGTGGAAGGCGCCCATCTGTCGCAGCAGCTGACCTTGTTCTGGCGCAACTGGCTGGAAGCCAACCGTGGCCAGATGAGCCGCGAGGAAATGGTGCGGGCCGCTGAGAAGCTGATGACCTTCTATGTGGCGCAGGCAGGCAAGCCGGGCTGGCCGCAGGTGCAGAACAAGGTGACGCTGGTTACCGATTCACGCCAGGCCTTGTCGCAGGTGATGAAGGGCCAGCCGGCGATGGAGCGCGTGTTCGCGCAGATCAAGGCGCGCGCGGGTGCGCGCTTTGGCACGGTGACGGTGGATGGTCTGGTGGGCGAGGAGCGCAATGCGCGCCTGATCAACGGCAGCTATGCCATCTCCGGCGCCTTCAGCCGCAAGGCCTGGGAAGACTATGTGCAGGACGCGATCAAGGAAGCGGCCAATACCCAGCTGAGCACCACCGACTGGGTGCTGGGCACGACCGAGCAAAGCGACCTGTCGCTGGCCGGCAGCCCGGAACACGTGTCGCGTGAACTGGTAACGATGTACAAGCAGGAATACGCACGCGAGTGGGGCAAGTTCGTTGCCGGCTTGAGTGTTGCCGAGTTCAATACCTTCGACGAGGCCACGGCGCGCATCAACCGCCTTGGTGATGCCAGCAACTCGCCGCTGCGTACCTTGCTTGAGAAGATCAACGAGGAGACCATCTGGGACAACCCGCCTGCACAGGCGCGTTCCAGCAAATCCGGCAAGGGCTTCGTGGTCTGGTTCCAGCGCACCATCCTGCGCAAGGACCCGGCGGCCGCCGCCGCCGCCGCGCCAGTGGGCCCGATTGGCAAGGCGTTTGAAGGCATCGCACGGCTGACCATGCCGCGCGGTGATCAGCCAGCGGTGATCGCGGCGTACTTTGATACCTTGGGTAAGCTGCGGGCACGCTTGAACGCCATCAAGTCGCAAGGCGACGTCGGCGTTGGGGCACGCAAGCTGATGCAGGACACCTTCAGCAATGAGGGCTCCGAGCTGAGCGTGGCCTTGGCGCTGGTCGACGAGCAGGTCTTGAACGGGCTGGACGAGAAGCAGCGCGAGGCATTGCGTCCGTTGTTGTTGCGTCCGCTGACGCAGACCTTTGCAGCCCTGGTTTCTCCGACCGAGGATGAGGTCAACAAGACCTGGAAGGCCCAGGTCTACGATCCCTTCAAGGCGCGCATCGGCCAGCAGTATCCGTTCAACCTGAACTCGGATGTGGATGCTGCGGCCAGCGATATCGCTGCCATCTTCGGTGCCAGCGGCAGCATCGCCACCTTCAACAAGGACGCAATGGGGGCTTTGGTCCTCCAGCGCGGTCCCTTGCTTGAAGCGCGTCGTTGGGCAGGCATCGGTATCAACCTGTCTTCCGAACTGGTCGCCAACTATGGCAATTGGGTAAGTGGCGCGGGTGCAGGCGCTGCCCAGGACACGACTATCTTTGAGTTGTTGCCGTCGCCTGCAACCGGTGCGGTGGAATACACCATCGAGATCGATGGCCAGCAGCTGCGCTATCGCAACACGCCGCCGCAGTGGACCACCATGCAATACCCGAACGCAGGCCAGATTCCTGGGGTGAAGATTTCGGCGGTTACGGGTGATGGGCGCACCGTGGAGGTGTTCAACGCGCCGGGCTCGAACGGCTTCAAGCGTCTGATGTCAGAAGGCCAGTACGAACGCCTTGATGATTCCAGCCGTATCACCTGGGAAGGCAGCGGCGTTGCCGTGACCGTGGAGATGCGCGTGGTGCGCCGTGCTGGCACGGGTTCTGATGGCAGCGATTGGCAGCGTGGCCTGCAGTTGCCGGAGCGGGTGGCCGGTGGCGTGCCGGTTGCCGCCGCGGCACCGGTTGCGCCTGCCGGGCAAGCACCTGCAAGTGCGCCAGCGGCGCCGCAGCAGGCTGCGGGAGGTGGACGATGAGTCGCGTTGTCAGTGCCGGGGTTTCCTACTTCGGAAAGGTACCGTCGCGCGGTGACTTCGTGCGCGCCGCCGACAACCACCAGTTGCTTGGCTGGCTTGATCGCTGGGCTGGCGAATCATTGGAGCTGCTGAGCCAAAGCCCGGACTGGAAGCAACGGTATGACGAGGCGCCGGAGATCAATTACGCCTTCCTCGGCTCGCGCAGCAAGATGCTTGTGTGCGGCCACTTCCTGGCCAGTCGCGATGCCTCTGAACGGCGCTTCCCGCTGCTGTCAGCATTGCGGCTGGAGGCACCTGAGCCACTGCCGTTCATCGGCCGCAGCCCCTTGGCGCTGTCCAACGCATGGTCTGGACTTGCCCGTTTGGCGCGGCAGGCGAACGAAGATGCCGATGCAACACAGGCGCTGAGCCAACTGGCTGATGCTCGCTTCAGCATCAGCACCGATCCGGCCGACTACAACGCCAGCTTCCAGGACTTCCTCGAAGGCACCACCATCGCCAGCTTCGAGCAGCGCCTGCGTGAGGCAGGACATGGTGAGGTTTCGTTGCGGCAGATGTTGCCGGCATTGGGTCTGCTGTTGCAGCCGGTGTTGAGCGGTGGCGAGGTGAACATCGACAAGGCCTTGGTGCTGCCGTTGGTGCGCGACCCGGCCTACCGGCCGCTTGTGGCCGCGTTCTGGCTGGATCTGGTGTCCAGCTTCGTCAGCCGGGGTGACTTCGAGCTGGCGGTGCTGATCCGCAATGATGCCAAGCCGACCATGGTTATCGGCTTCAATGGCGCGGATCGCATGGTACTGCGCGCGGCCTTGGATCCGTCCGAAGCTGGCGACTATCTGATTCACCTGCAGCATTCGGAGTGGGTGGACGACTACCTGCACGGCGACTACAACTTGAACCGCTTCGGCAGCTTCCTCGAGCGCGATGACCTTGCATTGGTCACAGCGCGTCGGCTGTTCGGCGAGACCTTCCTGGGAACCTGACGATGCATTTGTTCAAAGTTAGCTATATCGCCGCGTTGATGTTGGTGGTCACTCCTGTGTTCGCGCAGACCGCACCGTCGGCAACCGTGACGGCGCCGTCGGCTGCAGAGCGGCCAGTGATAATCGAAGGTGTGGTGCCTGATCAGGCCACCAAGGCCAAACTGCTCAACAATCTGCGGGCGGTTTATGGCGCAGAGCGCGTTGTGGATCGTATCCAGGTCGAAAGCATCGCCACGCCACCCAATTGGGGTGACTACGTTGCCGGGATGATCAATCCGGGGCTCAAGCGCGTGTCGCCGGGCAAGCTTGAGGTCAACGGCCAATCTGTACGCGTCACCGGCGAGGTGGCCAATGAAGCCCTGCGCCAGCAGGTGGCCAGCGATCTCAGCCTGGCCAGCAACACCAGCTACACGGTCAGCAATGCCTTGAAGGTAGGCTCACAGCAGGGTGTTCTCGATCAGACGCTGGCCAACCGCATCATCGAGTTCCAGAGCGGCAGCGCCAGGTTGACGCCATTCGGTATGAGCATCCTCGACGAGATGGTTGCCAAGATGGCGCAGATGCCGGACAGCCGCTTCCTGATCATCGGTCATACCGACAACGTCGGCCAACGCGAATCCAATCTGTCCTTGAGCCATGCGCGTGCAGCTGCAGTGAAGAGCTACATGATGTCCAAGGGTATTCCGAGCACGCATATGGATGTGTTGGGCAAGGGGCCGGATGAGCCGGTGGCGGACAACACCAGCAATGACGGCCGCGCGCGCAACCGTCGTATCGAGTTCAAGATCCAGTAACTGCGCTTTGTCAGTTCTGAAAGGAAACGACGGGCTTAAAACCCGTCGTTTTCGTTTTTGACATCGAGCATTTCTTCCATCTGCTCGAGCGTTGTGTGGTCCTTGATGACGCGCTTCAACCAGACATGCAGCGGCATCTCGCCCCAGCTAGCGGCCTTCTCGGCCAGATAGGCGACAGGGCTGTGCGGCTCGGTGCGGCGGAAGAACTCGGCCACCTGACGCAACTGGGCCAAGGCTTCCTTGCGGCTGGTCGGGGCACCTGCTGGGCCACGTGGCGCGGCGCTGTTCACTGTTGGCTCGGTAGCAGCGATGGACGCGTTGAACGTGTCGCCAGCATCATCAGCGGGATCATCCACTTCGCCATCGAGCAACATGCCGGCTTCGCGGGCAAAGCGCCGGACCGTGCGCTGCAGGTGGTCCAGTTGCTCGCGTACCGCGCTGAAGCTCGGGCCATCCATGCCCAGGCGGCTGTCCACGGCGGCCTGCAGTTCATCCAGAGCCTGGCTGCAGTCGGGCAGGGCGGAAACCAGCTGCCGATAGACATCGTGCGACGTGCTGCGCCGCGCCGCTTCGAGAACGTCCAGGCTTGGGCGGCCATCGGAATGGTCGCCATTACTGGCGTGTGCGTGCTCGAAATCAGCCAGACTGAAGCGCCCCTGCGGTGCGACGGCGATGGGGATTGCACGCAGCCACTGCGAGGTATTGGTCAGCAGCCAGCTCAGGTTGCCGATGCGTTCTTCGTAGTCGCCGTCGTGCGCCACGGGATGCACCTCATCCCAATAGCGATCGCACAGGCCTGCGGTGACCCGGAAGCCCGCAGCAAGGCCGCTGAAGCCGTCTTGTTGGGTTGCTGCTTCGCATAGCCAACCGGCCAGTCGCAGGTCCTTGGTACGGGTCTGCAGCAACTGGTTGCAGTCGCGCAGCACGCTGCCCCAGTCGGCGTATTTGATGTCGGTCTGCCACGCCCCTTGGTCCAGGGTGGGGTCGTCGGCACGACGGTTTTCGATGATCCGATCGAACTCGGCCGAAAACGACAGGTCTTCACCGGTCGCAGCGTGTCCGTCAATCGGGGCCAGCAGGGCATCCTGATCCAGCATGGCAAATCTCATTGTGGGCTACTGGCCGATTCTAGCCCGGCGATGGGCAAGAGAATGTAGAGGCCGGTTGCAGGTCTGGAATGGCCCAGCCCTGGCTGAGTTCATTCAGCAATCGTCCGGACCCACTCCTGCGCTTTGGCTACAGGAATCATCTGAACATCCCTGGCAATTGCCGAGAATGTCCGCACTTTTCGCGCGGCGCTTGCTGGCAGCGCTGGTTTTCAATCGCGAACGGGCAGGTCGATGTGGCTGCTGCCATACCAGCGTATCTCCAGCGGCGTGCCGGCATCGGCCAGCGTTTCGTCACTGGGGTCCTTGCCACTGCCGAGGTTGAGCTGGCGGTCGGGCTGTTTGATTACTCCCAAGGTGACTACCACACGACTGCCCGCAGAGAGTTTTCGGCCGATCAGGCGGGTATCGCTGATGCGTACGCGGTGACGTTGTGAGGGCTCGAGAAGCTGGCGTTGGCTCGGGTCCTGCGCATGGCTGAGCCGCTGCAGCCAGTAAGCCAGATCGAGATAGTTGCCATCGGCGGTGAGCTCGTAGATGGCAAGCGCCACATCGGCATCCTGCTTGCTGAGGCTGAAATCGAGCATGCCGCTGAACGCGCCTGCCAGTTCGGTCTCCTGCGTCAGCGGTTCGCTGAGGAACACCAGCCCCGCATGCGGGTCAAGCGTCCGGTTGATGACATCGCGTGGCGCTTGCCAGCCCGCATCGCTGCGGTCGCGGAAATCGACTCGCTGCAGGCTGCTGCGCGCCGGAGCAGCTTCAGCGGCCAGCTGTTGAGTGCCCTCGCTTCCCGGTACCAGATAGAGGCGCTGCTGACGCGTAGGCATGGCTTCCAGCGTTGCCGCGTGCCGCCAGCGGTTGCTGCCCATCACCTGCCAGTTGATCCGGTCACTGAGCAATGCTGGTTTGGCGGCGCCTTTCAGCACGTGGTCGAACCATGCCAACCGTAGCGCCTGCAGGTCGATGCGCGCCACTGGATCCGGGCTGTAACCCTGCACCTGTTCCGGTACGCCGGTCTGCATGGTGAAGTGCTCGTAGGGGCCTATCAGCAGCGTGTGATCGGCATCCGGGCGCTGTTTCAGGTGCTCACGGAAATAGTGCAGGGCGCCGATCTGGGCGCCGTCGAAGTAACCGGTTGTCGCCAGCACCGGGATGCCGATCTCAGCGAATTCGCGCCCTTGCGGAATCATTGCCTGCCAGTAAGCATCGTAGGTTGGGTGCTGCAACCATTGTTCGAACAAGGGGTTCGCGGTGCCGTCCAGCTTCGGTAGCTCGCGATAGGGCTGGCCGCTTTGATACCAACGGCTGTTCAGCGCATTCCATCGACCGCTATCGCCATAAGTGGCATCGTCCAGCGAGGTGTTGTTGGTTGTGTAGAGGGGCCACGGATAGATGAAGTTCAGGAAGATCCCACCTTCCATCGGCACGTCGATGCCCGGCGCAGTGGTTGCGGAGGTAGCGATGGCCTTGAGCGCTGGTGCGCCACGCTTGAGTGCTGCCCATTGGGTAAAACCGCTGTAGCTGCCGCCATACATGCCGACCTTGCCGTTGCTCCATGGCAGGGCGGCGGCCCAGGCAATCACGGCTGCGGCATCACTGCCATCGTGATCATACGGGCGGATCGGATCAGGGCTGCGGCCCTTGCCGCGACTGTAAGCAACCACGCTGCCGTAGCCGTGAGCAGCCATGGTTTTCGCATCCATCCAGGCCCAGTCGTCATTGGCGTAGATGGTGAAGGTGAGCAGCACCGGTAGCTTCGTGGCCTTGGCCGGATGCATGGAGATGGCGGAGATGCGTGCGCCATCGCGCGTGGTGATGCTGATGTTGCGATCAATGCTGTAACGCCGCGCATCGTCTTCGTTGATCGCCTGCGGAGCCAGCGGTAGAAATTCCGCGTAAGCACGGTGTACCTGCCATGCACGCAGCAAGGCGACGGCTTGTTCGTCGTTCAATGCAGCGACGCTTTCGGTAGCATCGACCAGCCGGTCCCTTTGTTCGCGCAACCGCTGCAGGTTGGTTCCAAAGGCGAACTCGGCCTTCAGCGCCGTTGGGTCATCGAGACGCTGGAAGTTGTCTGCAAAACTGCGTTTCCATGCATCGGCGAAATTGATCCGCTGCGCTAACTGCAGCTGCTTGGCGCGCGCGTAGATCTCGTACTGGAGGTAAAGCGGTGGTTGCTGGGTCGAATCCCCGCGTAATGCGCGCAGCTTGCGGATGCTCTCGAGTGCCTGTGGATACTGGCCCGCGACAATCTGCAGGCGGAAGCGGGTGTCCAGCAGCTGTTGTTCGTCGCCTTGGGACAGGCGGGCCAAGGTGAGTCTTGCAAGCCCTGGCATGGCTGCATCGACATCGGCGGCCTGCAGCCGCGCTGGTGGGGGGACCGACAGGTCCAGGGCTGAGGCACTCCCCGCGCCGAATAACAGTAGTAGGACAAGCAAGCCACGCATGGCGGGACCATCGGTTTGTTCGTTGGCCTTCAATAGCACATCGCATGGATGCGCGTAACGGGAGGCCTGCATTGGTTGCAGCCTTGAAGCAGGCGATGTTAGCCGGGAGTGCAGGCGTTGCGGTGACCTGGGCTCTGGCCGGCGCAAGCAGTTTGACTGCAGTGCCAAAAGCACAACGGGCAGGCGATCGGCCTGCCCGTTGCGTTCACAGCCAAGGATGCTGGATCAGCCGAGGATGCCGGGCAGATCCAGTCCCTTGTCCTTGGCGCAGTCGATGGCGATGTCGTAGCCGGCATCGGCATGGCGCATCACGCCGGTGCCCGGATCATTCCAAAGCACCCGGGCGATGCGCTGGTCGGCGGCTTCGCTGCCGTCACAGACGATGACCACGCCGGAGTGCTGCGAGTAACCCATGCCAACGCCGCCGCCGTGGTGCAGGCTTACCCAGGTGGCGCCGCCGGCGACATTGAGCATGGCATTGAGCAGCGGCCAATCGGAAACCGCATCGGAGCCATCCTTCATCGATTCCGTTTCACGGTTCGGAGACGCAACGCTGCCACTGTCCAGGTGATCGCGGCCGATCACCACCGGTGCGCTCAGTTCGCCATTGCGTACCATCTCGTTGAAGGCCAGGCCGAGCTTGTGGCGCAGTCCAAGGCCGACCCAGCAGATACGCGCGGGCAGACCCTGGAAACTGATGCGCTCACGCGCCATGTCCAGCCAACGGTGCAGGTTGGGATCATCGGCGATGATTTCCTTGACCTTGGCGTCGGTCTTGTAGATGTCCTCCGGGTCGCCGCTCAGCGCCACCCAACGGAACGGGCCGATGCCGCGGCAGAACAGCGGACGCACGTAGGCAGGTACGAAGCCGGGGAAATCGAAGGCGTTCTTCAGGCCTTCGTCGAAGGCCATCTGACGGATGTTGTTGCCGTAATCGACAGTGGGAATGCCGGCGGCATGGAAGGCAAGCATCGCCTCAACGTGCACGCGCATCGCGGCCTTGGCGGCATCACGCACCTTCTCCGGATTGGCCTGCTGTTCGGCGAGCCATTGCTCCACGCTCCAGCCAATCGGCAGGTAGCCGTGCACCGGATCGTGGGCGCTGGTCTGGTCGGTAACGCAATCCGGACGCACGCCTCGACGGACGAGTTCCGGCAGGATCTCGGCGGCATTGCCGAGCAGGGCGATCGACTTGGCCTCATCGCTGGCGGTGTACTTGGCGATGCGCGCCAATGCATCGTCGATGTCAGTCGCCTGCTCGTCGACATAGCGGGTACGCAGGCGGAAATCGATGCTGCTCTGGCGGCATTCGATGGTCAGGCTGCTGGCGCCGGCCAGCGATGCGGCCAGCGGTTGCGCACCGCCCATGCCGCCCAAACCCGCGGTGAGTATCCATTTGCCCTTCAGGCTGCCGCCGTAATGCTGGTGGCCCATTTCAACGAAGGTTTCGTAAGTGCCCTGGACGATGCCCTGGCTGCCGATGTAGATCCAGCTGCCAGCGGTCATCTGCCCGTACATCATCAAGCCCTTCTTATCGAGCTCGTTGAAGTGCTCCCAATTGGCCCAGTGCGGTACCAGGTTGGAGTTGGCGATCAGCACGCGCGGTGCATCCGGATGGGTAGGGAACACGCCGACCGGTTTGCCGGATTGCACCAGCAGGGTCTGGTTGTCGTCCAGGCGCTTCAAGGTTTCCAGAATCTTGTCGTAGCTCTCCCAATCACGTGCGGCGCGGCCGATGCCGCCGTACACCACCAGCGAAGTCGGGTCCTCGGCAACTTCGGCATCGAGGTTGTTCTGCAGCATGCGGAACGGCGCTTCGGTCTGCCAGGACTTGCAGTTGAGCGTATTGCCGCGCGGCGCGCGCGGGTTGCGGGTAGGGTCGTGACGGGTCATGCATTTCTCCTGGTAGAAAATTCCAGACAAGCGCCGAGCACTTGCTGCAAGGTGTTGCGGACGGGGGTTGCGTGTTCGGGGTCGTACGGCGTGGGCCAGCTGTGCTCGTCCACGTCTTCAGGTGCGGGTTCGTGCATATAGCCACGGCAGCCCAGCTCCATCTGCAGGGTATGCACGCCGTTGGCGGTATTGCTGTAATGACGGGTGATCCAGCCACCCTTGAAGCGGCCATTGCGCACGTGCGACATACCGCTCATGGCGCAGAGGTTTTCGACCACGTCGGTCAACGCGTTGTCGCAGGAGGTATCCGGCGCACCACTGGGGCCGGCACTGCCGATGTTGAACTGCGGCAGTTCGCCATCGAACAGATGCGGAATCAGGGAGCGGATCGAATGCGCGTCGTAAACCACGACAGTTTCGTGTTGCGTACGCAGTCGTTCAATTTCGGCAGCCAGCGCCGCGTGGTAGGGATCGAACCAGGTTTCGCGCCGGTACTGGATTTCTGCTTCGTCGGGCTCGTGGCCGGCGCGGTATAGCGGCTGGTTGTCGAAGGTGGTGAGCGGGCACAGACCGGTGGTGTTTTGACCTGGATACAGGGAGGCGCCGGAGGGGTCGCGGTTGACGTCGATAAGCGAGCGCGAGATCGCTGTGCGAACGGTGGTGGCGCCCAGCGCCTTGGCGAAGGCATAGAGCTCGTGCACCCACCAGTCGGCGTCGCGCCGTGCCAGCCACGGTGATACGAAGTGGCCAACCCGTGAGGCAGGAAGCTCGGTGCCGGTATGCGGGAAGCTGACGATCAGCGGAGCGTGACCGTGGTGGATCTGCAGCCAGTCAGGGGTGTTCGTCATGGGGATTCCTGATGTAAGGCGGAGCGGCGATTTTTGCTTTGCGCGTTGCATGGCAGATTGCGGTGCCCCCAGCCTTCACCTCTCCCGCTTGCGGGAGAGGATGCCCGGAGGGCAGGTGAGGGCGCTCTTTGCGGTGAGTGCAAAAAGCTCCCCTCATCCGGCGCTTCGCGCCACCTTCTCCCGCAGGCGGGAGAAGGGACTGCATCGGCTGCTTGCGGCGCGTTGTACCTGGCCTGACGGATTGCAGCGCTGCTAGCTGTCTCCTCTCCCGCATGCGGGAGAAGGGATTGCATCGTGGCTTGCGGCGAACTGTGCTCGGTCTGGCAGATTGCAGCGCTGCTAGCTGTCGCCTCTCCCGCAAGCGGGAGAGGATGCCCGGAGGGCAGGTGAGGGCGCTCTTCGCGATATGGCCCCAACGCTAGCCGACAGCTCTGCATACGCTTCGATCAAGCCTTGTCAGTCACATCAACCCCCGGCAACTGCAGACCCAAGCCGGCCGTCAGCGCACCCGCGCGCACCAATGCAGTCGCAGCAACCATATCCGGGTGGAAGTAACGATCGTCCACCAGGGTCGGCACCTGCGCGCGCAAGGTCGAACGCACCTGCTCCAACGCTGGACTCGAACGCAGCGGCGCATGGAAGTCGCAGCCCTGGCCGGCAGCAAGCAGTTCGATGCCAATGACGTTGGCAGCGTTCTCAGCCATGGCGATAAGTCGACGTGCGCCATGCGCAGCCATCGACACATGGTCTTCCTGGTTGGCCGAGGTCGGGATCGAATCGACGCTGGCCGGGTAGGCGCGCTGCTTGTTCTCGGAAACCAATGCTGCCGCGGTGACCTGCGGAATCATGAAGCCGGAGTTCAGGCCCGGCTTCGGGGTCAGGAAGGCGGGCAGGCCGGACAACGCAGGATCCACCAGCATCGCGGTACGACGCTCGCTGATCGAGCCGATCTCGCAGACCGCCATCGCCAGCATGTCTGCCGCAAACGCCACCGGTTCGGCGTGGAAGTTGCCGCCGCTCAATGCTTCGCCGGTATCGGTGAATACCAGCGGATTGTCGGAGACGCCATTGGCCTCGATTTCCAGGGTGGTCGCTGCCTGACGCATCACATCCAGCGCCGCACCCATTACCTGCGGCTGGCAGCGCAGGCAGTATGGATCCTGCACACGCACGTCGTTGTCGCGGTGCGATTCGCGGATCGCCGAGCCCTGCATCAGCTCGCGCAACACCGCTGCGGTGGCGATCTGCCCGCGCTGCCCGCGGATGCTGTGGATACGCGGATCAAACGGCGTATCCGAGCCCTTGGCTGCTTCCACCGACAAGGCGCCGGTAACCAGCGCTGCATGGAATACCACTTCGATTTCAAACAAACCGGCCAGCGCATAGGCAGTCGAATACTGCGTGCCATTGAGCAGCGCCAAACCCTCCTTGGCGCCCAGTACCAGTGGCTGCAGACCGGCCTGCGCGAAGGCAGCTTCGGCGGACATCCGCACGCCGCCGATAAAGGCTTCACCGACACCAATCATCACGCTGGCCAGATGCGACAGCGGTGCGAGGTCGCCGGAAGCGCCAACCGAACCCTGGCAGGGCACAACCGGCACCACGTCCTTCTGCAACATTGCTTCCAGCAGCGCCAATGTCTGCGGGCGAATGCCCGATGCGCCTTGCGCGAGACTGGTCAACTTCAGCGCCATCATCAGTCGCACGACGTCGACCGGCATCGGCTCGCCTACACCGGCGGCGTGCGACAGCACGATATTGCGCTGCAGGGTTTCCAGGTCTTCGCGTTCGATGCGAACGCTGGCCAGCTTGCCGAAGCCGGTATTGATGCCGTACACGGGCTCACCCTTGGCGACGATGGCGTCCACCACCTGCGCGCTGCGCAGCACCGCAGCTTGGGCGGATTCGTCCAAGCGCACACTGGCGCCGCGATAGATCTGCCGCCATTGCGCCAACGGAACGTGGCCGGGGAGGAGGGTCAAGGTAATGCTCATGCGTGCTCCAGCAGTGCGAGATTCAAGGTGCGAGGTTCAACGTGCTTGGTTAAACGGTTTGCCCGCGCCAGACGCGGGCATGCAACGGGTTGAAGCCGATCCGGTAGACCAGGTCGGCGGGGGCGTCGATGTCCCAGATGGCAAGATCGCAATCCATGCCGGCTACCAGCTTGCCGACACGGTTGGCGCGGCCCAATGCGCGTGCGGCTTCGCGGGTGAAGCCGGCGATGCACTCGTCCACGGTCATGCGGAACAAGGTGGCGCCCATATTCATGGTCAGTAGCGGGCTGGTCAGTGGCGAGGTGCCGGGATTGCAGTCGGTTGCCAGCGCCATCGATACGCCTGCATCGCGCAGGCCCTGGATCGGCGGCAGCACGGTCTCGCGGGTGAAGTAATAGGCGCCAGGCAGCAGCACGGCAACGGTGCCGGCCGCACGCATCGCGGCGATGCCGGCTTCGTCCAGGTGTTCGATATGGTCAGCGGACAATGCGCCATTGTGTGCAGCCAATTCCGCACCGTGCTGGTTGGACAGCTGCTCGGCGTGGATCTTGATTGCCAGGCCGTGTTGCTTGGCTGCTTCGAACACCTGCTGTGCCTGCGCCGGTGAAAAGGCGATGTTCTCGCAGAAAATATCGACCGCTTCGGCCAGGCTTTCTGCAGCGATGGCCGGGATCATCACAGCGCAGACTTCGTTGATGTAGGCCTGTGCCTCGTGGCCGGGCGGCACAGCATGCGCACCAAGGAAGGTTGGCACGATCTCGACCTTGCGCAGTACACCCAGCTCGCGCGCAACGCGCAGCTGCTTGCGCTCATCGGCCAGGGTCAGGCCATAGCCGGATTTGATCTCGAGGGTGGTGATGCCTTCGGCCAGCATCGCATCCAGCCGGGGCAGGCTGGCGCTGATCAACGCTGCGTCATCCGCCTGGCGGGTCGCACCGACCGTGGAAACGATGCCGCCACCGGCCTTGGCGATCTGCGCATAGGTCACGCCCTGAAGGCGCTGCTCGAACTCGCCGGCGCGGTTGCCGGCATAGACCAGATGGGTATGGCAGTCGATCAGGCCGGGGCTGATCCAGCGGCCATTGCAGTCGACGCGTTTATCGGCTTCAAATGCAGGGGCATCTGCCGCTGGCCCGACATGCAGGATGCGGCCATCGCGGGCGGCGACAACACCGTCGCGGATGCTGCCCAGTCCGCCCGAGGCGTCGTCCAGGGTCATCAGGTTGGCGTTGTGCCATAGCGTGTCGCAGCGCATTGTCCCTCTCCGTGCCTATTTGTATATACAATAACGGCGACCATCGGAGAGTGTCCAGTGACAACGATCAAGCCAGCCCCAACGGTTCGTTTCCACGCTGCCCAGGCCTTGTTGCCGCAGGGCTGGGCGCAGGATGTGCGCATCGACAGCGTTGCCGGGCGCATCACCGCGGTGGTTGCCGGTGAAGCCTGGGATGGCCAGTCGCAGCGTCTGGACGTGGTGGTGCCGGGCCTGGGCAATCTGCACAGCCACGCTTTCCAGCGCGCGATGGCCGGGCTTACCGAGGTTGGCGGACGCTCAGGTGACAGCTTCTGGAGCTGGCGCGAACTGATGTACCGGTTCCTTGACCGGCTGGACCCGGATACCTTCCAGGCCATCGCCGCGCAGGCCTATATGGAAATGCTGGAGAGCGGTTTCACCCGCGTCGGTGAGTTCCATTACCTGCACCACACCGAGAATGGCGGCCGTTACGCCGACCACGCTGAAATGTCGGTACGCGTTGCCGCAGCAGCGGATGAAACCGGGTTGGGCCTGACCCTGCTGCCGGTGTTCTACGCGCACAGTGATTTTGGCGGTGCCGCGCCCACCCCGGCGCAGCGCCGTTTTCTGCACGATATCGATGGTTTCGCCGAGCTGCTGCAGGGGTGCAAGCGAGCGCTCGCGGATAGCCCTGATGCGGTGCTTGGGCTGGCACCGCACAGCCTGCGCGCGAGCACGCCGGAGGAATTGCAGGCGCTGGTCGCGTTGGCGCCGGGCCCGATCCACATCCATATCGCCGAGCAGACCCGCGAAGTCGATGCCTGCCTGGCCTGGAGCGGCCAGCGGCCGGTGGAATGGCTCTACGCCAATGCAGCGGTGGATGCGCGTTGGTGTCTGGTGCACGCCACCCACGTCAACGACAAGGAAGTGCGGTTGATGGCAGACAGTGGTGCGGTGGTCGGCCTGTGCCCGATTACCGAGGCCAATCTGGGCGATGGCCTGTTCCCGATGCGCGGGTTCGTACAGGCTGGTGGCCGTTTCGGTGTCGGTTCCGATTCCAATGTATTGATTGATGCGGCCGAGGAGCTGCGCCTGCTCGAATACGGACAGCGTCTGCAGTTGCGCGGACGCAATGTGCTCTCGCCGGGCGATTTGTCCAGCGGCCGCTGGCTCTACCAGCAGGCCGGCGAGGGTGGCGCACAGGCATTGGGCGTGCAGGCCGGATTGAGTGTGGGCGCTGCCGCTGATCTGCTTGAATTGGATGCCCAGCATCCGGCCCTGCTCAACCGCAGTGGTGACGCTTTGCTTGACAGCTGGCTGTTCGCCGCACGTAATGGCGCCCTTCGCAGTGTCTGGCGCAACGGTCGGGCCCTGGTCCGCGATGGTCGTCACGTGAACCGTGATGCGATCAGCGCGCGTTACCGTACCGCGCTTGCGCGGATACTGGGCTAAGGTCGGTTTTCGGCCAGACACCGCCTCTTTCAGGAAACCCGAGTGAAGGGCAAGAAAGCTCCCACCCTCAACCACCGCATCCGCAGTGACATCGAAGGCCGCATCCTCAGCGGCGAATGGGAGCCCGGCTTCCGGATTCCGTTTGAACACGAGTTGATGGAGCAGTACGGCTGCTCGCGGATGACGGTGAACAAGGTGCTTACCGCGCTGGCCGAGAGCGGCATGATCGAGCGTCGCCGCCGCGCCGGTTCCTTTGTTGCCCGGCAGCCACCTCACCTTGAGCAGGTGGCGCTGGAAATTCCCGACATCGAGGTGGCGGTCACCGACCGCGGCCACGAATACGGCTTCCAGCTGCTGGAGCGCGCACATCGCAAGGCCAAGGATGCCGTGGCCGAAGAGTTGCTGTTGGTGGGCGAGGGCAAGTTGCTGGCGATGCGTTGCCTGCATCTGGCCGATGGCAAGCCACTGGCGTTGGAGCGCCGCCTGATCAATCCCGAGGCGGTGCCGGAAACCCTGAAAGTGGATTTCTCCGTCCACGCGCCGGGCAGTTGGCTGCTGCAGAACGTGTCATGGACGCGCGGCCAGCACCGTATCAGTGCGGTGGCCGCGACGGCCGATGAGGCTGCGTTGTTGCAGGTGCCGGTGGGCACGGCCTGTCTGGTCATCGACCGCCAGACCTGGCGCGGCGAGCTGCCCATCACCTGGGTGCGGCAGATGTTCCTCGGCGATGCCTACGACCTGATTGCCCGCTTCGCGCCGGGCGCACGCTGATTCAACCCGTCTGATTCACCGTCCAGCCAGGCCGGTGCCTGGCTGGACGGTGCTGTTGCTCAGATCGTGCTGCACTGCCGCCAGCGCACCGGCTCATCCACGCCCGGGCGCGGGTTGAGCTGCACCCGGGTGGTGCGCAGCGCCGGGTAGCGTTGCAGCTGCTGGCAGATCAACGGCCACACCTGGGCGTCTTCGCCGCTGCGTTCCACCGACAAGGTGGAGCGGGTCAGCCAGATGCCGCTGACCACGCCGGAAGTGCCGGCCAAGGCCTTTGAAACGGATTGCTGGTAGCGCAGCAGGGTGGCCGCGTCCGGGTCCTGCACGAGGTCGCCAGGGTGAGGGGCGGTGGTCGGCGCGGCTGCCGCAGGTTTGGCCTTGGTCGGTTCAGTGGCGGGCTCGGCGGCAGGCTGTGCGGCCCCTTCCGCAGCTGCTTCGGCAGCTGGTTCAACGGTCAGCTGTGGCGCCGCCGCGACGGGTGCGGCGGCCGGAGCGTCTCCTTGCATGGTCATGTAGCCCATGCCGGCCAGCAGGCCGAGGGTGACTGCAGCCAGGCCGGCGATGCCGGTATGGCGCACCGCCTCGCGGCGGGCGATACCGGTCACGGTCTCATGTGCTTCGGTCGGCATGTAGGGCTTGAGCAGCTGCCACAGCTGGCGTGCATCGATGACTTCGATCGAGCTCTTTTCCGCTTCGGCCAGACCATCGCGCTCGACGTGGCCCTCGGTGATCAGCAGCCCGCCAACGGCGCCGGTCAGGCTGATGGCCGATGCGAGTTCGTGGATCGCGCTCGCGTCGAAGCGATAGGCGCGGCCGTGTTTGCACGACACCAGCCAGCGCTGGCCATCACGCTGCAGCAGGAAATCGCTGCTGGTGCCGCGGTCGTTTTCATCGTCGTCGGTGAGCGGGTGCAGGTCGCGCTGCTCGGCCATGGCCTGGTGCACGATGCGGGAAAACTCGCGCCAGCGCATGCCGGCCAATGCCGCCAGGCCGTGCTGGCGCTCGGTTTGACGGCGGGCAACCAACCATAAGTAAGCCGAAGCCAGGCCCCACAAAAACAATGCAAGCAACAGGGCCAGAATCCACGAAAACATCGACATACCTGGGAAGCCTAGAGTAGGGGCCCAGTCTATCTTTCCTGACGACCGTAAGAGCTGGCTGACTTCGCCTTTTTGAGCTGAGCCGGTGAATTAATCGGTGGGTTTGGTCGTCGGCCAGTAATGGCTGTCGGGTACCGCGCGTGCGCCAAAAATGGCCTGGCCGACCCGGACCACGGTTGCGCCTTCCTCGATGGCGATCTCGAAATCCCCCGACATGCCCATCGACAGCTCGTCCAGGCCGATGCCGGCTGGGACCTGCTGTCGCAGCGTGTCGCGCAGTTCCCGCAGGCGCACGAAGCAGGCACGTACCTGCTCAGGCTGGGCCGAGAACAGGGCAAGGGTCATGAGCCCGCGCACGCGCAATGCGCCGGAACGCGGCAAGGCCTGCAGGAAATCGGCGACGGCCTCCGGGGCCAGCCCGTACTTGCTGTCCTCATTGGAGGTGTTGACCTGCACGAAGACGTCCAGTGAGCGGCCTTCGGCCTGCAGTCGCCGTTCCAGGGTTTCGGCCAGGCGCAGGCTGTCCAGCGCCTGGAACTCGTGGGCGAAGCGCGCCACCAGCTTGGCCTTGTTGGTCTGCAGATGGCCGATGACCGACCAGTGAAGGTCGTCCAGGTCCTGCATGGCCTCCCATTTGTGGTGGGCTTCCTGCACCTTGTTCTCGCCCAGCAGGCGACAGCCAGCCTCATAGGCCAGGCGGATGTGGGCTTCGTCGATGGTCTTGCTGACCGGCAGCAGGCGCACGCTGGCGGGGGCGCGGCCGGCGCGCTGGCAGGCCGCGGCGATGCGTTCGTTGACCAGTGCCAGGTTGTGGCGGAAATCGTCCACGGTTTCGGCACGCGGGTACTGGCCGTGCATGGCGTGTCGGGTCTGGGTGCCGGAATCCAGGTCCGGGCGAGGGGTTTGCATGCATGTCTCCAGCGATTGCAGCAGCCGCCAAGTGTCACGAGGGCGGCGCGGTGAACGCTGGATTATCGCCGGTTGGCGTGTGAAGCCGGTGGCTTTCAGCCCTGCGGGCAAATCGCAGGCATGAAAAACCCGCCATCCGATGCCGTGAGGGGAGGGAGACTTACGGCGCGGTACTGCTGGCGGGTAATTGATTCTTGCTCAACTAATGCTGCTTTGCAACATCACTGGTCTTCAGCTTGTTGCTCGCCATGCGCGGCCCGGCTTTCGGCCCGGGTTAGGCGGCGGTTGAGGGCGTCCAGACGGTCATTCAGCGCCTCGATGTCGGTGCGCGATGGGATGTCCATGCGCCGCAGCACGCTGTGCACCCGGTCTTCAAACGACTTCTCGACCTTGTCCCAGGTGTCGGCGGCGCGGTCACGTGCCTGGCCCAGGGTGTTCTCGACGGTGTCGCGCAGGCTCTCGCCATTGCGCGACTGCTCGCGGGAGCGGGCTTCGGTGTTCTGGCCTTCCTTGACCAGCGTGTCAAACAGCTTGCTGCCCTCGGCCTGTGCCCGCGACAAAGCGCCCAAGCCGGCCAACCACACCTGTTGCGCCGACTCGGTCACCTTCCTGCTCAAGCGTTCGGCCTGACCCTGCGGGCCGGTGCTGTCATCTTCATCTTCGGGGCGTTGCTCGTACGTGGTCATGACGATGCTCCTGTGCGGGGTTGAAGAGTCCAGCCACACCGTAACGGCTGGGCGGCTTGATGTGTGTGACGGTGCCGGCTCAGCCCAGCTTGTCAGTCAGCACGCGTTGGATTTCAGATTCCACCATGCCTTTCATTGCCGACAGCAGGAAGCCCAGCTCGGCCTTGACCCGCACCGCGCCCGGCAGCAGTTCGATGGCGCCGTCCACGCCGGAGCGGTTGAAGTGCAGTACCGGGCCGTCCCAGCGGGTGACCACGTCGAAGCGTTCCTGCAGCTTCTCGGCGACCTCGGCGATGGCGGTGCGGGCCTTGTCATCGGACAGGGAATGGGCGTGCTGGATATCAATGGTGGACATGGCGTGTGGCCTGTACTGCTGTATGTAAGAAAGATGCGCCATTGTGCGGACCTGCGCGGCGTAGTCCAAGTCTCACGTACACCTTCTGCATGACCGGATGACCTGCTAGTCTGCTGCCGGTGCGCACTCTGCAAGTCCATTTCAGTAATCGTCAGCAGCCGGATCAGTCATTGATGCCGGGTGTCCAGCGCATTGTGCGCCATGCCTCCGGCCAGGTCCGTCTGGGCGATGGCAGCGTTGGTCCGCTGCTGCTGGCGCAGTTCTGCACGGATCAGCGCGGCGTCTGGCTGCAGGTCGCCAGTGGCAGCCGCGGCATCCATGTCAATGGCCGTCCCGTTCGGCGCATGGCGTTGCTGCGGGCAGGTGACTCGGTATATGCCGATGGCGCGGAGATGCTCCTGCGTGGCGAATGCGAGCAGGTGTCGCATCCGCCCGAAGCGCCGATCGAAGGCAGCGAGGACCTGCGGGTGCTGCTGCGCGGGGTGGGCGGACGCCATCATGGGCGCAGCTTCACCCTGGACAAGCCGCGTGTCATCGGCAGCGACCCGGCCAGCGACATCCATATCGATGACCCGGCGTTCGCCGAGCGGCATGCGCGTTTCGAGCGGCATGGTGAGAAAGTCCTGCTGCGTGACCTGGGGTCGGCCGAAGGTAGCCAGGTCAACGGTGTGAGTACCCGCCACTGCTGGCTGCAGGCCGGCGACCAGGTGGTGTTCGAGGGCAACCACCGCTTTGTGCTGGAAATTCCTCTGAATCCGGTGTCCGTGAGCGCAGCGTTTCCGGTTGAGGACGAAGACGAGCCGGCGGCGATCAAGCCGTCTGCGGTTGCCCCGGCCAAGCCCAAGCTGCCACGGCGTTGGCCCTGGTTGCTGCTTAGCGCCTTGTTGCTTGGGGCGGCAATCAGTGCCTTGCTGCTGTTTGGGGCGCGCTGAACATCAGCGCCCGCTGTAGTCGTCATCGCTCCTGAAAGGCCTGAAACCGCTGCCCAGAATGGGTGCAGATGCAACTTTTCCCGGGTGGCCCAAGGCTGTTGCGCTGCGGCATACTAGGGGTTCTGCTCAACAGGTGTGACATGACACGCGCATTCAATTTCAGTGCCGGCCCAGCGACATTGCCGGAATCGGTCCTGCGTCAGGCGCAGGCGGAGATGTTGGAATGGAATGGCGTAGGCGCGTCCATTGTCGAGATCAGCCACCGCAGCGCCGATTTCATGGCCGTGGCGGCCGAGGCCGAGGCTGACCTGCGTCGCCTGATCGGCATCCCCGACGACTACGCGGTGTTGTTCCTCGGTGGCGGCGCCACCACCCAGCAGGCCTTGCTGCCGCTGAATTTCGCCAAGCCCGGCCAGCGCGTGGATTACGTGGTCAGTGGCCATTGGGGCAAGACCGCGGTCAAGCAAGCCAAGCCCTATGTCGATGTCAACATCGCCGCAAGCGGTGAGGCCAGCGGCTACCGCGATATCCCGGCGCGCTCACAATGGCAGCTGTCGGACGATGCGGCATACGTGCATATCACTGCCAACGAAACCATCCACGGCATCGAGTTCCGCGATGTGCCGGAGGTGGGCAAGGTACCGCTGATTGCTGACTTCAGCTCGTCGATCGCCTCCGAGCCGATCGATGTGTCGCGCTATGGCGTGATCTATGCAGGCGCGCAGAAGAACCTGGGCCCGGTGGGCATTGCCGTGGTCATCATCCGTCGCGATCTGCTGGAGCGTGCTGGCCAGCCGCGTGCCGATATCTTTGACTACCGCTCGCACGTTGAGCGCGACTCGATGTTGAACACGCCACCGACCTGGAACTGGTATCTGGCCGGGTTGATGTTCAAGTGGATGCTGGCCCAGGGAGGCGTTGAAGCCTTTGCCAAGCTCAGCCTTGCCAAGTCGTCGGCGGTGTATGACGCCATCGACGGCTCCGGCGGTTTTTACCGCAATGAAGTGGCTGCGGCGGTGCGTTCGCGCATGAACATCCCGTTCTTCCTGCCCAGCGAAGAACTCAACGCACGCTTTGTCAGTGAATCCAAGGCAGCCGGCCTGCTGGCGCTGAAGGGCCACAAGGCCGTCGGTGGTATCCGCGCCTCGCTGTACAACGCCATGCCGCTGGAAGGCGCGCAGGCGCTGGCCGCATTCATGCGTGATTTCCAGCAGCGCAACGGTTGAACCAATCCCGCCGTGCGCAGTGCGCCGGCCTGTAACAGGTAGACGATTCCATGGCGACCAAGCCAAGCAAGACCGCCAGCAAGGCCAAGCCGGCCACCGCAGCCAAACCTGCCACCAAGAAGGCGCCGGCCAAGTCGGCTGCAGTGAAGAAAGTTGCCGCCAGCAAGAAAGCAGCGGCCGAAACCCTCACCGTCGCCAAGCCGGTGCTGTCGGATGTGCGCGCCAAGATCGACCAGATCGACCGCAGCATCCAGGCCCTGATTGCCGAGCGGGCGAACTTTGCCCACCAGGTTGGCAAGGCCAAGGGCAAGCTGGCTGCCGCCGTTGATTACTACCGGCCCGAGCGCGAAGCGCAGGTGCTGCGCATGGTGGTGGATCGCAACGAAGGCCCGCTCAGCGATGAAGTGCTGGTGCACGTCTACCGCGAAATCATGTCGGCCTGCCTGGCCCAGCAGGAGCCGTTGAAGATCGGTTACCTCGGCCCGGAAGGCTCGTTCACCCAGCAGGCGGCGCACAAGCACTTCGGTCGCTCGGCGCTGGGTCTGCCGCTGGCCAATATCGAAGAGATCTTCCAGGAAGTGGAAAACGGCAACGCCGACTTCGGTGTGGTGCCGGTGGAGAACTCCGGGCAGGGCACGATCCAGATCACCCTGGACATGTTCCTGACCTCCAACCTCAAGATATGTGGTGAAGTCGAGCTGCGCGTGCAGCAGTATCTGCTTTCGCGCACCGGACGCATTGAGGACATCGAGCGCATCTATGCGCATCCGCAGGCCTTCATGCAGACCTCGGCATGGCTGCGCGCCAATCTGCCCAAAACCGAGAAGGTGCCGGTCTCCAGCAACTCCGAAGGTGCGCGCCGCGCCCGCAACGCCGAAGACGCAGCGGCTATCGGAGGCGAGAGTGCAGGGCACGTATACGGTTTGAAGAAGGTGGTAACCAAGCCGATCCAGAACGACGCGGACAACACCACGCGTTTCCTGGTGATCGGCCGCCAGCTGTTCCCGTCGTCTGGCCATGACCGCACCTCGGTGCTGGTCTTCATCCACGACAAGCCCGGTGCGCTGTTCGACGTGCTCAGCCCGTTCGCGCGCCACGGCATCAGCATGAACCGCATCGAATCGCGGCCATCGCATCAGGCCAAGTGGGAATACGGCTTCTTCATCGACCTGGCCGGCCACATCGAAGACGAATCGATGCAGGCCGCGTTGGCCGAGCTGAAGTCGCATTCTGCGCAGATCAAGGTGCTCGGCTCCTACCCGGTCGCCGTGCCCTGACAGGCATGCAGTTCCTTCCCCCGCGTGCGGGGGAAGGTGCCCGAAGGGCGGAAGGGGGCGCTTTTACTCAGTTGCCCGGCACATTGTAAATTTTTCTTTCCGCAGTCTTCGCGGAAGGAACACAGCAGATCAGAGAGACCGCATGAGTTCCCAGCCCTACTGGATTGCACGCAAAGGTTCCGCCCTGCAGGGCACGCTCGCCATTCCCGGCGACAAATCGGTGTCGCACCGTTCGGTGATGTTTGCCGCCTTGGCCGATGGCGTATCGCATATCGATGGTTTTCTGGAAGGCGAGGACACCCGTGCCACCGCCCATATCTTCGAGCAGATGGGTGTGCGTTTTGAGACCCCGTCAGCGTCGCAGCGGATCGTCCATGGCGTAGGCGTGGACGGATTGAAGGCACCGCAAGGCGAGCTGGACTGCGGCAATGCCGGCACCGGCATGCGCCTGTTGGCGGGCCTGCTCGCCGCACAGCCGTTCGATAGCACCCTGATCGGTGACGCCTCGCTGTCCAAGCGGCCGATGCGTCGCGTGACCGGGCCGCTGGCACAGATGGGCGCGCGCATCGACACCCAGGACGATGGCACACCGCCGCTGCATATCCATGGTGGCCAAGCACTGCACGGAATCGATTACGAATTGCCGGTGGCCAGTGCGCAGGTCAAGTCGGCGGTGCTGCTGGCTGGTCTGTACGCACAGGGCGAAACCTCGGTGGTGGAGCCGCATCCGACCCGCGATTACACCGAACGCATGCTGCGCGCATTCGGCGTGGAGATCGAGTTCGAGCCGGGCAAGGCGCGTCTGCGCGGCGGTCAGCGCCTGCGTGCGACCGATATCTCGGTGCCGGCGGACTTCTCGTCATCGGCGTTCTTCATTGTTGCAGCCAGCATCATTCCCGGCTCGGAAGTACGCCTGCGCTCGGTTGGCTTGAACCCGCGTCGTACCGGTCTGCTGGCTGCGCTGCGTTTGATGGGCGCGGACATCAGCGAGGAGAATCACGCTGAGCATGGTGGCGAGCAGGTCGCTGATCTGGTCGTGCGCTACGCGCAGCTGAAGGGCGTGGAGATTCCGGAAGCGCTGGTGCCGGACATGATCGATGAGTTCCCGGCGCTGTTCGTTGCCGCTGCCGCTGCCGAAGGCCAGACCGTCGTGCGCGGTGCGGCCGAGCTGCGGGTGAAGGAGTCGGATCGTTTGGCGGCGATGGCGACCGGCCTGCGTGATCTGGGCCTGCGCGTGGACGAAACCGAAGATGGCGCGACCATTTTTGGCGGCCCGCTGGGCAGCGGCACCATTGAAAGCCATGGCGATCACCGCATCTCGATGGCTTTCGCCATCGCCGGCCAGCTCAGCACTGGTGAAGTGCGTATCAATGATGTCGCCAACGTGGCGACCTCGTTCCCGGGCTTCGACAGCCTGGCCAGTGGTGCCGGCTTCGGACTCAGCGTCCGGTCCTGAATTCCACCGGCACCTGCACGATGCTGTTGATGGCGCGACCATCCCGCATTGCGGGCTGGAAGCGCCATTGACGCAGTGCTTCGATGGCGGCCTTGTCCAACGCTGGATCAACGCCGCCTTCATGCCCGACCACGCTGGCTTGGCTGACTTTGCCATTGGCATCAATCTGCAGGCGCACGATCACATCGCCTTCAAGGCCGGCATTGAGCGCGGCGGCGGGGTAGTCCGGCGTCGGGTTGCTGGATAGAGGCTCTGCATCGCGGTTGCCGGCAACACTGACCACCGACGTGGTGTCGGCGGTGGTGATGGAAACCGGGCCGGTAGCGACCGGCGCCTGCAGGGTGCGGTAGCCCAATACACTGAAGATCGTCACAACCGCGACCGCGAGCAGGCCCCACAGCCAAGCCGCAGCAACGCCGTGCGGGCGTGCTGGAACTGGATGGTGGGTGCTGCTGTGCTGGTGGGGGATGCTGGACATCGACTTGGCTGCTCTGCGTAACATCTACGCAACAAGTCTGGTCCGCCACTCCCAAACGGCGAATGACTTTCAGCATGAACCGGCTCCCTTGGGGAGCCGGGGTTCAGCTTACAGGGCCGGTTTGAAGTCGAACGGGATTTCCAGGCTGCCCTGCATCGGTTGGCCATTGCTCTGTGCAGGCTGGAAACGCCAGTTACGCACTGCTTCCTGCGCGGCCCGATCCAGGTCACGCGAGCCACTGCGCTGGATCAGGCGAACGTCCAATGGCACGCCATTGGCGTCGACATCCACATGAACGATCACCGTGCCGCTTTCACCACGGCGCAGCGCCGCCGGCGGGTAATCCGGGGCTGGGCTCTGGCCCGGCAGCGGCACCGGCTGGTCGCTGGGAGCGACGGCAGCAGCTGGCGCTGCGGGGGGGGGATCGGCCGGTGCAGCCTCGGCAATGGGTTGCGGCGGCGGGGCGGGCGCGGTTTCCACCAGCTCCGGGGCTTCTTCCACCGCTTCCGGACGCGCATCGGGCATGTCGCTGGCGCCTGCGCCGGCGGGCAGCGGTGCCGGCAAAGGTGCCAATACGGCGCTGTTGGCCTGCGGCTGGGCCGGATCGGCACGGTAGAACTCGTTCTGGCGGCGGGCATTGAGCCAGACCACCAGGAACAGCAATATGCCTACGCCAAAGGCGATACCGGCGATCTTCAAACTGCTGCGGGGCAGGTGAAAAGTGAAGTTCTGGTCGGAGCGGGAGCTTGGGGCGGACATGGTCTTGACCGTGTGGATCAGGCCGATTCTTGCACAGGAAAGGTGAATCACGAGGCAGAAAGCCGCGGTTCGCGCGATAATCTATAGCTCACACCCGTACACAGTGCCCAGCCATGCTTGATCCAGCCCTTCTTCGCCAGCAGCCCGCCGAACTTGCCGAACGCCTGCGCAGTACGCGCGGCTACGTGCTGGATGTGGCCGCCTTCGAATCGCTGGAGGCTGATCGCAAGCGCATCCAGGTGCGCACCCAGGAGCTGCAGAGCCTGCGCAACAGCCGTTCCAAGTCGATTGGCCATGCCAAGGCCAAGGGCGAGGACGTGTCGGCGATCATGGCCGAAGTGGCCGCGTTCGCCGATGAGCTGAAGAGCTCCGAGGCCCAGCTCGACGTGCTGCGCGAGCAGATCGAAACCCTGTCGATGGGCATCCCGAACCTGCCTGCCGCCGATGTGCCGGCTGGCAAGGACGAGAGCGAGAACGTCGAGCAGCTGCGCTGGGGCACCCCGCGCGAATTCGATTTCCCGGTGCTCGACCACGTTGAACTGGGCGCCCGCAACAACGGCCTGGATGCGGAAACCGCCGCCAAGCTGTCCGGTGCGCGCTTCACCGTGCTGCGTGGTTCGATCGCGCGCCTGCATCGTGCGCTGGGCCAGTTCATGCTCAACCTGCACAGCAACGAGCATGGCTACGAGGAAACCAACGTGCCGGTGCTGGTCAATGCCGACTCGCTGCGCGGCACCGGCCAGCTGCCCAAGTTCGAGGAAGACCTGTTCAAGACCGCGTTGGGCGAATCCACGCGCTACCTGATCCCGACCTCGGAAGTGCCGCTGACCAATATCGTCCGCGACGAGATCATCGACGCCGAGCGTCTGCCGGTGCGCATGACCGCGCATTCGATGTGCTTCCGTTCCGAAGCCGGCAGCGGTGGCCGTGACGTGCGCGGCATGATCCGTCAGCATCAGTTCGAGAAGGTGGAACTGGTCAGCGTCTGCGCCGCCGAAGACAGCGATGCCGAACACGAGCGCATGACCGCTTGCGCCGAAGCCGTGCTGCAGAAGCTGGGCCTGCCGTACCGCAAGGTGTTGCTGTGCACCGGCGACATGGGCTTCTCGGCGATCAAGACCTACGATCTGGAAGTCTGGCTGCCCTCGCAGCAGACCTACCGCGAGATCTCCTCGTGCTCGAACTGCGGTGATTTCCAGGCGCGCCGCATGCAGGCCCGCTGGCGCAATCCCAATGGCAAGCCGGAGCTGGTGCACACCCTCAATGGCTCGGGCGTCGCGGTAGGCCGCGCAATGATCGCGGTGATGGAAAACTACCAGAACGCCGACGGCTCGATCACCATCCCGGAAGCGCTGCGCCCGTACATGGGCGGCGCAGAACGCATCGCCTGACCATCAGGCGATCACACTGCTGATCCGGCATGTAGTGCCGAGCCAAGCTCGGCAGCGGTCTGCCCGATAACGCTTCGGCACCCGTGCCCACAAGGCCTTTGACCCATGTGGGAGCGGTGTAAGCCGCGAAGTTCGATCAGCTGGAATTGCAGCAAAGCCCGCAATCGCAAGGATTCCGGGTTTCTCGGCTCACGCCGCTCCCACAAAGCGGGCAGCCAAGCACTGGTAGTGCCGAGCCATGCTCGGCAGGGGCCTGCCCGTTCGTGCTTCAAGCGCCACGCTCCAACGCTGCAAAGCTGCAGCGCTTTGTAGGAGCGGCGTAAGCCGCGAAGCCAGCAGCGCTGAAATTGCACGAAAACCGTCGACCACACGGATCGCCAGCTTCGCGGCTTACGCCGCTCCTACAACAGCATGCCGCCCCCGGACGCTTCGGCCTTCAAAAATGAATGGGCGCCGCCATAGTCCGGCAACCAACCCCCTGAACCTCCAATCAGGACTGTTTGAGGTATGATTTGTAAATACAGGACAAAGCTGATTAAATTAGCTGGTTCGTTCCAATGATGGACTCAATCCATGCAGGACCTCAACGACCTCTACTACTTCGCCATGGTGGTCGACCACGGCGGCTTTGCCGCTGCCGAGCGTGCGCTGGGCATCCCGAAATCACGCCTCAGCCGGCGCATCAGCCAGCTTGAAACCGATCTCGGTGTGCGCCTGCTGCAGCGTTCCACGCGGCGCTTTGCGGTCACCGATGTCGGCATGAGCGTGCATCGGCATGCGCAGACCATGCTGGCCGAAGCGCAGGCAGCGCGCGAAGTGGTGGACCGGCTCAGCGCTGAGCCACGCGGATTGGTGCGCGCCAGCGTGCCGGTGTCGCTGGCGCAGATGCAGCTGCCCAAGCTGTTGCCGAAATTCCTCGAGCAATACCCGAAAGTGCGGCTGCAGCTGAATATCAGCAACCGCCGCGTCGACATCATCAACGAAGGCTATGACGTGGCCCTGCGCGTGCGTTCGCGTCTGGATGATGACGGCAGCCTGGTGATGCGCAGCTTCGGCCAGGTGCAGGAACTGTTGGTAGCCAGCCCGGCCTATCTGGATCGGGCAGGGCGCCCGGCCTCGCCGGAAGACCTCAGCAACCACGTGACCCTGAGCATCAGCGAAGACGAGGCGCGGCAGCGCTGGGAACTGCATGGTCCGGGCGGTGAAGTGCGCCGGGTCGAATTGCAGCCACGCGTGGCGGGCTTTGATTTCCCGCTGCTGCAGGCAATGGTCAAGGATGGTTTCGGCATCACCATGCTGCCGGAAACCGTCTGCGCCGAGGCCGTGCGTAATGGTGAACTGGAAGTGGTGCTGCCGGACTGGTCGCTGCCACAGGGCATCTGCCACGCGGTGTTTGCTTCGCGGCGCGGGTTGTTGCCGGCAGTGCGGGTATTCATCGACTTCCTGGCCGAACACCTGCCGACCGAGCTGGAAGCCTCGCGCCTGCATTGTGGCGGAGCCTGCGAACGGGCCAAGGAGAAGATCCGCGCTTCGATGGCCGGATCGTTGGCAATCGAAGCGGGTTGAACAAAAAAGTCCGCAGGCATGCGAGAATGCCCGCCCCGGAACGCTATCCGGGGTGGTTGCACGTTACGGGCAGATGGCCGAGCGGTTTAAGGCACCGGTCTTGAAAACCGGCGAAGGGTCAAACCTTCCGTGGGTTCGAATCCCACTTTGCCCGCCAGATTTCAGAGAAGCCGCTGTCACCAGCGGCTTTTTTGTTGAGCAGGGATGGATGGCGGCAGTATCTGGCGACGCCGGAATGACACCGGTATCGTCCGGTCAGGACAGTTCCGCTGGTAAAATGGACACGGCTTGGGGGAGCTGCGCGCCCGGGCATGCATGGGTTCGTCGCGGCTATACCTTGAAGCGTCCGCGTTGGGATCCATGGATTTACGAAAACTGATTTTGGTGCTCACGTTGATCGGAGCACTGGTGCCGTTCGCCAATACGTTCTATGCCAGCTATACGGTGCAGCGTCAGCAGCTGATGGACACCACGCTGGATGGCAACTACGCCTACGCCAACAAGCTGGCCAAGAGCACCGAAGACTTCCTGGGAGCGTCGCAGCTGCAGCTCGGCTACACCGCGCAGCTGTTGGGCGGGAAGATGGGCGATGTGTCCAAGCTGGAGGAGGAAGCTGCTCGTCTGCGCATGATGAGCAAGAGCTTCAACTCCATCACCATCTTCGACGCCGGCGGCAAGGTGCTTGCGACCTCGCCGGAAGCGCTGGGTCTGCAGGGACGGGTGCTGGGCAGCGAAGCGGTGAAGAATGCCTTGCGCGAGAAGCGGCCCTTGATCAGCGCGCCGTACCAGTCGGCGACCGGCAATTTCATTGTCTTCATCACTCACCCGATTGTTTCCGAGTCGGGGCGTTACCTGGGTGCGGTCGGCGGTGCGATCTACCTGCAGAAGGAAAACATCCTCGATCGGCTGCTCGGCCAGCACTTCTATGTCGATGGTTCCTATCTGTTCGTGGTCGACAGGCAGAAGCGCATCATCTACCACCCGGATCCGGACCGCGTCGGAGACTTCGTCGAAAACAATATCGTGGTAGACCGCGTGGCAGCCGGTCAGGCGGGCAAGGGGCCCACGGTCAATTCGCACGGCGTCGCGATGCTGGCCGGCTATGCGCCGGTGGCGTCGACCGGTTGGGGCATCATCGCGCAACGGCCGCGGGCAGCCACGCTGGCGCCGCTGACCCAGCTGATGCAGAGCACCTTGTACCGGGCGCTGCCGGCCACGATCCTGACCTTGATCCTGATCCTCTGGAGCGCGCGCTTGATCTCGCGTCCGCTGCGCCTGCTGGCCGATGGTGCACGCAAGATGGAGGATCCATCCTCGGCCAAGGACATCCGCGAGGTGAAGTCCTGGTACTTCGAGTCACGTGAGCTCAAGAAGGCCTTGTTGATTGGTGTTGATGCCATCCACAAGAGCTTCAGCAAGCTGCGTGAGGACACCACCACCGATCCGCTGACCAAGCTCGGCAACCGTCGTCTTCTTGACGAGGCGTTGGCGAACTTCGAGAGCCAGGGCTGCGCGTTCTCGGTAATCTCGATCGATATCGACCATTTCAAGAAGATCAACGACAGCTACGGCCACGACGTCGGCGATACCGCCTTGCGCCAGCTTGCCCAGCGCATGCGCGAGGCCTGCCGCGCCTATGACGTGCCGCTGCGTACCGGTGGCGAGGAGTTCCTGATCCTGCTGCCGTCGACCACGCTGGCAACGGCGGCGCAGGTAGCCGAGCGGCTGCGCGCGGCGGTGGAGGCAATGAAGATAGCCAAGGTTGGCGCAATTACGATCTCGCTTGGCGTAGCCAATTGGCCGCAGAGCAGTTTCGAGGTCGAAGCGGTGCTGAAGGCAGCGGATGAAATGCTGTACGCATCCAAACGCGATGGCAGGAATCGGGTTTCGGTGGACCAGCGCGAGGCTGGTAGCCGTTCCCACGTTTAACCAGACGGGTGGGGCGGCCTGCATCCTTTGCGCCTCGGCACAGAGGACGGAAAGGCTGCCAGTAGGCGTTTACCTACATACAAGCACGAGAACTGCCTGCATGATTGCAGGTCCGCTGCGAGAGCCGCAGCTTCGTACAGGACGTACTGCATGCACAGGTCTTTCCTTGGCTTGATGGTAGCTGGCACCTTATCGCTGTTGTTGCTTTCTGGCTGTGACCAGGAGGGCAACCTCTCACTCACTGGCAAGGCGGCAGAGCTTGAGGCCAGCAGCAAGTTCCAAGTGAGTACGCGCCCGATGCTGAGCCGTGCCCAGGCGGTGTCGACGCTGCTGCAGGGCACGGGCTTTGCTGCCCAAGGTCAGGCATCGCTGCCGGGCTACAGCGACATCGAGTTCTTTCCTATTGCAAGCGCGGATGCAGTCGAGGCGTTGCGCGCGTATCCAAGGGGACGCGGGAATGACGCGCCGATTGATCTGTCCGGCATCGACTTCGACAAGAGCTTCGCCTTCCTTGTAGCGCATCCGAGCTCCAGTTCATATGGGGCGATAACCTCTGGGCAGCACGCGACGTTTTTCAGTTCGGTATTGCCGTCTTATGAAAAGGACAAGGTGGTGTTGCGCATCGATGCCAGCAGGCTGGGCGAGATCGATCCCATGACCGCCTTGGGCGGCAATTGGGAGGGGAGTATCTATGCGGTCGAGCGGCGCGGACGTGACAAGCTGGAAGTGCGGCTCTATGACGAAAGCTATGTTTATTCGCTTGCCGCCGACGCGGCCATCGGTGTGCCCGAAGGGGCTGCGGCAACCGCGCGATAGGACGGGGCGGCCCCGTTCCGATCAGGGCGCTGAGCGGCTGCAGGACGTGCTGTGCGCGGCTTGACGTAAAATGACAGGGTCGGGCTTGGCCCTGCTTGTCGGAGTTGTATCCATGTTTTGTGAGGCGTGCAGCGTGTCTGCTGCGGAACAGGTTCTGGCGCAGGCCTGTCCTGGAGGCGTGTGGGTTGCGTCCGGTAGCCTGCAATGACGGAAGGTCCAGCCAACGCCGGTACGGAAGCGGCGACTGATGAACATTGGATGCGCCAGGCCTTGGCCCTGGCCGACCGCGCGCAGCGCGAGTTCGATGAGATTCCGGTGGGTGCGGTTCTGGTTGGTGCAGATGGTGCGCTGCTGGGCGAGGGCTGGAACCTCAATATCGCCAGCCATGACCCCAGCGCGCATGCCGAGATCGTGGCGATGCGCCAGGCCGGCAAGGCGCTTGGCAATCATCGCTTGGTCGGCAGCACCTTGTACGTGACGCTGGAGCCCTGCGCGATGTGTGCGATGGCGCTGGTGCATGCGCGCGTCGCGCGGGTGGTGTTTGCCGCCACCGATCCCAAGACCGGTGCCTGCGGCAGCGTGTTCGATCTGCTCACCGATCCGCGCCATAACCACCGCGTGCAGGTGCAGGGCGGGGTGCTGGCACAGGAGGCCAGCCTGCGCCTGACCAATTACTTCAGGGCCAAGCGCGGTCGCCCGTTGTTGACCCCCGACGACCTTTGACGCGGCCCCTACCTTGGGCGGGGGTATCATGTGCACTTCGATATTCCGGCTGTGCGGTGTGTGATCGCCAGCCCCAAGCACGAGGTAGCACATGGCGGACAACAGCGCGGGCAATGATCGGCTGATCTGGATTGACCTGGAAATGACCGGTCTTGATACGGACAACGATTCCATCATCGAGATCGCAACCGTCGTTACCGACGGCCAACTCAATGTATTGGCCGAGGGCCCCGAGTTCGCCATCAATCACTCGCTGGCTACGCTGGAAGCAATGGACGAGTGGAACCGCAACCAGCACCAGCGTTCGGGCTTGTGGCAGCGGGTGCTGGACAGCGCGACCACCGCGGGTCAGGCCGAAGCCAAAACCATCGCCTTCCTGCAGGACTGGATCAAGGCTGGTGCCTCGCCGATGTGTGGTAACTCGATCTGCCAGGATCGGCGTTTCCTGCACCGGCAGATGCCGCGGTTGGAGAAGTACTTCCATTACCGCAACCTCGATGTATCGACGATCAAGGAATTGTCCAAGCGTTGGTCGCCAGCGGTTGCTGCCGGGGTTACCAAGACCTCCAGCCACACTGCACTGAGTGACGTGCACGATTCCATTGCCGAGCTGCGCCACTACCGGCAGTTCATGGGCGTGCTGGCGGGTTTGCCGGAAACCGGCTGAACAGCATGAGTGATCTGGTTCCTCGTCTGCAGGACAACGCGCAGGATCTGGCCGATCTTGAGCGGGCGGTGGGCTTGCTGGAGTCGCCCACGCTCACCGCCAAGATGGCTAACCTGATCGGCGGGCCACTGGAATTTGCGGTCCGCAAGCTGCCGACAGCGGTGTCTTCGCGCATCCAGGGCGTGACCGAGGCGGCCCTGTACAAGGCTGCACAGACGGCGCTGTGGACGATGGACAACAAGCAGGCGGGCAAGCCGGCATCGCCGCGCCTGCACAAGCTGGCGGCGGCCGCTTCCGGCGCCTTGGGCGGGGCGGGTGGCTTGCCGGCATTGGCGATCGAGCTGCCCTTGTCGACCACCATCATCATGCGCGCAGTGGCTGACGTTGCCCGCAGCGAAGGGTTTGATCTGAATGAGATGGCGACCCGCCAGGCCTGCCTGGAGGTGTTCGCACTTGGTGGCAACTCCGGCCAGGACGATGCCAGCGAGACCGGCTATTACTTGGCAAGGGGCTTCACCACCGAGGTGATGCGGCATCTGTCGGCGGAGTTGGCCGGTACAGCGATCAGCGGCAGCCATGGCGTGCTGCTCGGGCTGGGCCCGAAGGAAGCAGGCAAGTGGTTGGCGAGGATCGTCGAGAAGATCGCCGCGCGCTTCGGTGTGGTGGTATCGGAGAAGTTCGTCGCGCAGGCGGTACCGGTCATCGGTGCGGTGGCTGGTGCCACCTTGAACACCATGTTCACCGCTTACTATCAGGACATGGCGCGGGGCCATTTCATCATCAAGCGGCTGGAGCTGAAGTACGGCTTCGATACGGTGCGGCTGGCCTATGGCGGGCTGACTGGCCGTCTGCGCCTGTGATGTTGCGTATCCGATGCAGCTGATTGCGCTGGACGCGTCCTTCACCTGTTGCGAAGCCCTTTCTGGCTAGCCTGAGTCCTTCTCTCGGAGCGAGGTCGCCATGAGCCAGTACAAGATCGCGGTTTTCGTCGGCAGTCTGCGCAAGGAATCGATCAACCGGCGCTTGGCGCTGGCGCTGGAGAAGCTGGCCGGCGACCGCGCCAGTTTCGAGTACATCCAGATCGGTGATATCCCGCTGTACAACCAGGACCACGATACCCAGTTCCCGGCGCAGGGTACGCGCATGAAGAACCAGGTGCGGGCCGCCGATGCGGTGTTGTTCGTCACCCCTGAGTACAACCGCTCCATTCCCGGTGTGCTGAAAAATGCCATCGACACCGCCTCGCGTCCATACGGCGACAATGCCTTTGCAGGCAAGCCGGCGGCCGTGATCGGGACCTCCATCGGCGCCATCGGTACTGCGCTGGCCCAGCAGCACCTGCGCAATGTGCTGGTGTTCGTCGACCTGGCGGTGATGCCGCAGCCAGAGGCCTTCCTGCACTTCAAGGATGGTCTGATCGAGGCTGATGGCAGCATCACCAATGAAGGCACCAGCAAGTTCCTGCAGGGCTTCGTTGACAGGTTCCTGGCCTGGATCGAGCGCCAGCAGCAGGCCTGAGTTTCCAGGCGACGGGGCGGCGCCGATGCTGCTCATGCGATAATCCGCACCCGGTGCTGCAACGGTACCGGGTGCTAGTTTCTGTATGCCAGCCCAATCCCCAGTCCTTGCAGGCTTGGGTTGTAGACAGGTTATCCACAGACTTGTACGTATCCCGGTGGGCAATGCCCACCTACCATGGCCGCACGGCCTTATTGCAGGAATAACGCTTTTCATGTCCGCCCGTACTGGTTTCCGTTCCGACCGCGACCGCGGTGATCGCAATGACCGCTCCGATCGCAGCGAGCAGCGCATCGATGCCTTGCGCGTGCCTCCTCATTCAGTAGAAGCCGAGCAGGCCGTGCTGGGTGGCCTGATGCTGGCGCCCGAGGCGTATGACCGGGTCAACGAGGCGTTGACTGACAAGGACTTCTACCGGCGCGACCACCAGCTGATCTACCGCGCGATCCGCGAGCTCTCCGAGCGCGATCGCCCGTTCGATGCGGTGACCCTGGGTGAATGGTTCGAGTCGCAGGGCAAGCTGGACATGGTCGGCGATGGCGCCTACCTGATCGAATTGGCCAGTACCACGCCGTCCGCCGCCAATATCGGTGCCTATGCCGAGATCGTGCGCGACAAGGCGGTGCTGCGGCAGCTGATCCAGGTCGGCACCGACATCGTCAACGATGGCTTCCAGCCCGAAGGGCGCGACAGTTCGGAGTTGTTGCAGACTGCGGAAAAATCGGTGTTCGCGATTGCCGAACAGGGTGCACGCGGTCGCACCGATTTCGTGGCGATGCCGGGCGCATTGAAGGACGCCTTCGAGGAGCTGCGCAACCGCTTCGAGAACGGCGGCAACATCACCGGTCTGCCGACCGGTTACAACGATTTCGATGCGATGACCGCTGGCCTGCAGCCGACCGATCTGATCATCCTGGCCGCGCGTCCGGCCATGGGCAAGACCACCTTCGCCTTGAACATCGCCGAATACGCGGCGATCAAGTCGAAGAAGGGCGTGGCGGTGTTCTCGATGGAAATGTCCGCATCGCAGTTGGCGATGCGTCTGATCTCGTCCAACGGCCGCATCAATGCGCAGCGCCTGCGTACCGGCCAGCTTGAGGACGAGGACTGGAGCCGTGTCACTGGCGCCATCCGCATGCTGAAGGAAACCAAGATCTTCATCGACGATACGCCGGGCGTGTCGCCGGAAGTGCTGCGTTCCAAGTGCCGCCGGCTCAAGCGCGAGCACGATCTGGGCTTGATCGTGATCGACTACCTGCAGCTGATGAGCGTGCCGGGCAACAGCGAAAATCGCGCGACCGAAATCTCGGAAATCTCGCGTTCGCTCAAGGGCCTGGCCAAGGAGCTGCACGTGCCGGTGATCGCGCTGTCACAGCTCAACCGCTCCTTGGAAACCCGTACCGACAAGCGCCCGGTGATGGCCGATCTTCGCGAATCCGGCGCTATCGAGCAGGATGCGGACATGATCGTCTTCATCTACCGCGACGATTACTACAACAAGGAAAATTCGCCGGACAAGGGCCTGGCCGAGATCATCATCGGCAAGCACCGTGGTGGTCCCACCGGTTCGTGCAAGCTGAAGTTCTTCGGCGAGTACACCCGCTTTGACAACCTGAGCCACGATTCGGTGGGTTCGTTCGAATAAGCGGGAGCTGCTGCATGTCCACTGCCATTGTCTGGTTCCGCCGCGATCTGCGACTGCGCGACAACCCGGCGCTGCAGGCCGCGATTGAAGCTGGCCACGATGTCATCCCGGTTTACATCCATGCGCCGCACGAGGAGGGCGCATGGGCACCGGGTGCGGCTTCCGACGCCTGGTTGCACCATTCACTGCAGCAGCTAGATGCACAGCTGCGTGCCATCGGCTCGGCGCTGCTGCTACACAGCGGCGACAGCATGGCCGAGCTACAGGCCCTGATTGCCGAAAGCGGCGCCGAGGCAGTCTATTGGAACCGCAAGTACGAGCCGGCCACCCAGCCTCGTGATGCGGCGATCAAGCGTGGTCTGCGCGAGCAGGGTGTGCAGGTGGAAAGCCATAACGGCTACCTGCTGTTCGAGCCCTGGGAGCTGGCCACGCTGCAGGGCGGCCCGTACAAGGTGTTCACCCCGTTCTGGCGCAATGCGCTGACCCGCTGGCGGCTGGCTGAGCTGTCCGAAGCACCCCGCAAGCTGAGCCCGGTGAAACTGTCGGGGCTGCCCCTGCAGGCACTTGCCCTGGAACCGCGTCTTGGTTGGGATGCCGGCTTCTGGGAGCACTGGCAGCCGGGCGAAGCGGGCGCACAGGAAGCGCTGGAAGTGTTTGCCGAGGGTGCGCTCAATGGTTACCGCGAGCAGCGTGACCTGCCGGACCGCACCGGCACCTCGTTGCTGTCGCCGCACCTGCATTTCGGCGAGATCGCGCCGTGGCGAATCGCGTACACGCTGGAAGGCTTGCGCAGTGCCGGCCGCGATGCCGACATCGATGGCTATATCCGCCAGCTGGGGTGGCGTGAGTTTTCCTGGCATCTGCTGCATCACTTCCCGCAGACCAGCGACGTCAATCTCAATCCACGCTTCGAACGTTTTGCCTGGGAGCCGGCGCAGCCGGAGATGCTGGCGGCGTGGCAGCAGGGCCGTACCGGGATTCCCATCGTCGACGCCGGCATGCGCGAACTGTGGGCGACCGGCTACATGCACAACCGCGTGCGGATGCTGGTCGGAAGCTTCCTGTGCAAGCACATGCGCATGCACTGGAAGGAGGGCGCACGCTGGTTCTGGGACACGTTGGTGGATGCGGACCTGGCCAACAACAGCATGGGCTGGCAATGGATCGCCGGCACTGGCGCGGATGCCGCGCCGTATTTCCGCGTGTTCAATCCGGTGACACAGGCGCAGAAGTTTGATCCGAACGCGCGCTACATCAGCCGCTGGGTTCCCGAGCTGGCGGCCCTGCCGGTGAAGGCGCGGTTTGCACCCTGGCAGTTCCCGCAGCTGCTGGCCGAGCTTGCGCCAAGCTACCCGACCCAGCCCTTGGTTGACCTCGCCAAGGGCCGCGATGAGGCCTTGGCTGCGTACCAGCGTTGTCGCTGACACTGGCTTAACATGCAAGACAGTTAGATGAATGGATACCTGTGACGAAGGTATCGAATCACGCAGGTTGTGCATCGCGATGTTTATGCTTGCCCGGCAAATCCACGCTGGCCAGTCCGGCCTATCAGGAGACTCAGATGACCACCCTTACTGTTGTTCGTAATCTTTCCATTGGCTTGGTGGCGGCAGCCGTCCTCTCGGCCTGTGCTACCGGTGGCTCGTATGTGCAGCAGGACCAGTACGGCAATCAGACCCAGCAGCAGAACAAGACTGGCAAGGGCGCGCTGATTGGTACGGCCATCGGCGTGGCGGCAGGTCTGCTCAGCGGCGGTGATGCTACCGAGCGTCGCCAGCGTGCAATGGTCGGCGCCGGCATCGGCGCACTCGGCGGTGCGGCGATCGGCAACTACCAGGACCGCCAGGAGCGCGCACTGCGTGAGCGTACTGCCAACACCGGTATCGACGTGCAGCGTGACGGTGACAACATCACCTTGAATCTGCCAGACGGCATCACCTTCGACTTCAACAAGACCACGTTGAAGCCGCAGTTCTACGGTGCACTCAATGGTGTTGCCAGCACCTTGAGTGAGTACAACCAGACCATGATCGAAGTGGTTGGCCACACCGACAGCATTGGTACCGATGCGGTGAACAATCGCATCTCCAAGGAGCGCGCCGATGCAGTGGCGGCATATCTGTCGGCACAGGGCGTACAGCGCGAGCGTATCGAAACCCTGGGTGCAGGCAAGGCCTATCCGATTGCCGACAACAGCACCGACGCCGGCCGCGCGCAGAACCGCCGCGTCGAGATCCGCGTGATCCCGCTGCGTTCGTGATCGAAACCGTTGCTTGATGTTGTACAGAAAGGGCCGCACAAGCGGCCCTTTCGTTTGCTGTTGCAGTCGCCTCTCCCGCTGGCGGGAGAGGATGCCCAGAGGGCAGGTGAGGGCGCTCTTCGCGATCAAGCGGAAAAGCTCCCCTCATCCGGTGCTGTGCACCACCTTCTCCCGCGGGCGGGAGAAGGGAGCAAGGGCTACAGCCAAAGCTGAGGCTAGAGCAGAGCAACAGCCGAAGCAAAGCAAAAGCTACCCCTCCCCAACCCTCCCCTACGCCTGCGGCGTAAGGGAGGGAGTTGAAGCCAAAGCCAAAGCCAAAGCCGAGGCTATTCCGCCACTACGACGCTGTTGCGTCCCTTGCCCTTGGCCTCATACAGCGCGATATCGGCGCGGGCGAACCAGTCCTGCCAGCGTTGCTCGCCGGCATACAGCGCTGCCCCGACCGAGATGGTGATGCGACCGCCGGGTCCGCGCAGGGATTCATACACCGCCTTGCGCAGGCGTTCGGTAAAACTGGCCAAGGCTTCATGGCTGCCGGTATCGGCAAGGATCACGAACTCCTCGCCGCCAAAACGAAATACCTGGTCGTTCTCGCGCAGTTCAAAACGCAGGATCGCGGCGATATCGGAAAGGGCGGTATCGCCAGCAGCATGACCGTAGTGATCATTGACCGCCTTGAAGTTGTCGATGTCGATCACGATCAGGCCTTGGCGGAAGCGTTCGTGGCGTACGCCATTGATATGCGCCTGCAAGGATTTTTCCAGCGCACGCCGGTTGGGCACGCCGGTCAGTGCGTCCAGTGATGCCAACATCTCCAGCCGGGTGCGGTCGCCTTGCAGGCGATGGGAGAAGTGGTAGCCAAAACCGAACACCAGCACGATGACGATCAGTGCCTGCAACTGCGGGGCATGTCCCAGCAGCAGGTCTGGCATCAGCAACAGGCCGGCAACCAGCATCAGGTTGAGCGGGGTGGCGATCTGGTTGCGGACGATGAAGAAGTTGGACATCAAGGCCAGGTAGGACCACGGCAAAGCGTCGTTGCCCAACTGCCGGGCGGAGAGCAGGCAGCCGCCCACCGTCACCAGGCACAACAGCGCGCCGCCCAACTCCAATCGCGGCTTGCGTTGGTGGATCCATACGCTGGCCAGCAGGGCCAGTGCCGACAACAGGAGGCTGGCGATGGCTGCGAATCTTTGCCCGTCAAACCACAGCCAGATCGCAAAAAACAGCAAGGCCAAGGTGGTCACCGGGGCGATGGTGCGCAGCGGTACGCTGCGCAATGCCTGCGGTAGCGATGGGTACGGCCTTATGGATGCTTTCGGGTCCATATGCCGCGAAAGATAGCAGCGGCAATGTGTTTTCCGTATTCACCTGAATAGCGACGCTTAGCCTCTGGCGGGCTTTGTGCAGAAGGAGTACAAATGTACTCCATGACCGAGCTCAGCCCCCGCCGTACTGCCATCCTTCGCTACATCCGTGACCAGGTGACCGGACATGGGCAGGCGCCCTCGTTGGCTGAAATCGCCGCTGCCTGCGGGCTTGCCTCGCGCGGTGCCGCGCGCAAGCACGTGCTGGCCTTGAGCGAGGCGGGTCTGATCGAGGTGGCTGCGGGTCAGGCCCGCGGGATTCGCCCGGCGGGGCAGATCCCACGGACGGAGCTGCTGCAGGTGCCCGTGCTTGGGCGGGTCGCCGCAGGCGCACCGATCGGAGCCGACGCGGAGCTGGCCGACACCTTGGCCCTGGATGAGCGGCTGTTTGCCGCGCGCCCGGATTACCTGCTGCGCGTGCAAGGCGATTCGATGATCGATGACGGCATCCTCGATGGTGATCTGGTCGCGGTCCGGCGCAGCAGTGATGCGCGCAATGGTCAGACGGTGGTGGCGCGGCTGGACGGTGAGTTGACCATCAAGCGGCTCTCGCGCAGTGGTACAACGCTGCGGCTGCTGCCGCGCAACCCGGCCTATGCGCCGATTGAAGTGCAGCACGATCAGGACTTCGCCATCGAGGGCGTGTTCTGTGGTTTGGTCCGGCGTGGCTGATGGGCGCGGTTGTTGCCCTCGACAGCCTGCTGCACGAACGCCGGGTCTGGCGTGGTCGGCCTGCGCCACTGCCGGCCAGCCGCCAACCGACGGGTTATGCGCAACTGGATGATGTGCTGCCTACCGGCGGTTGGCCGGAGTCGGCGTTGAGCGAAATCCTGTTGCCCGCAGAAGGCGTGGGTGAGCTGCGCCTGCTATGGCCATCGTTGGCGCGTTTGACCCAGGCTGGCGAGCGTGTGGTGCTGGTGGCACCGCCACATATTCCTTATGCGCCGGCCTGGCAGGCGGCGGGCATCGACCTGCGCCAGCTGCAGGTGGTGCAGGCGGCGGATCAACGCGATGCGCTCTGGGCCACTGAACAATGCCTGCGTTCGGGCAGCTGCGGTGCAGTGCTGTGCTGGCCGCAGATGGCCGAGGACAAGGCCTTGCGGCGGCTGCAGGTGGCGGCCGAATCAGGGCAGACGCTGGGTTTTGCCAGCCGGCCGTTGCAGGCGGCAAAGAACCCTTCGCCGGCCGCCCTGCGCATCGCCATCGATGCACAGCCGGCGCAGCTGCGGGTGCTGAAGTGTCGTGGTGGCATGGTGCCGTCGCGCCCGTTGCCGTTTGCCCGGGAGCAGTAAGCCGTGCGCTGGGCCTGCATCCTGTTGCCACACCTGGCCATGGACGGCGTCCTGCGTGGCTGTGCCGAGCCGGACGCGGCGCGGGTATTGATCAGTGGGCCCAGCCAGCGGCGGGTGCTGCATGCAGTCAATCCCGCGGCGGCGGCGCTGGGGCTGAAGGCAGGGCAGTCGCTGGTGACGGCACAGGCATTGGCAACCGGGTTTGAAATACACCCATACGAGCCGGACGCGCAGTCGGAGTGGCATCGTTTTCTTGCGGCTTGGGCGTATCAATTCAGTTCGCAGGTCAGCCTGCAGTATGCGCAGGCGCTGATCATCGAAATCGAGCACAGCCTGGCGCTGTTCGGGCCGTGGCCGAAGTTCGAGGCGCGCCTGCGGCAGGAGTTGGGTGCCCTGGGGTTCCGTCATCGCATCGCATTGGCGCCCAATCCGGTGGCTGCTCGCGCCTTGGCCAATGCACGCGATGGTTTGAGCGTGGATGAGGCAGGGCTGGCGGCATTGCTGGGACAACTGCCGGTTGCACGTGCCGGGTTTGGTGCCAGTGCTTCGGCGGCGTTCGCGCGCATGGGCATCCGTAGCGTCAAACAATTGCAGGGCCTGCCACGGGCCAGCATCAACCGGCGCTTTGCACCCGATGTACTGCGGCAGCTGGATGCCTTGCTCGGCGAGCGTGCCTTCGTATTGCAGCCGTATCAGCCACCGGATGTGTTCGAGCTGCGCATCGAACTTGGCTATGAAGTGGAGTCTTCGCAGGCGCTGCTGTTCCCACTGCGCCGCCTGACCTCCGACCTTGCCGCGTTCCTGGCCGGCCGCGATGGCAGCGTGCAGCGTTTTGCGCTGTTGCTGGAACACGAGGACCGCCCGCCCACCACCTTGGAGATCGGCCTGCTTGCGGCCGAGCGTGATGCCAGCCTGTTGTTCGAGATTGCCCGCAGCCGCCTGGAGCAGGCCAAGATCCCGGCGCCGGTGCGTCAGTTCGGCCTGCGCGCCGATCAGTTGCCGGCCTTTGTGCCGGAGCACCGTGAGCTGTTCGATACCCGTCCGCAGCAGAGCATGCCGTGGGAACAGCTGCGCGAACGCCTGCGTGCCCGTCTGGGTGATCAATCCGTGCACGGCCTGCGCGTGCATGCCGACCATCGACCCGAATATGCCTGGCGTGGCGTGGTGGCTCCAGCTGCTGCTTCAACAGCCGATAGCCTGCCGTCGCCAATGCGGCCTGGTTGGTTGCTGCGCACGCCGCAGCCCTGGCCGGGAGCAAGCCCGGAACTGCTGTCGGCGCCGGAACGGATCGAGAGTGGCTGGTGGGATGGCGATGACGTGCGTCGTGATTACTACCGGGTCAGTACCCGCTTTGGCCAGCAGGCATGGGCGTGGCGCGAGGTGGGCGGCGAGGGCGGCTTCATGCTGCAGGGCTGGTTCGCATGACGGCCGGTTATGCCGAGCTGCATTGCCTGTCCGCTTTCAGCTTCCAGCGCGGCGCATCGACTGCGGATGAGTTGTTCGCACGAGCAAAAGCACATGGCTACCAGGCACTGGCCATCACCGACGAATGCACGCTGGCCGGCATCGTGCGTGCCTGGCGCGCGTCCAAGGAAACAGGCTTGCAGCTGATTGTCGGCAGCGAGATCCAACTGGAAAACGGCGCCAAGCTGGTCCTGCTGGTGGAAGACGCCGCAGGCTACCAAACGCTGTGCTGGTTGATAACACAGGCAAGGCGGCGGGCGGAAAAGGGCGAGTACCGGCTGTTGGCCGAGGACCTGGCGGCGATTGATCGCAGTGGCCTGCTGGCCTTGTGGCTGCCTGCGGTACAACCAGAACCTGCCGAGGGCATGCAGTTGCGGGGATGGTTCCCGCAGCGCTGCTGGATTGCGGTGGAACTGCACCATGGTGCCGATGACGATGCGCGTCTGCAGCAGCTGCAGGTACTGGGCGCAGAGCTGCAGCTGCCATTGGTGGCTGCTGGTGACGTGCATATGCATGCACGTGGACGCCGGGCATTGCAGGATGTGATGACGGCCATCCGCCACCGTGTCACCGTTGCCGAGGCCGGGCAGCGGCTGTTCGCCAACGGTGAGCGGCATCTGCGTCCGCTGCAGGCGTTGCAGGCGATCTATCCAGCAGCATTGTTGCAGCAGACGCTGTGCATCGCCGAACGCTGCGCCGGGTTTGACCTGAAAGAAGCCGTCAACTATCTATATCCCAGCGAGGTGGTACCCGCCGGTTACACCGCGCAGTGCTGGCTGGCGGAGCTGGTGACGCGTGGTGCGGGCAAACGTTGGCCGGACGGTACTCCGCCGCAGGCACAGGCCCTGATCGAAAAGGAACTGGGCCTGATCGCCAAGAAAAAGTACGCCTCGTACTTCCTTACCGTGCATGATCTGGTGGCATACGCCCGCAGCATTGGCATCGTTTGCCAAGGGCGGGGTTCGGCCGCCAACTCGGTGGTCTGCTTCGTGCTGGGTATTACCGAACTGGATCCTTCGCACAGCCATCTATTGTTTGAGCGCTTCATTTCGGACGACCGCGATGAGCCGCCGGATATCGACGTCGACTTCGAGCACGAACGACGCGAGGAAGTCATCCAGTACGTGTTTTCGCGCTATGGCCGTGAGCGTGCTGCCCTGGCTGCGGTCGCCACGCAGTACGGCGGGCGTGGTGCCCTGCGTGACGTGGCGCGGGTACTGGGCATGCCCGGTGACGTGATCACCCAGCTGACTTCCTGTGTCGGCCATTGGTCGGACAGCATTCCGGAGGAAGAGCGCCTGCGCGAGCATGGTTTCGACCCGGATAGCCCGCTGCTGCGCCGCATCCTGATACTGGCCAACGAACTGATTGATTTCCCGCATTACCTGTCCCAGCATCCGGGTGGCTTCGTCATTTCGGAGCGCGCCCTGCACAGCATGGTGCCGGTGGAGAATGCGGCGATGGAAGCACGCACCGTGATCCAGTGGGACAAGGATGATCTTGAAACGCTGGGCCTGATGAAAGTCGACGTTTTGGCGCTGGGCATGCTCACCGCGGTGCGCCGTTGTTTCGATCTGATCGAGCGTTATCGCGGCCTGCATTTCACCTTGGCGACGATCCCTCAGGAAGACAAGAAAACCTACGCGATGATCAGTCGCGCCGATACCATCGGCGTGTTCCAGATCGAATCGCGTGCACAGATGGCGATGCTGCCGCGGCTGAAGCCGCAGACGTTCTACGATCTGGTGGTTGAAGTGGCCATTGTCCGTCCCGGTCCGATCCAGGGTGACATGGTGCATCCCTACCTGCGCCGCCGTACCGGCGAAGAGTTGGTCAGTTATCCCTCCAAAGCATTGGAAGCGGTGCTTGAACGCACCTTGGGTGTGCCGCTGTTCCAGGAACAGGTGATGCAGATCGCGATGGTGGCAGCGGGCTATAACGCCAGTGAAGCCGATAGCCTGCGCCGTTCGATGGCAGCGTGGAAGCGCCACGGCGGGCTGGAGCCGCATCGGCTGAAACTCACCGAGGGCATGCTGGAACGCGGCTATCCACTGGAGTTCGCCGAACGCATCTTCGAGCAGATCAAGGGTTTCGGCAGCTATGGCTTTCCGGAAAGCCATGCGGCCAGTTTCGCGCTGATCGCCTACGCCAGCAGCTGGTTGAAATGCCATTACGCGGCTGAGTTCGCCTGTGCGCTGCTCAACAGCCAGCCGATGGGTTTCTACAGCCCGGACCAGTTGCTGCAGGATGTGCGCCGGCATGGCGTGGCAACGCGGCCGCTGGATGTGCGTTACAGCGGCTGGGAATGCTCCCTGGAATGGGAGCGCGACAATGAGCGGCTGGCAATCCGCCTGGGCTTTTGCCTGGTGCGTGGTTTCAACGCGGAAGACGCATTGCGCATCGAGCAGGCGAGGGCGCAGACCGCGTTCACCGATATCGCCGACCTGTGCCGACGTGCCGATCTCGATGCACGCGCCCGTGCCTTGCTCGCCGATGCGGGCGCCTTGCGCGGCATGGTCGGTAACCGGCATCGGGCGCGCTGGGCAATTGCCGGTGTCGAAGACCAGCGGCCCTTGTTTGACGATCAACCGGCAACCGCTGAAGCCGATGTCGCCTTGCCGATGCCCAGTGCCGGCGAGGATCTGAACGCCGATTACGCCTTGCTCGGTACCACCTTGGAGCTGCATCCGTTGGCGCGCCTGCGACGCCAGCTGAGCGCGCGCCGCTGCCGCAGTTCCAAGGATCTGGAAAGCATGCGCAGCACCGGCAATGTGCTGGTCGCCGGCCTGGTGCGCGGCCGTCAACGTCCTGCGACGGCGAGCGGCGTCACCTTCATCACCCTGGAAGACGAGTTCGGCCAGATCAATGTCGTGGTCTGGCGACAGTTAGCCGAGCGCCAGCGGCAGGTGTTCCTGGAATCACGGCTGATGCAGGTCAGCGGCCGGTTGGAAGCCGAAAACGGCGTGCGTCACCTGATCGCACGCCGCCTGGATGATCTGTCGCCGCTATTGGGCAGCCTGGACGTGCGCAGCCGCGACTTCCATTGATGGCCAGCGGAACGGCGCGCCGCGCAGACGTGCCGGAATACTGGCGCGCTACTACACCGCGTTGAAGCTGGCTGCCAAGGTGCCAACCACCAGCACCCAACCGTCCACCAGCACGAACAGCAATATCTTGAACGGTGCCGACACCAGCATGGGCGACAGCATCATCATGCCCATCGACATCAGCACGCTGGAGACAACCAGATCGATGATGACGAACGGGATGAAGATCAGGAAGCCGATTTCAAACGCGGTCTTCAGCTCGCTGGTGACGAAGGAGGCAACCAGTACCGGGAACGGAATCGCATCCGGGCTGGCGTAAGGACCTTGCCCGGCCAGGCCGGCGAAGGTCATCAGGTCGGTCTCGCGGACCTGCGCCAGCATGAAGGCGCGCAGTGGTGCGGTGGTCAGCTGCCAGGCGGTCTGGAAGTCGATCTGGCCATCCAGATACGGCGCCATGCCGGTGGACCACGACTTGTCCCAGACCGGCATCATGATCATCGCGGTCAGGAACAAGGCCAGGCCAAGCAGGATCTGGTTGGACGGCGTCTGCCCGGTGCCCAGTGCCTGACGCAGCAGGCCGAGCACGATGATGATGCGGGTGAATGCGGTGAGCACCAGCAACATCGACGGCAGCAGGGTGATTGCCGTCATCAACAACAAGGTCTGCAGCGGCAGGCTGACCGGCGCACCGCCGATCTTGCCGACGTTCACGTCCGGCAGCGCCGGCACCTGCGGGCCGGGCGTGGCCCAGGCGAACAGCGGCAGCGCCAGCATCGCCAACAGGATCAGCAATTGCCAACAGCAGCGGGAATTAGAGCGTTGACCCGACATGTTCAGGAGTCCTTGCGCAGCTTCTGTGCCAGCAGCTGGGCGAAATTCGGTAGTTGTTTGAGATTGGGCAGGGCCGGTGCAGGCGTCTGCGGCAGCGGCTCGGGCAGCTGGTGCAAGGTGCTGATGCCGCCGGCGGTGATGCCCAGCAGCAACTGCTGGCCATTGACGTCGACCACCACCACACGCTCTTTGGCACCGACATTGATGCTGGCGACCACCTTCAGGCCTTCGGCCGGGCGGAACGCGCCGCCGGGCATGCGCTTGAGCAACCAGCCCAGGCCGATGATCAGGCCCAGCACCAGCAGCAAGGTGAAGAACGCGCCGAACAGGCCGGGCGCGCTGGCCGCGTGCTGGCCGACCGGCGTTGCCGCCTTGGCGGCCGGCGCGGCATAGGCGAGCAGTGCGATCAACGCAGTCTCCGGATGCGCTCGCTGGGGCTGACCACGTCGGTCAGGCGCACGCCGAAGCGATCATTGATGACCACGACTTCACCGTGCGCGATCAAGGTGCCGTTGACGAACACGTCCAGCGATTCGCCAGCACCACGCTCCAGTTCCACCACCGAGCCCTGGTTGAGCTGCAGCAGGTTGCGGATCGGCAGGCGCGCGCGGCCGACTTCCAGCGACAAGGTCACCGGTACGTCGAGGATGACGTCCAGGTCCAGGTCGGTGTTGGTGGCGTTGTCGGCTTGCAGGTTGGCGAACTGTGCCGGCGTTGCGCCGTTTTCAGTTTCGGGAGAGTGGTTGTCATTCATCGGTGTTTTCCTGAATCGCGGGAACGTTGGGGCGCTTTCCCGGAGGATGGGTAGCAGTGATCTTGATGGCGTTGCGTTCGTTGGACACACCAAACTCGCCGGTGAATACCGGGATGCCTTCCACGCACAGTGGCACCTGCTTGGGCATTTCGATCGGCAGTACATCGCCGATCTTCAACCTGGTCAGCTCGCGCAGGCTCATGCGGCGCTTGGCCAGTACGCTGGACAGCTCGACTTCGGCGGTATCCAGCTGCTCGCGCAGCATGATGGCCCAGCTCTCGTCGCGGTCATTGCGATCGCTCTGGATGCCGGCATCGAGCAGCTCGCGGATCGGTTCCAGCATCGAGTACGGCAAGGTGATGTGGATGTCGCCGCCGCCACTGTCCAGTTCGACGTGGAAACGGCTGACCACCACGTATTCGCGCGGGCTGACGATGTTGGCGAAGTGCGGGTTGATCTCGGAGTTGATGTAGTCGAAGTCGACATTCATCACCGGGCCCCAGGCTTCGCGCAGATCGGTGAAGGTCTGCTTGAGCATCAGCTGGATCACGCGCATTTCGGTAGCGGTGAACTCGCGGCCTTCGATGCGGGTCGGGTAGCGTCCATCACCGCCGAAGAAATTGTCGACGATGGCGAACACCAGGGTCGGCTCGAACACGATCAGGCCGGTGCCGCGCAGCGGCTTGAAGCGGATCAGGTTGAGGTTGGTCGGTACATATAGCGAATGCAGGTAGTCGCCGAACTTGATCAGCTCGATGCCACGCACCGACAACTCGGCCGAACGCCGGATCAGGTTGAACAGGCCGATGCGCCACAGGCGCGCAAACCGCTCATTGACCATTTCCAGGGTCGGCATGCGCCCGCGGATGATGCGGTCCTGGCTGGCGAAATCGTAGGAACGCGCTTCGCCAGGTGCCGCCTCCGGCTCGGCGGTATTGACCGAGCCGGAATCGACGCCGTGCAGCAGGGCGTCGATCTCGTCTTGGGACAGCAGGTCGTTGATGCTCATCGTGGCGCCTTACTGGGTCACAAAGCTGGTGAACAACAGCTCATCGGCGCTGTTCTGGCCGGTTTCGGCCTTCATCAGCTTCTGCACTTCCGCCAGCGCGGCGGCCTGCAGCTTTTCCTTGCCCGCGCGGTCGGCGATCTGGGTCGGCTCGACCTGCGAGAACAGCATCAACAATTTGGCGCGGATGGCCGGGGCGTGGGTCTGCAGCGCAGCCAGGGCCAACGGATCACGGGTCATCAGCTGCACCTCGACCTGCAGGTAGCGCGGGCCATCGACCGGGCCGCTGAGGTTGACCACGAAGGCCGGGTCCAGCGCGAAGTACTGGGCCGGGGCCGGCGTCTTGGGCTTGGCCTCCTTGCTGGCTTCGGCGTGGTCCTTGCCCTGGATGAAATACCAGACGCCGCCACCGGCTGCGGCAGCAGCGAACACGGCGATCAGGGCGGGAACCAACAACGAGCGCTTCGGTTTGCTTGCCGCTTCCTTGGTGGGTTCAGCTTTGCGGTTTTTATCAGCGGCAACGGCCACGTGGAGCTCCTCAGGATTGCTGCCCAGTCAGATGCAAGGGCTGTGCCGGAGGAGGGGGTGACGGACTATTGACGCAACGTCGGGGTTTTGTGGGAGCGGTGTAAACCGCGAAGCTGGTGATCTGTCAGATGGTCAGCTTCGCGGTTTACACCGCTCCCACAAAAGCTGGGGAGTCATATCCACATCGCATTCCAATATGGGTAGAAGCGCGGCGAGCTAACCAGCCCGGCTCTGACCGGGTTCATGATGATGTAGCGGGCTGTGGCCTTCAGATCCTGATCTTTGCGGACGGTCCGGTCGTGAAATCCAGGTGCCCAAACGGGGCGGCTGATCGATTCTGGCAATGAACGTGCCGTATTGGATTTGATTGCCCGTGTCAGGGAGCTGAGGCTGGTAGAGCTCCCCAGTTGAACCAGTCCGTGCCAATGGTCTGGCATCAGTACCCAGGCCAATAGCCATGCATCACGCCAAAGTAGGGGGTGATACAAGGCTTGAGCTATGCACGAGGCTGGTTGGAGCTCCCGGAACAGTGGCTGGCGAGCTAGCGTTGTGAAGGTGACCAGATATGCGTGGCCGGGTAGGGATATCCGGCCTGTGCGGAGGGTTTTGGATCCTGGCTTTGGGTTGATTGCTGGAAGCGCTATCAACGCAGGATGGCGCTGCGGCTTCCCAAGCGCTGTCAGCACAGTGATCGTTTGTAGATGGGCGGATGGATCATCAGCTTCGCGGTTTACACCGCTCCCACAAAAGTAGTCAGCCTTGTGGGAGCGGCGTCAGCCGCGAAGCAGCGAGCGTTTCAGATCATCAGCTCCGTTGTTTACACCACTCCCACAACGGAGTGACCTCACGCATACGCATCCAGCAGGCCGCGCATGCGCAGGTTGTGGCTGGAGGTTACCGGGAGGTCGGTGCCTTCCAGTTGGTTGCCGGTTGCCAAGCCGCTGCCAGCTTCGCCCTTGTCGCTTTGCTGCTGCGGCGTGGATTGCTGGCCCACGTCGGCGTGACTCAGCTGCAGGCCTTGCTCGCCAAGCATCTCGCGCAGGCGCGGCAGGCTGCTTTCCAGGGCGTGGCGGACGTCGGCGTGGGCGCTGCTGAAACTGGCGTGGACGCGGTCGCCGTCCAGCTGCAGTTTGACGTCGATCTCGCCCATGTTCTCCGGGTTGATGCGGATGTGGGCGTGGCCGATTTTCTGTTCCGCCAACCAACCGACGCGGGCGCCGATGGCTTCGTCGAAGTCACCGGCATTCAGGTCCGGGGTTGGCGTGGGTGCGGTGATGCTGCTGGCCGGGGCGCTTGCGCGGACTTCCTGCAGGGCCTGGTTATGTAGCATGGACGCAAACGTGGTCGGCGCCGGGGTATCGGCATCGAGGTTGAGGCTGCTCGCATCGTCGTTCGCCGCCGCTGCGGTCAAGGGCAGGCTCAACTCGGCGCTGGCCTCGTCAGCGCTGATGGCGGCCGGCTTGGCTGTGGCAGCAGCCGGAACAGCTGGCAGGGCTGGCAGCGCCACCGCCGGATTGGCTGGCGCGGCCTGATCCTGGTTGGCGGCTGCAAGGGCCGCTGGCGCCTGCGCTGCAGGTTCCGTTGGCAGGGCAACGATTGCAGACAGCCCAAACGGCGGCCACGGCGCATCTTCCGCGGCGGTCTGCGTGTCGGGCTTGTCGTCGTTGCTGGTACTGCTGTCGGTAGCGGCGCTCTGTTCCGTTGTGGTTTCGCTGGAACTGTCTTCGCCGCGCGCTTCATTGGCGGGCTTGGCATCCGTGCTGCCTGGCTTGCTGGCCGCAGGCTTCTGCGTGGCTGGCTTGCTGTTGAGCATCGCGTCGAAGCCGTTGTCGCTGGACTTGTCGGTGCTGTTGCTGCGCGCGCCGCTGCTGCTGTCGATGCTGCTGGCACCGCCGAGCGCGGAGGAAAGAACATTCACTGGTTTTCTCCCTCGGCTTCGCCTTCGGTCTTCTTCAGGCGCGCACGGCGGGCACCGATATCGTCCATCTCGCGCTGGTCGCGGCGGTCGGCGACCTGTTTTTCCTGCGCGCGATAGCTGGCGGCAAGCTGTTCCAGCACGGCCTTGTCGCGGCTGGCCAGCAGCAGGCGGGCGCGTTCGGCATCCACGCGTTCCTGGTTGCTGTCCACGGTCTTGCTCTGTGCCTCCACCGCGTTGTCGAGGCGATCGAGGAAGGCGCGGCGGTTGAGCAACTGCGCGGCACTGGTGGTGGCTAATTGCGCGTTGGCGTATTCCTCGGCGTACTGACGTAATTCGGAAAGTCGCGATTGATGCATGTCCAAGGCTTGCTGGCGCTCGGCCAGGGCTTTGGCGACTTCATCTTCGCGGTCCTGCGCGTGGCGCAGCAGCGGGTCCAGGCGTCGGCTAGGGCTCATGCGGGCGTCTCACTATCTACCAGTTGGTGCAATGCACTGAGGCTGTGGCTCAGGTCGGCGGCGTTATGCACGTCCTGGCCAAGGAATTCCATGATCTCCGGCCACCGGTCCAATGCTTCGTCGGTGAGCGGGTCGTTGCCGCGCTGATAAGCGCCAATGGCAATCAGGTCGCGGTTGGCGGTATAGGCCGATACCAGCTGCTTGAGCTTGCGGATGCGCGCGCGCCAGACATCGTCGGCGATGTCCTGGACGACGCGGCTGACCGAGGATTCGACATCGATGGCCGGGTACAGGCCGCTGTCGGCAACGCGGCGTGACAGCAGGATGTGACCGTCGAGGATGGCGCGGGCAGCGTCGGCGATCGGGTCCTGCGGATCGTCGCCTTCGGTCAGCACGGTGTAGAAGGCGGTGATCGAGCCGCGGCCCTTGGCACCGTTACCTGCGCGCTCGACCAGCGCTGGCAGTTTTGCGAACACCGACGGTGGGTAGCCGCGGGTGGTTGGCGGCTCGCCGACCGACAGGCCGATCTCGCGCTGGGCCTGCGCGAACCGGGTCAGCGAGTCCATCAGCAGCAGCACGTTCAGACCCTGGTCGCGGAACCACTCGGCGATGGCGGTGGCGCGGTAGGCGCCGTGCAGACGGGCGAGCGGCGGCCGGTCGGCCGGGCTGGCGACGACCACCGCGCGGCGCAGGCCTTCTTCGCCCAAGGTGGATTCGACGAAATCGCGCACTTCGCGGCCACGTTCACCGATCAGGCCGACCACGATCACGTCGGCGGCGGTGAAGCGGGTCATCATGCCGAGCAGCGTCGACTTGCCGACACCAGAGCCGGCGAACAGGCCGACACGCTGGCCGCGGCCAATCGGCAGCAGCGAATTGATCGCGCGGACACCGACATCAAGTGGCTGGGTGATGGGTTCGCGTGCCAGCGGGTTGATCGAGACGCCGGCCATGCCGACCACGCCCTCGGCGCGGATCGGGCCCTTGCCGTCGAGCGGAATACCATCGGAATCGATGACGCGGCCGAGCAGGCCTTCGCCGACCTCGACGCCGCCACGGCGGTAGGACGGCACGACGCGGGCATTGGGCAGCAGGCCATGCAGTTCGGCGCTGGGCATCAGATAGGTGCGGTCGCCGGAGAAGCCGACGACTTCGGCGTCGACCCAGCCGCCATCGATGATCTCGACCTTGCAGCTGGCGCCCATCGGCGCTTCGCAGCCGACGGCTTCCAGGGTGAGGCCAACCGCGCGGCGCAGGATGCCTTCACGGACCAGACCGTGGCCGCCGGCTGCGTCCAGCGATATGCCGTCGAGCCGAGCTGCCAGGCGCAGGTTGCGCGCAGCGGCCCAGTCGGCGGGAGCAGGCGAGGGCGAAGTCGCTGGGTTCATTCGGTGGCTCCAGCGCGGCGTAGAACGGTGGCCAGTGCTGCGCGCAGGCGGGCGTCGAGGGTGCCATCAACGCGTACGGCTTCGGCATGCACGCGCAGATCGCCACGGCTGAGGCTGTGGTCAGGTACCAGACGCTGCCCGGCAGGCAGGGTCAGCAGATTGCTGATCGCGGCGATGTCGTCCGGGTGCAGGCGCACTTCAACGTCGCGGTTGGTGCCGCTGACGGTATCCAGCGCTTCATCGATCAGGTCCTTCAGCAGCGACGGATCGGCCTCGTAGGCGCGGCTGATCAAGGCGCCGGCGATACGTACCGACAGCTCGCCGAGTGCGCCAACCACTTCATTTTCCAGTCGCACCAGCGGACGGCTGAAGTTGTCGAGGATGCCCTCGATCTGCGCGGTCAGGCGGCGGACTTCGGCCTGGCCCTGCGCATAACCTTCGGCATGGCCTTGCTGGAAACCTTCTTCCTGTGCGGCATCGCGGATCGCCTGGATCTCTTCCAGGGTCGGCGGCTGCAGGGCGGGAGCTACCGGCTCGGCAACGATGGTTTCCAGCGACGCAAGGTCGAAATCCTCCGTCGCCGGTTGGCCGGCCGGTGCGTTCAGATCCGGGGCATGCCAGCGCACGGCGTTGATCACAGCATCGCCTCCGCAGCGCCGCCGAGGGTGATGGTGCCTTCATCGCCCATGCGCTTGACGATGGCGAGGATCTCGCGCTGCGCGCCTTCCACGTCGGACAGACGCACCGGACCGCGGGCTTCCATGTCTTCGAGCAGGATCTCGGCAGCGCGCTGCGACATGTTGCGGGTGATCTTGTCGCGCACCTTGATGTCGGCGCCGCGCAGGGCAAGGCCCAGACGCTCGCCGCTGACTTCGCGCAGCACCAACTGCATTTCGCGATCGTCCAGGTCCACCAGGTCGTCGAACACAAACATCAGGTCCTGGATGCGGCTGCCCAGCGGCGAATCGATGCGGGCGATTTCGGTGAGGATGGCCTGGTCCTGGCCGCCGTCCATGAAGTTGAGGATGTTGGCGGCACACTGCACGCCACCGATGTTTGACGACTTCAGGTTCTGGTTGCCGGCGAACTGGCGCTCCATGATTTCGTTCAGTTCGTTCAGTGCATTTGGCGGAATACCGTCGAGCGTGGCGATGCGCAGTAGCACGTCGACGCGGGTGCGCTCGGGCAGCAGTTTCAGCGCCTCGGCGGCCTGGTCGGTTTCCAGGTGGGCCATGACGATGGCGATGATCTGCGGGTGCTCGTTGCGGACCAGATCGGCGACCGCGCGCGGGTCCATCCACTTCAGCGCATCCAGACCAGTCGTATTGCGGCCGAGCAGGATGCGGTCGATCAGGTTGCTGGCCTTTTCATTGCCCAGCGCCTGCACCAGCATGTTGCGGATGTAGTCGTCGGAGCCGACGCTCAGCGAGGTCTTGTTGCCCAGCTCGGCACCAAAGTCGTCCATCACCTTCTGCACCTGCTCGCGGGTGACGTCGGTGAGGGTGGCCATGGCGATGCCGATCTTCTGCACTTCCTTTGGTTCCATGTGACGCAGCACTTCGGCCGCGTCGGTCTCGCCGAGCGACAGCAGCAGTACGGCGGCACGTTGCACGCCGGTCATCGGCATTGCATCAGTCATTTGACACCCATCCCTTCACTACCTGGGCAACCCGCTTGGAGTCGGTCTTCACTGCTTCACGGGCCATGCGCAGGCGTTCTTCGTATGCGTCCACCGGCAAGGCCAGGGTGGGAGTTCCGTCCAGATGCAGACGGTCTGCAGCCAGGGCCGGCATTTCGGTTCCATCGTCCAGCACCTGCACGTCGGCGCGCAGCGGATCTTCCGCGCCCGGCAAGGCCTTGGGTGTGCCGGTGATCTGACGCAGGGCCGGACGCAATACGCCGAACAGCAGTGCCAGCACAACGACGGCGCCAAGGACCAGGCGCAGCGCATCGCGTACCTGCGGGTTTTCCCACCACTTCGGTGCTTCCACCGGTATCGATTCGCGTACGAACGGTGCGTTCATCACAGACACGGTGTCGCCACGCTCGGCATTGAAGCCGACGGCCTGCTTGACCAGTGCTTCGACGCGGGTCAATTCAGCGGCAGTGAGCGGCTGGTCGGTCTGTTTGCCGTTTGCGCCGGCGCGCGGTACGTGGTCGACCAGAACCGCAACAGAGACGCGGTTGACCCGGCCCGGCGGCTGGCGGGTGTGCTGCAGGGTGCGATCCAGCTCGTAGTTGCGGGTGGCGTTCTTGGAGGTTTCGGTGGGCGTGGCAGCGGTCGGCGGCGGTGCAGCCGCAACGCCCGGCGGGGTGTTGCTGGTTGCGCCGGGAATACCCTGCGGACCTGCGGTGGCGCTGCTGTTCTCGCTGATCTGCTCGCTGCGCACCTTCTGCGGCTCACCGTTGAACAGCTCGCGGGCTTCCTCGGTGACCGAGAAATCCATGTCGACGCTGACTTCCGGGTTCACCCGCCCGGCACCGGTCATCGGTTCCAGCAGTTCGCGGATGCGCTGGTTGTAGGAGCCTTCCAGGCGCCGGACCTGATCGAACTGGGCGGCGTTGAGCGCGGCTTCGCTGTTGGGGTCGGCAATGGTGAGCATGCGACCGCTCTGGTCGACCACGGTGACGCGTTCCGGCGCCAGATCGGGGATGCTGGAGGCCACCATGTGCACGATGGCATCCACCTGGTTGCGTTCCAGCTGCTGGCCACCGCGCAGTTCTAGTACCACCGAAGCGCTGGCGACATCGCGCTGGCGGGTGAAGGCGCTGGGCTTGGGAATGGCCAGGTGTACGCGTGCATCACGGACCGGACGCAGGCTGCTGATGGTGCGGACCAGCTCGGTTTCCAGCGCGTGCTGGTAGCGCGCGGTTTCGACGAACTGGCTGACGCCGAAGCCCGGATCGCGCTCCATCATTTCAAAGCCGAGGCGACCGCTTTCGGTCAGGCCGGAGCCGGCCAGCTTGAGGCGGGCGTCATGCACGTTCTTTTCCGGCACGCTGATCGCGCCGGTGCTGGCATCAAGTTCAAACGGAATCTGCGCCGAGCGCAGCAGATCGGTGGCCTCGGCTGTCGCCTTCTGGTCCAGCCCGGTGTACAGCGGCATCATCTGTGGCTTCTGCGCCCAGAAGAACACGAACAAGCCGGCCGCTACCGCGACCGCGATCATTGCCATCAAGCCCAGGCGACGGGTGATCTGCATGCTCTGCAGACGGTCGAACCAGGCGCCAGCCCGTTCCGGATTCAGTGATTCTCTGGACAGCGCGAGTGCCATGCGTGCGGATCCTTACAGCGGCATGTTCATCACGTCCTGGTAAGCCTGGACGAGACGGTTACGGACTTCCACGGTGGCGCGGAACGCCAGCGAGGACTGTTGGGAGGCGACCATGACCTTGGCCAGATCGGCATTGGCATCGCCACGCTCGAATGCGGCAGCCAGCTGCCCGGACTTCTGCTGGGCTTCGTTGACGCCCTGGATGGCGCCCTGCAAGGCCTGGCTGAACGAAGGCGCGGCAACGGCATTGCCTTCGGCCAGCCCCTGGATCGCATTGCTGCGGGGTACATCACCGAGGGGCGCGGCTTGCCCGACCTGGTTCTGCAGCGTGCGGATCTGGGAGAGAACAGAGGTGATGGAGTGGGACATCGTGCGGGGTTCCGGGCAACGTGTGGGGGAGCTGCTGGGACAGCTGCAAGTTGCGTGCCGGAACCGTGAAGGCCTTGATGTTCGTGAATGCGTCGCGCGGTGGTGCGGTGGGTGTCGGAAACCCGACGCTGCCGGTCTGGTTTTCAAGGCAGGCGCCGGTTTTGAAACCCAAATGGAAACGGCCGCCGGAGAACCGGCGGCCGTCGAGCGGGCTGGACATTGACCTGTGGGTCAGCGCAGCCAAGCTGCGCGCCACTCATCCAGGCCAGCACCCTCCAGCATCCAGTCTCGGTGGACGACGCGCTTCAATGCGTCGCCGGCCTGGCGGCGGGCAGCTGTGTCAGCCAGGTGCTCGCGGATGGCGCCCACCCATTCGCGGTGCCGGTTACGCACGCGGCTGACGGGTAGGGCAGGGTCCTGGTAGGGGCCGACATCGCTGCACACCACCGGTACCGCACAGGCACCGTACTCGAGCAGGCGCAGGTTGCTCTTGCAGGCATTGAAGCGGTTGTCTTCCAGTGGTGCGATTGCCAGATCAAGTTGCAGACCAGCCAAGGCGCGTGGATAGAGCGCAATGTCCACGCCCGGATGGAACTCGGCGACATGGGGGCGCAGACGATCCGGGCACATACCGAAGAACACCCAATCCACTTCCTGCGCCAATTCGCTGACGACGTCGGCAATCATTTCCAGGTCGCCGGTATGGCTAAGCCCACCGGCCCAGCCAACCCGCGGCCGCTGGCTGTCCTCGCGACGGACCAGCGGCAGCTGTTTCCACCAGTTCACCGGCAACCGGTTGGCGGCGATGCGGATGTCCGGATGCAGGCCGGCAAATGCCTCGGCCATTGCTGGCGTGGACACAACAAAGCGGTCGACCAGCCCGAGTGCCTTGCGCAGGCTGCGCAGCACATCGCGCGGCATGTGTTCGCGGTGTGCGCTTTTCGCCGGAAGGTTGGGCAGGTAATCGTCCAGCTCGTAGATCTTCAATGCGGACGAATAACGACCCATGCGCTGGATGTTGTGCAGATCTTCCTCGCTGACGCGGCGCTGCAGGATCACCACATCCGGATCGATGCGTGCCTGCTCGACCGGATCGAGCAGCGTTGCATAGAGCACACCTTCGACATGGCCCCCCGACTTCAAGGCCTCGAACGGCTGGATCACCCGATACTGGCCGCTACCCCAGGGATCAGCAGGTTGTGCCAATACGCGCGGGACAGGCCGCCACGGCAATGGCTTCCAGGAGAACTCGGATTCACCAAGACGGAAGCCGCCGGCAACGTCCAGGCGCAGGTTCGGGTTGTAGGCTGGATCGTGGGCGAGGGCGGGCAGCCACCGCTCAAGCAATGCATCGGTTACGGCCTCTGCCAATGCTAGCGGTTCGCTTGAATGCAGCAGCAAGGCATGCGGGGTCCATACCGTCAGGTAGCCCAGTGCACGCGCGCGCAGGCAAAGATCGACATCTGCGCCTTCGTCGCTGAACGTCGCATGGTCGAAGCCGTCCAGTTCGGCAAACAGTGCCTTACCGATCAACAAGCAACTATCAGCAACTGCGGAATACTGCTGCGCCACCTGCAGCCGATTCATGTACCCGGGCGCATCCATGGCCACGCCTGCAAACGCGTGGCCACCGCTGGCAAGCAGGCCGGGCACCAGACCTGCATGGGTGAGCTTGCCTTCGCCGGACACGGTTTTGGCACCAACCACGCCAACTTCTGGACGCAGGCCGTGGTTGAGCAGTTCGTCAAGCCATTGTGGCTGCAGTGCGGCCACTTCGGGGCGCAGGAACAGCAGGTAGTCGGCGCTGCTCTGAGCCGCGGCCAGATTGCACGCAGCGGCATGCGGTAGTGGTGGATCGAAGGCAAACGCCTGCACCCGGTCCGCTGCCAGTGCTTCAACCTGCTGCATCCATTGCCGTAGCTCGAGCGCGGCGCCATTGTCGACCAGCACGAGCTGGTAGTTGGAGTAGCTGGTTTTCTCAAGCACCGAGACCACGCAGCGCTCCAGTGCACCCAGCGTGGTGTCGTGGGAAACGATCACGATCATCGCAACCGTTGGTTGCTGCTCATGGCCATGATCGATCTTGTAGAGCCCGTTACCTAACGGCTCGACCGCCGCGGATGGATAGCCACGTGCGCGCAGGTGTCCCAGGAGGGCGAGCTGAGGGTAGTGGCTGTTTGACTGCGGCGGCGCGCAGGTAAGCAATGGCTCTGGCAGATGTTGGATGCCTTCGAAGCCACCGGCATGAATGAGCCGCAGGATCAGGTCCAGTTCCGCCGCATCGCCGGCGGCCGGATCGAAGCCGCCTGCATCACGCAGGGTCTTCGCCTGGAAGATCCAGTGCGATGCCAACATTGAAGGATTGGCGAGCAGCAGGTCGAGGTTGAGATCCGGGCGCAGCATGGGAGCCAAGGTCCCATCCGGGTTGCGATACCAGCCGTCGGCGAAGACGGCGCGCAAGTGTGGCTGCTCAGCGAGCAGCAGGCGCAGCTGCAGCAGTCCGCCTGCTGCGAATTCGTCGCCGGCATTGGCCTGCAGCAGCCAGTCGATGGTTGGATCCGAGGCGAGGGTCTGGAGGGTAACTGCCAGTGCTTGGGCGTCCCCTGCAATCACTTGTACCTGGGTGGCGGTCACGGCCGCAGACATGACGTCCGCGGCAGCGCAGGCGACCACGATGACGTGCAGGCCCTCTGGCATCACGCCATCGATAGCGAGACTGGCGATACTGCGTTCGGTGGCGACGGTGTTTCCGTCAACACTCCACAGGACTGCGCACAGTCGAGGTGGGGCGCTTACCGTGCGCATGCGCTGCTCGCACCGCTGTCGCTGTGCAGGTGTCGGGTGGCGAACAGCCCGCCAATTCTCGATTACGGATTCAGCCGTCTGCGGCAGATGGATGCCGAACTGCTTCAAGCGTTCGGCACGGCCGATACGGACGCTCTCGGTGTCCAGGTCAGAATGACGGGAATAGATCTTCCGGTACAGCGCCGGGTAATGCGCGAAGGCGTGCACGGAGCGACGCTCGTCGGCGTCGGCGTCGGCGCGCATGCGTACCTGCACGGTTTCCTGATGGATGTGGTGGAAAGGCGCATTGGCGGCCAGGCGCAGCAGGAAGTCCCAGTCCTCCAGTCCTTCCAGTCGCTCATCGAAGCCGCCGACCTGGGCGGCGAGCGCACGTGGCCAGGCAAAGGTGTTGACCGGGATGTAGTTGTCTACCGATAGACGTTCGTGCGAATAGCTGCCGTGTGGGTAACGGCGTTCTTCGGCCAGTACCTCGCGTTTGCCGTCAATGATCTGCTCGGTAACAAAGAGTGCATCGCTGTAGACCACTTCGCCGGGGTGTTTGCGTATCGCATCGGCCAGCGTCTGCAGATGTCCAGGTAGATACAGATCGTCATCGTCCAGATACACGAGGTACTGGCCGCGTGCCAGCCGATGTGCTGCATTGCGGGCTGCGGCGGGGCCGCCATTGCGGGCAAGTCGTAGATAGGTGAGCGGAAAGTCCGTGTTTGCAAGCAGCTGCTCGACCGGGCTACCGCAGTCGTTCACCAGGATCACTTCGAAGTCGCGCAAGGTCTGCGCGCGGATGCTGGCCAAGGCATCGTCGAGCAGGGCGGGGCGGTTCCAGGTTGTCAGGATGACGCTGAACGCTGGTGCCGCATTGGCTTCAGCCAGCTTTCCCAGCTCGCTTACAAGCCGGCGTGCTCGGGCACCGAGCGCCGTAGCTCGCTCGTCCGGATACAGCGCCAGCCGCCGCTCGATATGCTCGGCGACCGCATGTTCCTGTCCACGCAGATGCTGCTGCGCTTCACGCTTGAATACACCTTCGATGATGGTCAGGTGATCCTCAAGCGGATTCGACGAAGCGTAAAATCGGCTGGAATGCTGTGAGCTGTGCAACCGATAGCTGACGCCCGGTTCATCGACATAGGCGAAGTCGGGGAATTTCTCGGCGATCTGGATCGACATCTCCCAATCACCAGCGCCGTGGGTGGTGGAGGGTTGCCAGGTGGCGCGCAGCGGCAGCGTGCGATAGATCACTGCCGAAGGCGCCATGTAGCAGTCGTGGACGAGCAGGTCAGCGACTTCATTGCGGCCGCCCACATAGTCGGTCGGCCGATAGCCGGGGTGGCGGGGTTGGCTTACTGCAGCGCCGCTGTCGTCCACCCAGCGAATGCCTGTATAGCCAGCAACTACTTGGGGATTCGCGCAAAGCATGGGCATCAGCCGCTGCAGGTGGCCGGGGTTGAAGAAATCATCGGCGGACAGAAACGTACAGTAGGTTCCGCGCGCAAGATTGAGGCCGTTGAGCCAGTTGAAACCAGCGCCGTAGTTGTGCGGGTTGCGCATGTAGCGAACACGCCGGTCCCCCGCAAATCCTTGCATGACCTCGCGGGTGTCATCGCTTGATGCATTGTCCAGTACGAGGATCTCGAGGTCATCGACACCTTGATCCAGTACCGACTGTACGCATTGGCGGAGGAAACGACCGTAGTTGTAGGCGGGAACGATGACACTCAGCGCCGGTCCATTGCAGCGTTGTTCGACAGCGTCCCTGGCGATCGCAGTGGTTATCCAATTGATCCACGACGGTGCGGAGTGATAATAGGCATGTACCCCGACGTGACCTGGCGGTACGTCGGCCAGGGCCAGAGATTGGGCCGGGGCCTCAGCGTGTAGCCTGAAATCGATATGGTGTGTGGTGGTGACGATGTTTCCAACGCGGCCGGGATGGTCGCCAGGAACGAAAATGGCAGCGAAGCTGCTTTCGTCGGCAAGCAGATGACGTTCATGCGCCGCAGTGAGGACAAGATAGTTCCTGCTCCAGGCCTGCAATGGCAGCGGTTTCTGATCTGGTCGTGACTGGGCGAACAACAGGACGCCGTCGGCATCCCTTGCCTGCGTTGCAGGATCCATGGTGCTGAAGCACATGCCGTTGGCCAGGCCGTAGTCGCGCAGGCCATCCAGTGGGAACGACTGACTCAATGCCTTGAGATCATCGTCCGAGAGCGTATGGCAGGTCCCGGTCTGGATGCAGAATCCAAGCATGGCCACCTGCCAAGGGGCGCCATTGACGCGTCCGCCGGGAATGGTTGTCCAGTCAATCAAGATTCATCTCCGGCTCTTCAGCGTAGCTGCTATTTGCATGTTCTAGAGTTGTTCCACCAGCTGCTTCCACGAAACGATCGGTGTTTCCGCATCGTGGCGACGGAGCATGTGGATGAGTTCGTCTTCGTGATCGCGCTCGGAACTCAACACGACCGCATCAAGCGGTTTGTCGTTCGCGGCCAGCCAGACCGGTGCGAATATTTTGGTTCCCAGCCATTCCCGCCCTTGGCGGGTAACACTGGAATCAAGGCAGCAGACAATGTTGACACCGGCCAGACGGGCCTCCTGCAGCAGCAATGCGGACAACAGCACGCTACCCAGGATCACCACGCGCGAGCCTGGTGGGAAATGCTGGAACAGGTTCTTTCCCGAACAGCGGTGGCCAGCCCACCGGTGCAGTCGGTGTATGGATGTCTGCAGCGTTTCATCAGGTTCAGGCACGCTCTGGAGCAGGCGATCAAGTTGGCTGCTCGCTTCCCTCTTGGCGTGCTGATCCAGCAGGATCGCCAGCGGCAATAGCTGGAATCCCGCACGCGGATTGGCCGCCAGGTCCCTGCTGCCTTGTTCGAACATCTGATGGAAGCGGCGAAGCGAGGCAGCTGGAACCACCGCGCTGGCAATTCCGGTTACGTGCTTCTGCGCCTTGTAGCGTGCGATCAAAGCATCGTAAACCGGCGCGTACTGCTGCCTGTAGTCGGTGCGGACGACAAAGCGCCGCAGTGACATATAGCCATGCAGCACCGCGCCGGTCAGGTCCGCGTGATTGGTTTCCTGGCCGCCGTGCTGGCGGTAGCGCAGCAGCGGCGCATTGAGGAAGGCCACCGGCGCCTTCAGGTTCATCTGCGCCGGAATGATGTAGTCGCCACTGCCTTCGATGAGCGGCCGCCTTCCGTTGCCAAGCGGCAGGCCGCGGTAGACCTTGTGCAGGGTGGCAAGCGGTAGCAGCTCCGGCGTGAAGATCAGGCTGCTTGGCGGATGCCAGTGGCGCTCTTCGGCGGCTTTGGCGATGTACTCGCCACGCGCATAGATCCGGTCTGGACCGGGCGGGGCCAGATGATCCAGCAGGCGCTGGCCGTTCTCATCCATCGTGCTCTGGTTGGTCCAGATCGCGGCGAGCTCCGGATGGCGGTCGAACATGTCCATCTGCCGCTGCAGCATGTCCGGTTCCATGATGTCGTCGTCATGGGTGACCAGCAGCCGCTTGCCGCGGGCCATGAGGATGGCGCTGGTGCCGTTGAAGCTGGCCGGATGCCCCGGCGCATTGCGGACATAACGCAGGCGGTCGTCCTTGAAACCCAGTACCACCTCGGGCGTATGGTCGGTACTCCCGTTGTCCATGACCAGCAGCTCGAAGTCCGCGTAGGTTTGCTCGATGATCGCGCGCAACGCCAGCTGCAGGTAGTGCGGGCGGTTGTAGGTAAGCAGGGCAACGGTAAGGGGAATTGTCATCGAGGTGCAGTTCAGGACGCCAGCGATTCGGGGTTGTGCTGGCTGTGGTGCGCGTTGGCCCAGGCCGCCATTGCGTCGATGGAGTCATCCAGGCTCGTCCACGGTGCCAGCCCAAGTGCGCGTGCCTCATCGATGGCAGGGACATAGTAGGAGCGCGGGCCATCAGCCCGGCCGAGGATGCGCAGCGGCGTTCCTGGCGCGAGGCGGCGGCGCACCAGGTCAGCAAGTTCGGCGACACTCAATGCCTGGTCCGAGCCCACGTTGTAGGCGCGTCCAGCAACCCCTTCGCTTAACAGTACCAGCAGCCATACGGCAAGGTCGGCGCCATGCAGATAGCTGCGCACGGCCTGCCCGGACGAGTTGAGGGTGATGCCATCACCGCGCAACGCATCGCGGACGAAGTTTCCGATGGCGAAGTGGCCATCAAGCGGGAGGCCCGGCCCGGAGAATGCGAAACAGCGGGTCATGACTACTTCAATCCCGGTTTGTTGCATGTACACCGCGGCGAGCGTCTCCTGCATACGCTTGGACTCACCATAGATGCTCAGCGCAAGCCGGCTGTCGCAGGCCAGCGGCGCGCTTTCCGGGACCGGCTGTCCATCCGGAATCGCACCATACTGCGCGCCTGAGCCGGTGAGCAGAACCCGGCGTGCACCGTTGCGGCATGCGAAGTCGAGGACGCGACGTGTGCCCTCGACGATGCTGGAGAATATCTCGAGCGGGCGCTCATGCGCCTGGCTTGAGGTGTCCGTCGCGGCATGCACGACCAGATCCACGGGGCGGTCGTGGCTGGCGTCGAGGCTGCGGATGTCGGTTGCAATCCACTGCAACCACGAGTGGTCGGTGTGCTCGGGGTGGTCTGCCAGAAAGCGGGCTGGATCGCGCGAAACAACGCTGACCCGCACCTGCGTGCCTGCGGCATTGATCCGTTGCAGCAGTGCGAGCAACCACCTTCCGAAGAATCCGGTTCCGCCGGTCAGTAGCAGATGCTTCCCGTCCAATGCGGCACTCAGGCGCGGCCACAGTGCGACCGGCAGGCGGTCGAAACTGCTCGTTGCACAACTGGCCATTGGCGAAGTTGGGGTCATCTGGGTCTGGCGAAGGTTGTTCGTTGCTGGTGCCGCGAAGCGCGGCATGTCGCTGCGCTTACAGTCCGCGATCAAGAATCAGACTGTGTTGTTCAGTGCTGAAACCATTTGCAGCAACGGTCGCCAGCGTCAATGCGGCATCGCCGTCCAGCGGCTGGGAGAGCGTCAGGCCAGACAGGATTTCCCTGCACGAAAGCTGGCCCTTCAGCAGCGGCACTGCCATGTAGAAATCGTTGTCGAAGGTCGCCGGTTGCACGACATAGCCAGCTGGCAGCTCGCGCTTGGCATAAACACCGCGAACCAGATTGTCGAGGTAGTTGATCTCGCGGCTTGGCAGCTTGCGCCGTTGCGCCGTCGAGCCACCACACATCTCGCGTGCCTTGTGGTAAGCCGCAAACCACTCGGCGGCCTGATGGGGCAGCGTGCAGTACGAGGACACCGGAATGCCATCAGCTTCGATATCGATATGGCGCTCCCAGGTACGCGCGCCTTTGGCATAGGACATCAGCATTGAGCTGGTCCAGTCATGGTATTCGTGGGTCGACAGACCAACTACGTGCGTCGGGTAGCGATTGCGAAGATAGTCGATCTGGTTCAGCTCCAGCTCGTTGTCTTCGGACGGATACAGCGACACGCAATGATTGATGGCCAGCGGAATGTTGTGCTCGCCGAACTGGCGCACGACGCGGTCGATGGTCTGTTCGCTGGCGCCACCGGTGGAGATGATGGTGGGGCGACCGGTCTTGAGAATGCGTTCGATCAGGGAGTGGTCCCCCAGATCGGAGCTGGCGACCTTGATGATCGGGAAGTCCAGGGATTCGCACAGTTCAACCGAGCGCTCATCAAAGGGCGTCGCCATGGCAATGCAGCCGCTTGCCTTGATCGCGTCCACCAGGATCTCGAATTCCCGGATGGACAGCTTGGTGTCCATGGTCTTCTTGACGTAGCGGATGTCGCTGCGGGACTTGTAGTCCTTGTGCACGAACGCATCGACATCGCGGAACTGCAGCTTGATCGCTGCGCGTACGTTCCCCGTCCTTACAACCTCGGAGAACTGCCTGACAATCTCCAGCCCACGCGAAAGATTGCCCCAATGGTTGTTTGCCAGTTCCAGGACAAACAGATCTTCGAAGAATTTATTGGTGGTTTGCATGATGCAGGTTCTGATAAGGGGAGGAGGTGGCAGCCAGTGTCAGGCGTTGTAAGCGTAGAAGACCGCATCGAAGCTGTTGGCGCAGTGCAGCCGCAGCTTGATTGTGTAGCCCGGATTGAGTGTGTGGATGAGTGCCGGGATCTTCCACAGGTCGTCCCAGCGGTGGTAACCAGCGATTGCCAGGAAGGGCTTGCGCGTGGAGATCAGGTGGCGCGCTCCGTGCAGTGCCTCAATCTCGCATCCTTCGATGTCCAGCTTGACGAAATCAATCGGCAGCTTGGAAACAACACTGTCCAGGTCCACGACCTGAATCTGGCTGTCGCCAGTGCCATCTACTGCGCAGCCAGCACCATTGTCGGAGCGGAAGCGCAGGAAGCGCACCGCATCGGAGATTCCGAGTGGGAACAGCGTTGCTGGTACGTTGATGCTGGCGACATGTTTGGCCAGTTGCTGGAAATTGCCGGGGTCCGGCTCGAACGCGAGGATATGTTCAGGCGACAGCTGCTCGACCGCCAAACTGACGGTATCACCATCAAATGCGCCGCCGTCGAGGTATACACCCGTACTGCTGGGTAACATCGGCAGCAGATCAGCAGGGAAATACTGCGGACCGGTCGAGCGCGGTAGCACCTCATCGAGTTCGCTCGCCGTACGGAAAGCCAGGATGGCATCGAACACAGCGATGCTTTCGGCATCACCGAGCAACTCCCGGCCTTGTGCGATCGCGGCGTGCTGTTGTTGGTAGGCGTGCAGCGGTGCCAGCCAATAGCGCCAGCCCATCTGCGCTTCTACCAGCGCATAGAACTGTTGTGGAACCAGTACATCGCTGAAACCGCTGGCCAGGCACTGACGCCGCAGCTGGACAAGGTCCGAACTGTCGCCGTGGTTGAAGATGCCGATCCAGATCGGCTTGGCCAGCAGCGCCGCAGGAACCTGCGCCAGCGCATGCACCGGTAGGCCACGATGCTCGGCCTGCATTGCGCTGCTGGTGATGAACGCATGCACGACGATGCCGAGCTGAGCGCAAGCCTCATGCAGTTGGCTCGCCATGCCACCAGTGCCCATGATGACAATGCCGTCGTGTTGTGCGCGTGTGAGCCTTTCCGAGTCCGCTGCCCGATGCGCTGAAACTTGCTGGTTCATGGCTGCACTGCCTGGCGGATGGCCGCAGCTTGCGCACGGATCTCCTGCAACTGCTCGACCTCCAGGAAGGGAAACATGTCGTCGAGCTCCGGTGTATGGAACGCGCCACTGGTATCACGTCGCGACTTGATCCGTGGTTCGAATTCCTGCGAGGGATCCACGTGCACGTGCAGCAATGCGGGGCCATCCTCAGCCAACGCCGAGTCCAGCTGCATCAACTCACTGGGTTCGCGTATAGCGATAGCGGGGATGCCATAGGCCGTTGCGAGGCGCGTGTAATCCGGGAAATCAACGCCGCTCTGCGGGGTGGCGCCCACCACTGTGCCAAAGAAGTTCTCATGCGTCTGGCGGATGGACAGATAGCCCTGGTTGTCCAATACGACGATGATCACGTTGAGACCGAGCGTGCGCAGGGTCTGCAACTCCTGCACGTTCATCTGCAGGCTGCCGTCGCCAGCGAAGCAGATCACCCGCCGCTCGGGGGCTGCAAGCGCGGCGCCGATGGCGGCCGGGAGGTCGTAGCCCATCGAAGCCGAGCCGGAATTGCTGAACATGCGCTGTTGCGCCTGCAACGCACCGACCTGGAAGGGCAGGATGCATGCGGAGGCGTTGCCGCACACGATGATGTCATCGGCGCGCAGCTGCTGGAATACGCGTTCAACCAAGGCGTAAGGGTTGATCGCAGGTGCCTGCTGTTGCGCCAGGGACACAGTCGGAAAGCGGGTACGCAGGGTGCGCAGCCAGCTTGCCCACGGCGCGTAGTCAGGCAGCTTTACACCTTCAAGCGCGGCCTGCAGTGTGTTGAGAAAGTCACCTGCATCGGCGTTGACGCGCAGATCGGTATGCAGGCTGGGTTTGTCCAGCTCGGCCTGATCGATGTCGACGTGGATGGTGTACGCACGAGCCGCAAATGCATCCCAGTTGTAGCTGGTCTGGCGGATGTTCAGGCGAGAGCCAAGCGTGATAAGCAGATCCGCATTCTGCACGGCGAAGTTGCCGGGGCGGGTGCCGATGGTGCCTGGACGGCCGGCGAACAAGGGATGATCACTGGCGATCAGGTCATGAGTCCACGCGGTGGCCACGGGAATGCCATGACGTTCAGCGAAAGCAAGCAGGGCTGCTTCGGCACCACTGAGCCTGACGCCGGTACCGGCGAGGATGATCGGCCGGTGTGCTGCGAGCAGTCGTTCGGCGATCTGGCTGCAGTCATCGGCGAGCTGCGAGGGCACGCCAGCTGCAGCGCTGGCAGTCGGTGCCGGGAAGCTCACCTCAGCGACTGCACCCTGCAGGTCCAGCGGAATGTCCAACCACACCGGGCCAGGTCGGCCTTGGCTGGCCAGTGCGAAGCTGAGCGGCAATTCAGTCTCAAGCTCGGCAAGCTCACCGATTGCGACAGCGCGCTTGCAGACGGGCGCGGCCATCGCAACGATCGGCGCTTCCTGGTCGCCAAGCTGGCGCAAGCCGGCTATTGGCCGGTGATCCAGTGCGGTTTCGCGCTTGACCTGACCTGACAGCACCAGCATGGGGATGGAATCGGTGAACGCGCCAAACACGCCATTCAGTGCGTTGATGCCGCCGGGGCCCGTGGTTACATTGACCACGGCCGGCTTGCCTGCAATACGCGCATAGCCCTCGGCGGCCATTGCACAGGCCTGCTCATGGTGCATGTAGGCGCAGCGCAGGCGCTGGTTGGTTCCCAACGCTTGGTTGAGGAACATGGCACCACCGCCGGTGACGGCGAAAACCTGCTCCACGCCTTGGTCTGCCAGCCAATCTGCAACCTGCGCGGATACCGTGACTTTCTGGGGATCGCTCATCGCTGCACACCCACATCGCACGACGGGATGCTGGTGTCGCGATGGTGGAAGGCGGGTATGGCCTCGGCGATGTCCATGGGGGTTCCTGCGATTGACTGGATTGCGGGTGTTGGGCTTGGCCTGCAGTCCGACAGATGAAGCAGGGTCGGCGAGCAGGTCAATTCATCTTTGCGCCAGGTGACGTTGTCGCGGATCACCCTTGCAGGACTGCCTGCAATAACCGTGCCTGCGGCAAAACTGCCAGCTGTTACGGCGCGTGCTCCGACGATGCAGTCATCGCCGATCCGGCAGCCTCCGAGCAGGAATGCCTGGTAGCCGATCCAGACATGGTTGCCGATGCGGATATGTTTGCCGCGGTTGATGCGCTCACCGCTGCTGGCATCGAAGATTGGATGTGAATCGGTCTGCTGCAGGTGTACCTGCACCGAGACCATGCAGTCATCGCCCAGGGTGATCTCGCCTTCGTGTACATCTGCGGTAAGCGCTTCGAATGTGCAGCGGGCACCGGTCTGGAAGCGGGCATGGTTGCTTGCGGTAACGCTGAAGTCACCGGCCATCCAGGTTCCAGGCCCCAGTTCCACGCTGGACCCATCACCCAGGAAGGTGACTTTGTTGCTGCCGTTGAAATGGCAACCAGCGCCGATCCGCAGGCGGTTGCCACGTGCACTCAGCGGTTGCCTGCCGTCCTTGCCGTCGCGCCCAAAGCGCACGCTCAGCTTGGGCGCGACCTCGCCGTCCCACTCGATGCTGTTGCCATACGGGTCCGCGTAGGGTGCGGACAAGGCCGCCACATCTACGACCGGGTAGATGTCCGCGTGCAAGCCGATGATGTCGTCCAGCAGGCAATGCGCGATACCCAGTGCGGTCAGCTGCGCGCTTATTTCCGCATAGTAGGCACGTGAGGTGGTGACGATGACGAACGGTCGATCGAGCGTGTGCAGTTGCTGTGGTGCTACGTACCTGTATTGCGGGAAGCGCTGCGCTGCATCCGTGCGGTTGTCGGTGATATGGGCGAGCGTGAAATTGGCGTGCAGCCAGGGCTCGACCATCTGCAGCATATTGCCTGCACCCATCACCACAACCGTACCGGCCTGCTGGATATGCTCGCGGGAAGTTCCGCTGTCCTGGGCGATGGCAGGGATCACGCGGATGCTCTTGCACGTGTGGATGCATTGGCGCCGACCAGTGCGCTCTCGATGCAGCTGGCGGCGTAGTCGAGCTGGTCTTCGCTCAGGCCCGGCCACAGGCCGATCCAGAACGTGTCTTTCATCACCTTGTCGGTTACCGGCAACTCGCCGCTTACGCGGTAGTTCTGGCCCCGCATATAGGGCTGGCGGGTAAGGTTGCCGGCGAACAGCAGGCGGGTGCCGATCTTGTGGCTGTCCAGATGGCGCAGCAGGTCTTCGCGCAGCACACCGCTGCCGTCACGCAGGGTGATCGGGAAGCCGAACCAGGACGGATCGCTGTTGGGCGTGGCATGCGGAAGGATCAGCTGCTCGGTGCTGCCGGACAGGCGCTCGTGCAGCCAGGCGAAATTGCGTTTGCGTGCGGCGATGAAGCCTTCCAGCCGGTCCATCTGCGCCAATGCACAGGCGGCCTGCATGTCGGTGATCTTGAGGTTGTAGCCAAGATGCGAGTAGGTGTACTTGTGATCGTAGCCTTCCGGCAGTCCGCCCAGCTGCCAGTCAAAACGCTGGCCGCAGGTATTGTCCGTGCCCGGCCCGCAATAGCAGTCGCGGCCCCAGTCGCGGAACGATTCGATGATGCGCTTCAGGCGCGGCGAGCCGGTGAACACCGCGCCGCCTTCACCCATGGTGATGTGGTGGGCCGGGTAGAAGCTCAGCGTGCCGATGTCACCGAAGCTGCCTACCAGCTTGCCGTTGTAGGTTGAGCCGAGCGCGTCGCAGCAGTCCTCGATCAGCCACAGGCCGTAGCGGTCACACAGTTCGCGGACCACGGCCAGATTGAACGGATTGCCCAAGGTGTGGGCAAGCATGATGGCGCGGGTACGCGGCGTGATCGCCGCTTCGATCAGCTCGGCGTTGACGTTGTACGTGCCAAGTTCGACGTCGACGAATACTGGTACCGCGCCGCACTGCAGGATCGGATTGACCGTGGTCGGGAAGCCGGCGGCTACGCCGATGACTTCATCGCCCTTGCCGATGGCACGCTCGCCCAGGCGAGGCGATGTCAGCGCCGAGAACGCCAGCAGGTTCGCAGATGAGCCGGAGTTCGTGGTCAGAACGTTGCGGATGCCGAGGTAGCGTGCCAGCTTCTTCTCGAAAGCATCATTGAAGCGGCCGGTGGTGAGCCAGCCGTCCAGCACCGCCTCCATCATCGACTTCAGCTCGGTGGCACCAATCACCTTGCCGGAAGGTGCGACCGTGCTGCTGCCGGGGACAAAGGCAGGCGGCGCCAGATGGCGGTCGGCGTACTGACCGACAAGTTCGGCAATCTGTTGGCGCAGCTGGAGTTCGTCGTGGTTCATCGGGTGCTGTTCTGGAAATCTTCAATCTGGGAGAGGGTGTACTGCTGCATGTCGGTGCCTGCCTGCCATGCCTGGTGCCAGCGCACGGTCTGGGCCAGCGCCTGTGGTAGCGGCCAGCATGGTTTCCATGCAAGCAAGTGCCGTGCCTTGGCCGAATCCAGCGCCAGCAGCGCGGCTTCGTGCGGCTGTGCCGTGGTATCAACCTGCCAGCGGGCTTCACCGGGCCAGAGTTCGGCCAGTTGCCCGACGACTGAGCCAACGCTGGCGACACCGGCCGCATCGGGGCCGAAGTTCCAGGCCGAATCTGCACCTTGCTGGCGTTGCAGCAAGGCCTGGGCCAGCAATAGATAGCCGTGCAGCGGTTCCAGCACGTGCTGCCACGGACGGGTGGCGCCGGGATAGCGCAGGGTTACCGGCTGTTGCCGCTGCCATTGGCGCAGGATGTCGGGCAGCAGGCGCTCGGGCGACCAGTCGCCGCCGCCGATGACGTTGCCGGCGCGGGCGGTGGCAACCGCCACGCCGCGTTCCTGCAGGTAGGACGCACGCCAGGATGCGCATAGCAGCTCAACCGCGGCCTTGCTGCTGCTGTAGGGGTCGTGGCCGCCCAGTGCGTCCTGCTCACGGTAGGGCCACACCCATTCGCGGTTGTCGTAGCACTTGTCGGTGGTGACCACCAGCACGGCGCGGACACTGTCGCAGTGGCGCACGGCTTCCAGCAGGTTGAGCGTGCCGGTGACATTGGTCGACCAGGTATCGGCCGGGCTGCGGTATGACTCGCGTACCAGTGGCTGCGCGGCAAGGTGCAGCACCAGTTCCGGTTGCTGCCGGGCCAGCGCGGCGCCCAGACGTTCGGCATCACGGATGTCGGCCAGGTCGCTGTCGATCAGGTCATTGATCCGAGCGGCCTGCCATAACGAGTCACCCGATGCGGCGGGCAGGGCATAGCCCTGCACCTGTGCGCCCATCTGCTGAAGCCACAGCGCCAGCCAGCCGCCCTTGAAACCGGTGTGGCCGGTGAGGAAGACCCGGCGGCCGCGCCAGAAGTCGGGGTTCACTGCCACAGCTTCCACTCCGCCTTGCCTTGCGACCAGCGCTCTTCGAGCAGGCTCTTGTCGCGCAGCGTATCCATCGGCTGCCAGAAGCCGTGATGCAGGAAGGACATCAGCTGGCTTTCTTCGGCCAGGCGGCGCATGGGTTCCTGTTCCCAGGTGGTGGCGTCGCCTTCGATGTAGTCGAACACGCCCGGCTCCAGCACGAAGAAGCCACCGTTGATCCAGGCGCCATCACCGAGCGGCTTTTCCTTGAAACCGCTGACCTGGGTGCCAGCGACGTCCAGCGCACCAAACCTTCCCGGCGGCTGTACCGCGGTCACCGTGGCGAGCCGGCCGTGATTGCGATGGAAGTCGACCAGCCCGGCAATGTCGATGTCGGCGACGCCATCACCGTAGGTCAGGCAGAAGGTCTCGTTGCCCAGGTACTCACGCGCGCGCTTCAAGCGGCCACCGGTGGAGGTGCTGTCGCCCGTATCCACCAACGTCACCCGCCAGGGTTCGGCGTTGCGGTTGTGGATCTGCATGCGGTTCTCGGCCATGTCGAAGGTGACATCGGACATGTGCAGGAAGTAGTTGGCGAAGTACTCCTTGATCACATAGCCCTTGTAGCCAAGGCACACCACGAAATCGGTGATACCGAAGTGGGTGTAGAGCTTCATGATGTGCCAGATGATCGGCTTGCCGCCGATTTCGATCATGGGCTTGGGCCGCAGATGCGATTCCTCGCTGATGCGGGTACCCAGGCCTCCGGCAAGGATGACGGCTTTCATTCCAGTAACGGCAGGCTTCATGTTCGGGGCAGGGCGGCAAGTGATGGGATGGACGCTGCAAGATTCGTTCCCTGCTGCGGGCAGAGGGCAGCAGGCAGCACCGAGGCACGCGGGCGTGCATCGTGGTGCAGTGAAGTCGAGGGGGGGGCCGGCGAGTGCTTTGCCGGCCGCAAGGGCTTACTAGCCGGTGGCTTCGACCGAATCGCGCTCAATGCCGTACTTGCGCAGCTTTTCCACCAGGGTGGTGCGGCGCAGGCCGAGCAGCTGTGCAGCGTGGGCAACCACGCCCTGGGTACGTTCCAGTGCTTCGTTGATCAGGGTCAGTTCGATGCCGGCCATGTGGTCACGCAGGTCCATGCCTTCGCTCGGCAGCTGGGCGCCGTTGTCCGGCGCGCTGATCTTGTTGATCAGGCCGGCGGGCGGGATGCCGGGCTGTGCCGGTGCTGCGGCCAGTTTGCCAACCAGCATCGGGCGTTCGTCGTTGCTGTTCGCGGCGGCGGCAACGCTTGCCTGGTCACCGCGGTAGCGGCTGGGCAGGTCCTGCACGCGCACGGTGCCGCCTGGATGCAGCACGGCCAGGCGTTCGACCAGGTTGGTCAACTCGCGCACATTGCCCGGCCAGGCATAGCTGCCCAGTGCCTGCAGGGCCTCCGGTGCGAAGCGCACTTCGCCACGGCCGGTACGTGCAAGCTGGGTGGCGATGGTTTCCACCAGCACCGGAAGATCGCTGGCACGCTCACGCAGTGCGGGCACTTCGATCGGGAACACGTTGAGGCGATAGAACAGGTCCTCGCGGAACTTGCCTTCGGCGATGCGTGATTCCAGGTCACGGTGGGTGGCGGCGATCACCCGCACATTGCAGCGGATGGTCTGGTTGCCGCCGACGCGCTCAAAGCTGCGTTCCTGCAGCACGCGCAGCAGTTTTACCTGCATCGGCAGACTCATGTCGCCGATTTCGTCCAGCAGCAGGGTGCCGCCCTCGGCCATCTCAAAGCGACCCTTGCGTGCGCTCAGCGCACCGGTGAAGGCGCCTTTCTCGTGGCCGAACAACTCGCTTTCCAGCAGATCCGGCGGAATCGCACCGCAGTTGATGGCGATGAACGGTCCATCGCGGCGCGGTGAGCGCTGGTGGATGGCACGCGAGACCACTTCCTTGCCGGTACCGGACTCACCCAGCACCAACACGGTGGTATCGAAGTTGGAGACCTGCTCGATCAGCTGGCGCAGCTCGGTGACAGCCGGGCTGTGCCCGGTCGGACCGCTGTCACCGGCGCTGTCGGCCTGGTGCTCGGCATCCAGCCGCTTCAGGCTGGCGCGGCGCAGCAGCGTTTCCATCTGCGCATGGCGCATCGGCTGCTCCAGCGGCCAGACATTGGCTTCGTGCAAGCCGTAATGGCGCGAGAACGCCAACGGGTCGCCTTCAGCCAGCAGGATCGGCGGCGGCAACGAGTTGCCGGCCAGCCAGGTGAAAAAGCCGGCGGCACGGTCGGCATCTTCAAGCGCGCCAACCACCACGGCCATCCAGTCGTTGCTGCGGTGACGGTTGACGTCGATGTCCTGCGCGTCGCTGACCCAGCGCGGATTGAAGTCCATGAACTCCAACAGGGCAAGCGTGCGCTCCGCGCGCATGCCGTCGGCGTCGATCACCAGAATGCGTGACTCACTCATCTTCTTGTACCTTGAGCCCTTCCAGGATCGGCATCACTTCCTGGATATAGGACAGCTTGCTGACGAAATTATCGGCACCGGCGCGCAGTGCATGTTCGCGGTGTTCGGCGTCATCGAAATGACTGGCGATCACGATGTAAGGCGGTTGGTCCTGGGTCTTGATCAGGCGCGTGGCCTGCAGACCGCCCATTTCCGGCATGGCCAAGTCCATCAGTACGACCTGCGGGCGCAGCGCTTCGGAGCGCTCGATCGCCTCCAGCCCGTTGGCGGCACTGCCGACCACTTCCAGCCACTCGATCTTGCGGAAGTGACGCATGGCGGCGTTGATGAAGCCTTCGTGGTCGTCGACCAGTACTACGGTGAGCTTGTTCATGGGAATCCTTGGTCTCAGCCCACACGGGCCAGCTGGGGCTTGCTGCTCTGGCGGCGACGCTCGCGGGCCGGGGCGATATCAAGCTGTTCGCGGTATTTTGCGACGGTCCGGCGCGCAATGTTCACTCCTTGCCGCGACAACAGGCCGGCGATGGCCTCGTCGGCGAGGGGGCGGGCGGCCGGTTCGGCATCGATCAGGCGTTTGACCATGGCCTTTACCGCCTGCCCGGAGACGCTTGCGCCTTCCAGGCGGACGGCGAAGAAGTGCTTCAGTTCAAAGGTGCCGCGCGGCGTCTGCAGGTACTTGCCGGAGGTGATGCGCGAAACGGTGGACTCGTGCATGCCGATCAGGTCGGCCACTTCCTTCAGGGTCAGCGGGGCCATCGATTCGTCGCCATTGACCAGGAAGGCGGCCTGGCGTTCGATGATGACGCGTGCGGTGCGCAGCAGGGTGTCGTAGCGCATTGACAGGCCACGGGTCAGCCAGCGCGCTTCCTGCAGCATCTCGCGCAGGGGCTGGGCGGATTCACCGCTGCTGTCGGCGACGACGCGTTCGTAGCTGCTGTTGATGGCCAGGCGCGGCGTGGTGGCCGGATTCAGCGCAACCCGCCATTGGCCGTCGGCATGCCAGGCCACCACGTCCGGGATCACGCTCAGTTCCTGCTGCGGCAGCAGGGTCTCGCCCGGGCGAGGCTGCAAGGACAGGACCAGACGGAAGGCTTCCTGCACATCCTCTATTTCGGCATCCAGAGCGCGCGCCAGGGCGGGGTAATCGTGATTGGCCAGCAACTGCATGTCGGCGTCGAGCAGGCGGCGGGCGAGGTTGCGGGCCGGCACCAGACCGGGCAGGGCAGTAAGCTGGGCCAGCAGGCATTCGCGCAGGTCGACGGCGGCCATGCCGGCCGGCTCGCCATGCAGCAGGCGCTGGCGCAGGGCTTCGATATCGGTGCTGGTACGGTCCAGGCGGGCGCTGGCCAGCTGGGTCAGCTGTGCAAGCGGTGCCTGCAGGTAGCCAGCCTCGTCGCAATGGTCCAGCCAGAAGCTGATCACTTCCAGGTCGGCATCGTTCAACTCGTAGGCGAGCGCATTGAGGATGCGCAGCTGCGGATCAGTGGACTCGCCGGCCGCGACGCGCGCCATGCGGTCTTCGTCATCGGCGTTCCAGCTGGCGCCCGGTACATCCCACAGGTTGCTCTCGGGGAGTTCGTCAAAGGCGGCGGTGTCGGTCTGGGCGCTGTCGGCAGCTGTCGAAACCGGGGCGTCCTCGGCCTGCTCCTGCAGCTCCAGCAGCGGGTTGCTCTCCAGTGCCTGGCGGACTTCCAGCTCCAACTGCATGCCATTGAGCTGCAGCAAGCGGATCGATTGCAGCAAGGCAGGCGTGAGGTGAAGTTGCTGGCCCAGTTGGGCGGACAGTGCGGCTTTCATGCGTTTCCCCGTGCGGCCAGTCGATGGCTGCGTTGTGGAACGCATCTTGCGTGGTTCATGTCGGGGCGGTAATAGGTGTTGACCTGATGCCTGTCAAAAACAACCTTACGGCGTGTAGGTGAAACCCCTACATTGCGTCGATTTATTGGCGCGCAAAATGTAGGAATTCATCGCAAGTTGTTGATTTAAATGCACAGCCCCGTTTTGGCGTCGGATTTCCGATTTCGTGACGCAGAACGTCTTTTACCGGGGCGTCGGTGTCAGGTGAGGTCATTTTCATGACGCAGGGCCAGCAGAAGCAGGTCATTGGCGCGCCGGCAACCGAGCGACTCCATCATCCTCGCCCGATGGGTTTCCACGGTTTTGATACTGATGCCCAGGTCGGCGGCTATCTCCTTGGTGGTCTGGCCGCTGCCAAGACGCCGCAGGATCTGCTTCTGCCTGGGGGATAGGGCGCCAATGCCAGTCGTCCGCTCTTTGCCCATCAGCGGCGCAAGCATCTTTGCCGAGATATGCGGACTCAGGAAAACCTGGCCTGCGTGGGCTGCACGCAGTGCCAGTTCCAGCTCGGCGGGCGCTGCGTCCTTGACCAGGAAGCCCACTGCACCTCGATCAAGTGCATCACGGACGTGTGCGACGTCATCGTGCATGGACATCATTACCGCACGCGCATGCGGTAGCCGCTGGCGGATATCGGTCAGCGCCTCCAGCCCGGAACGGCCTGGCAGGGACAGATCCAGCAGGATCAGGTCCGGCACATGGAAAAGGGCCATCTCCAATGCCTGGTCGGCATTGCTGGCTTCGGCCACCACCTGGATCCCGTCAAATGTCTGTAGCAGCCGGGTGAGCCCGGCGCGCACCAGAGTATGGTCGTCGACAATAAGAACGCGCACAGTGGACCGGGTCATATCAGAATGCTGCACCTTAGCGGAGCAGGGGCGCAGGCGCCAGCGCAGCAGTTGGGAATAGGCTCACCGGTTGCGGCGACTGTCGGCGATCTGCTTGCGGTGCAGGCGGAACAAATGCCGCTCCACCGCTGCCAGCAGCGCTTCATTCTGGGTCTCCAGCCGTAGCCACAGCTGCGGCCCCTGGCCGGTGTCGGCCTCGGCGATCACGACCACCGGAAGTTCGATGGCGTCCGGCAGCCACTCGGCCGGCTGCAGGCTGACGATGCCGGGGGTTCCAGGAGCAATGCCGGCAAGCTGGTCGCGCTGCAGGCGCAGGCCGTGCCGCGACCAGCGCAGGGCTACCGGGCCCGCAGCGGGCGACTCGCGCTGCAGCAGGCGCCCAAGCAGCACCAGGGTCAGGTCGAGCCGAGCTTCCAATCGCTGCAATTGCAGGCTGTTGTCGTTGCGATCATCGCTGCCGTCATCTGCATTGCGGGCATCTTCGACCAGCGCGATGCTGCGCAGAAGCATTTCGGCGCTGCCGGGACGGCGCACCTTGGCGTTTGCTTCAAACACCGCCGGCAACGACAACTCGCAACTGAGCGTGTCGTTGAACAGCTCGGTTTCAGCGGGATGGTCGATGCCGGTGTGGTTCATGCCAGGGTTCCGGCCTGTTGGTAGGCGTTGACGGCACGGCTGGTCTGGCGTTCCGCACGCAGATGTGTTGCTGCCTCGTCACGCAGTTCGCGCATCCGGCTGGCCAAGGCGTGCTGCTGTTCCAGCAAAGCCTGCAATGCGTCGGCGCTGCCTGCCGTGCCATTGGCCTCGATGTAGCTGCGCAGGCGCGCGTCATGCGCGGCGACGATCTGTTCGGCGCCGTCGTGGTCTTCCGCATCGATGGCGTTTTTCAGGGCGTCCAGATCTGCATGCAGGGCATCAAGCACCTGGCTGGCGGTATCGGCCATCAGCGTACCCCGCTGGCAACGGGCATGGCGCGCTGCTCGGAGGGAATGGCATTCCAGGCGGATTCGATCTCGGTCATCAGCGACAAGGACTCCTGCAAGGCGTTGACGTCGTTATTGAGGTTGCCCTCGGTCAGGCGGTGCAATACGTACTCGTAAAGCGACGACAGATTGGCTGCGACGTCGCCACCGGCCTCATGGTCCAACGAACCGTTGAGATGGCCAATGATGGCACAGGCTTCACCGATGGCCTTGCCCTTCAGGGCTTGGTCGCCACTGGCCAGGCAGGCTTCGGCGCGGCGGATGCGCTCGCCGGCACCTTCAAGAAGCAAGGCAACCAGGCGATGGGGGTCCGCATCGACGACACGGCTGGAAACGCCGACCTTGCGGTACTGCTCGGCATAGTGGCGGTTGGCACCGTACATGTGGATGGGACTCCTTGTTATCAGCCGCTTGGCGAGGTGTTCGTCGTTGCGGTCGTTGGTGGGTTTAGGTCGCTGGACGCTGCGGTATGGCGTTTATCAGGACTTGGAAGCCAGCTGCTGGCTGAGGTAGTTGCTGGTGCTCTGCATGCCCGCAACCAATGTGTCCATCGCGGTGAACTGCTTGGTATAGCGCTCGGACACTTTTTCCATGCGCGCATCCAGTGCGTCCAGGTCTTTTTCCAGCTTCTTGATCTGCTTGTTCAGCGAATCGGTGCGCTGTGTCAACGTGCCGGTGCTGTCGAGGTTGCTCTTCAGCATGCTGGTCATGCCGCTGGAAAGGGCCCCCTTGCTGCCAAACAATGCCTCCGCCGCGCCGGGGTTTTCCGCAACGGTCTTGTCGAAGGTGGTAGCACTGAAGCTGAGGGTGCCATCCTTGTTGACGGCAACGCCGAGCGCCTTCAGGTCGACGACGTTCGCGCTCAACTGACTGCGCATCTGCTGCTGCAGGCCGCGGATCATCGAGTCGCCGGTCAAGGTGGATGCCTTGTCATTGGCGGCGTCGTAGCTGGTCGCGCTCTTCAGCATGCTGGTCGTCGCGTTGTAGGCGCTGATGAAGGCCTGCAAGTTGATCTTCAGCGGCGAATTGTCCTGCGCCACGGTCAATGTACGGGTGGTGCCAACCTCAGCCTTGGATAGATTAAGGGTGACGCCGGGAATGATGTCGGTGATCGAATTGCTGCTGGATTCACGCACGAAGCCATCAACGCTGACCTTGGCGTTGGTGGCTGCGGTGGTCTGGGCCATGCCGCCGGCGGCGCCGTCCCAGGTCAGCGCGGACAAGCCGCCATTGCCACCGCTGGCGGTGACCTTCAAAGCGCCCTCGGTACCGGCATCGACGGCGTTCATCACCAGATGCTGGCCATCGCTGGCGGTGATGATGGTGGCGTTGACGCCCTTGCCGTTGGCGGCCTTGTTGATGGCGGCGGCAATTTCGGTCAGCGTCGAACCTTCGGCGATATCAACGTCAAGTGTTTTGTTGTCGCCCCAAGCGAAAGACAGTTTTCCGTCGCCCACTTTGGCGTCAGCGGCGAACGCGCCGGAACTCAGTTTCTGGGTGGTCGCCAGGCTCAGTACTTCAACGTTGTACGTACCTGCGGTCGCCAGTGTCTTGCCGGTGCCGGCGTCGGTGATGATGCTGGCGCTGAAGCCTGAGTTTTCTGGAACAGTTGCCTTGTAGGAGCGCGTGTCGGCGCTCTTGGCCATGGCCTCGAGCGCCCCTTGCAGGCCAGTCAGCGAGCTCTTGATGTTGCCCAGTGCCGACAGCTTGGCGGTGGCCGCCGTTCCCTGCGAATTGATGCGGTTGTCCGCAGGCTTGCGCTCGGCAGCGACCAGTTTGGCAACGATGGTCGGGATGTCGAGGCCGGAGCCGACAGCAGCGAGGGAGGAGGTGGCCATGCTATTTCCTTGGTCTAGGCTGAAGGACGCCCTTGCAGGTATCCCTTGTATCGGCACGCATGCCCAACAACTTTAGGCAGGTGGCGGCGTTTGCGTGCACTCCATGCAAGCCGCGTGCCGTTACGACGGTGTGGCGGACCAGGGCATTCCCATGCACAAAACCCCTGCCGGCTGGCAGGGGTTTTGGCTACATCACGTTCAGTGCCGGTGTAAGCGCACCGCTTGGTGCTTAGCCCAGCAGGCTCAGCACGCTCTGGGTGGAGCTGTTGGCCTGCGAGAGCATGGCGGTACCGGCCTGCTGCAGGATCTGGTTGCGAGTCAGCTCTGCGGTTTCCTTGGCGTAGTCAGCGTCACGGATGCGGCTACGCGAGGCGGACAGGTTTTCCGAGGTGGTCGACAGGTTGGAGATGGTGGAGCTGAAGCGGTTCTGGATCGCACCCATGTCGGCACGCGAGCTGTTGACGGCGGTCAGTGCCTTGTCAACGATTTCCAGTGCCTGCTGCGAACCGGCGACGCTGGAGATGTCCAGGTCCTTCAGGAACTTGGTGCCGGTGGTGGCATTGGCGGCCACGGTGCCGGCGACGATGCCAGCGCCCGAGTAGGCCAGGCCGGCGGCGTCGGTCTTGGTGGCGTCGGTGAAGGTGAAGTCCTTGCCAGCCTTGACCGAGGTCATGCTCAGCTTGCCATCCTTGTCGACCTCGGCGTACACGCCGGTCTGGTCCATCTTCTCGTTGATGGCTGCTGCCATCTTCTTGCTGACGTCGGTACCGGTGTCGCCGACGGCAACCTTGACGGTTTCGATGGTGACGCCGTTGACGCTCATGCCGCCGATGGAGCCGGCCGAGGTAGCTGCACCCGATGCCAGTGCGGCGGTCGAGGTCTGGGTTGCGGCAAAGCCGGCGCGGCCCAGTGCATCGATGTTGGAATCGACGATGCTGTTGATGCCGATGGTCTGGCCGGCGTCAGCACCAACCTGGAACAGGGCGCCGGAGAAGGTGCCGTCCAGCAACTTGGTGCCGTTGAAGTTGGTCTGGTTGGAGACGCGGTCGATTTCCTTCAGCAGCTGGTTGACTTCCGAGTTCAGCGCTTCGCGGTCGGTCGAGGAGTTGGTGGCGTTGGACGACTGCACAGCCAGCTCGCGGATACGCTGCAGGTTGTTGCCGATTTCGACCATCGCGCCTTCAGCGGTCTGGGCCAGCGAGATGCCGTCGTTGGCGTTGCGGGTAGCAACGTCCAGGCCGCGGATCTGGGTGGTGAAGCGCTCGGAGATGGCCAGGCCGGCAGCATCGTCCTTGGCGCTGTTGATGCGCAGGCCCGACGACAGACGCTGGATCGAGGTGGCCAGGCTGCTGCCGCTCGTGTTCAGGTTGCGCTGAGCATTGAGCGACATGATGTTGGTGTTGATGACTTGTGCCATGATTTCGGATTCCTTTTTGTCGTTTGATCCGGCAGCTCAACCTGACCGGTACTGGGTGCAGTGGGAGGTGCCGTAGGGGCCGCAGTACCGCTGCTGATATCAATAACGGCAGCACCCTCCCGCGCTTTAGGGCTTCCGTAAGATCTGATTGACAAAAATCGCTGTCCAGCGCTGGAAGGCCTCGCGCGCCCTTTGTAGGGGCGGCGTAAGCCGTGAAACCGGTAGTGCGCGCGGCCCTTTGGATTCCGCGATCTGATGATGCGCCAGCTTCGCGGCTCACGCCGCTCCCACAAGAATCAAGAATAAAAAAACCCCGGCAAGCCGGGGTTTTTGTTTGATCACGTGGTGCGTGCTTACTTGAGCAGGCTGAGCACGTTCTGCGGCACCTGGTTGGCCTGGGCCAGCATGGCCGTACCGGCCTGCTGCAGGATCTGGGTGCGGGTCATCTCGGCGGTTTCCTTGGCGTAGTCCGCATCGCGGATGCGGCTACGGGAAGCGGAGAGGTTCTCCGAGGTGGTGGCCAGGTTGGCGATGGTCGAGGTGAAGCGGTTCTGGATCGCACCCATTTCCGCACGCGAGCTGCTCACCGCGGTCAGTGCCTTGTCGACGATTTCAATTGCGCGCTGCGAACCAGCGAAATCGGAGATGTCCAGATCTTCCATGTGGCGGGTACCGCCGCCATTGGCAGCGACGCCGGCTGCAGCGGTGGTTGCGCCCAGATCGGCCGCCAGCGAGACGGTGATGCCGGTGCCGCCGGTCAGGGTGCCGTTGGTGATGCCGCCAAAGTCCTGGCCGGCCTTGACCGAGGTCAGCTTCAGCTGGCCGCCTTCGATGGTTGCGTACATGCCGGTCTGGTCCAGCTTGTTGTTGAAGGCCTGTGCGACCTTCTTCTGCACGGCTGCTGCGTCGTCGCCGACTTCGATCTTGACGTCGTCAAGCTTGATCTGCGAAGCAGACGCCGCGCCGGCCGGGGTGACGCTGACGGTGATGCCGCTGATTGAACCGGAGGCAGTCGCTGCGGTGCCGCCGATGCCGGCGCCAGTCACGTTGTCGGCGAAGCCCGACTTGCCCAGCGTGTCAATGTTGGCGTCGACGATGGCATTGATGCCGATGGTCTGGCCCGAGTTGGCACCGACCTGGAACAGGGCACCGGTGAAGCTGCCGTCCAGCAGCTTGGTACCGTTGAAGCCGGTCTGGTTGGCAACGCGGTCGATTTCCGACAGCAGCTGGTCGACTTCGGCGTTCAGTGCTTCGCGGTCGCTGGGCGAATTGGTGGCATTGGACGATTGAACCGCCAGTTCACGGATGCGCTGCAGGTTGTTGCCGATCTCGACCATCGCGCCTTCGGCGGTCTGGGCCAGCGAGATGCCGTCGTTGGCATTGCGCACGGCGACATCGAGGCCCCGGATCTGGGTGCTGAAACGCTCGGAGATGGCCAGTCCGGCGGCATCGTCCTTGGCGCTGTTGATACGCAGGCCCGAAGACAGACGCTGGATGGACGTCGCCAGGCTGCTGCCGCTGGTGTTCAAGTTGCGCTGAGCGTTCAGCGACATGATGTTGGTGTTGATGACTTGTGCCATGGGACTTCTCCGTTGTGTTCGGTGACGTACTGCGTGTGAGGAGGCGGAAGCGTTGCGGATTGCGGAATCAGCGGATCATGTTGAACAACGACATCGACTGCATCTGGGTGAAGATGGTCTGTGCCGCCTGCAAAGCCGCACCTTCGAGCTGGTATTGCCCGATGGCTTCGGCGTAGTTGAGGTCGCGTAGCTGCGACAGGGAACTTTCAAGCGTGATGCTGCTGGCCTCGCGCAGCGATGCCGCATCATCGATTGACTTGAGCTGTGCACCGCCGGCGGCGCGCGCATCGATCAGGCTGCCCGATGCACGGGCGACATCGCGCATGCTCGCCTGCAGTGCGTTCTGCTGCGCGGTGCGGCCGGCTTCGGTGGAGGTGTCCATCTGCAGCGACTGCACCAGCTGGTCGATGGTGCTGAACACATCCCGGGTACCGGCCTGACCGGCGGTGAATGCATCGCCAGCGGCGGGTGTGCCTTCAATGCGCACGCGCAGGCCTTGGAAGACGATGTCCTCGCCGGTCTTGTAAGTGCCGGTGCCAACCACGGTGTTGCTGGCGTCCACCACTTCATAGGTGTCGGCGGCAGTAAAGCGCAACGTGTAGCTGTCGCCATTCCAACTACCGGAACCATCGCGGCTGATATCGGTCAGTACCGCCTTGCCGGTATTGCCGGCGACTGCCGCTCCATCCACCGTGCCGTCGCCGGTACGGATGCGCAGGAAGACTTCGCTGCCCGGCTGGGCGTCCTTGACGAACGTACCTGGTGCAATCTCGACCTGACGCTGGATCTGATCACCGTTGTAGGTGACGGTGCCATTGGCGAGGGTGAACGGTGCGGCACCATCGGCGGCACCGCCGAACAGGTAGCGGCCATTGCCATCGGTGGTATTGGCCAAGGCCAGCATCTGGTCCTTGATCGCCTGCAACTCGGCCGACACCGTCTTGCGGTCCTCGGCGGACAGCGTGGCGTTGTTGGCCTGCACCGTCAGATCGGAAACCCTTGCCAACAGCTCATTGGCCTGCGCCAGGGCGTTTTCCTGCAGACCCAGCCGGTTCTGCGCGGTATTGGCGTTCTTGCCCAGCTGTTCCATCTCGGCCAGCACGCGATCCAGATTGACCGCGGTGCCGGAGGCGACGGGATCATCCTTGGCAGTGACGATCTTCTTGCCGGTTGCCAGCTGCTGCTCAAGATGATTCATCTTGCTCTGCTTGGACAGCATCAGCGAGACCGACTGGTCGTACATCATGTTGCTGGAGATACGGTTACTCATCAGCCCACCGCCTTCAAGATCGTCTGGAACATGGTGTCGGCGGTGGAGATCAGCTGCGATGCCGCCTGATAGGCCTGCTGCAGCCGGAGCATGTCCGCCGCTTCTTCATCAAGGTTCACGCCCGAGATTGAGTCGCGCGATGCCTTGGCGTTGTCGTTGATCACCTGCTGCGCCTGCAGCGAGTAATCGGCGGCACGCGCGGCAGAACCAATCTGCGTGGTCAGCCCGCCCAACGCGCCGTTCAAGGTGACGGTGCCGCCATTGAATGCCTTGGCATCTTCAACATTGGCAAGCCGCGAGGCGTTGCCGTTGTCACTGGAGCCTGCAGCGGTTCTGCCGATGTCGAAACGATCGCCAGCGGCCGGCTTGCCATCAAGGACGACGCTCCAACCATTGGCGCTGATGGTCTGGCCAGGCGTGTACGGGTAGGGGCCTGCGCCATCGATGGTGTAGTTGTTGGCGTCGACGAAGGTGATTGCAGCCGGGTTGAGCAGGGCAGGGTCACCGGCGTTCAGTACGTCCAGTTTGCCGAGCACACCGGTGCCGGTATTGCTCAGCACGGCGGTGCCCTTGACCGGATTGGCGGCGGCGATGCGCGAGGGATCGGTAATCGCCACCGACAGATCATTGGTGGCGTTGGCGGTGGGCTGCAGCAGGAAGCGGTCACCCGTCGCCGGCGTTCCGCCGACGACGAACTGCACGCCATTGACCACGAACGGATCGGCAGCGGTACCGGTGCCGGTCATCGGTACAGCAACGCCGGTATCGGCACGCGTCGCCTGCCAGTTCGTGCCGTCGAATTTCAGCAGCAGGTTCTGCCCATCCAGCGCGGCCAGGTCGCCGTAGCTGGCGGTGAACGTTGCGCTGCCGGTGTTGCCGCTATGGCCGGCGATCTTCGGCGCGCCGAGATTGAAGAAGTTGCCACCCATGTCGCCGTACAGGTCCATGCCTTCGGCATGTGCCTGGTTGAACGACTGCGCCATGCCGACTGCGATCCGGCCGAGTTCGGCCTGCGCAGGTGTCAGCACGGTTTCGCGGAATTCGAGCAGGCCGCCGATCTGGCCGCCAAGCGCCTTGCTGTCCAGGGTCACCGTCATGCCTTGGGTCTTGATCGCAAGACGCAGGCGTTCGGGCTGGTAGGGATCGGTGGCGGTGGTGATCTGCGAGGCGGTGGTGCCAACCACCAGCGCATGTCCACCGGCCGAGTAGACGTTCATCACGCCGCCGTCCTGGATCACCGCGGTGCCGCCGGTATAGCCGACGAGTTTGGAGATCAGCTGGTCACGGCGGTCCAGCAGGTCCGGCGCGGCGGCAGCTGCATTGCTGCCAATGGCACCATTGATCTGCGCGATCTCGGAGGCCAGCCGGTTCACCTCGGTGGCGGCCGAGATCAGGCCGTTGTTGACCTCGCTGTTCAAACTGTCGAGGTTGCTGTTGAGCTGCTTGAAGCGGTTGACCAGGGTGCTGGCGTTGTCCAGAACATCACGCCGGTCAGCGGTGCCGGAGGCATTGGATGCCAGTCCATTGACGGCGTCAAAGAAGTTGGACCACACGCCATTTACATTGGTGGCTGCATCGGAGAACAGCGCATCCACGCGGTCGGCCATGCCGGACAGCTGCTGCAGCCGTGCCAGCTCGCCATTGCTGTCGAGCAGGCGCGAGATCGCCAGCTGGTCGGCGACACGCCGGATGTCGGTGATCTTGGTGCCGTTGCCAACGTCGCCATAACCCACGTCGCTGGGCTCGCGCGTGGCGAAATCCACCTTCTGCCGGCTGTAGCCGTCAGTCTTGATGTTGGCGACGTTGTGGCTGACAGTGGCCAGCGCCCGTTGGAAGGCGATCAGGGCACTGGTGCCAGTGGAAAGAACATTAGACATGGACGGCTATCTCAACGTCGGGTGATGCCGGTAGCACCGGCGTTACTGGCAAAGGTCTGGCCCAGGCGCGCACCGGCATCACCGATGGCGGCGACAGCGCGCTGGATGGTCGGGCCAGCGGCAATGGCGGCGATCTTGGCGGCGTACGAGGGATCGGTGGCATAGCCGGCACGCTGCAGGCCCTGGGCGAAGCTGCGTACATCGCTGCCGGCGCTGAGCGCAGCCTGGTAGCGGGGGCTGTTCTTCAGCATGCGGACGTAGTCGCCAAAGCTCTCCGCCATCGAACCATAGGCACGGAAGCTGGCGGTCTCGTTGCGGCGTTGGCCATTGACGTATTCATGGGTACCTGTGGTTGCGCGCTCACCACTCCAGCCGGTGGCCTTGATGCCGAACAGGTTGTGGCTGCTGTCACCGTTGTCGCGCTTGATATGGCGCTTGCCCCAGCCGGTCTCCAGCGCCGCTTGCGCAACCAGTGCGCGTGGATCGACGCCCAGCTCGCGCGCGGCACGCTCGGCATGCGGCCAGATACTGGCCACGAAGCCTTCCGGGGTGTGCTTGCCGAGCTTGTCGGCGGCGACATTGGCAGTAGCTGTATCGACCGCGTCACCGCGCTCAGCTGCCGATACCTTGCTCCAGCGGTCGTTGCTCATCGCCCAGTCGGCTGCTAACTCGGTCGGGGCGTTGTCCTGATAGGGATTGGCTGAATTCAGTGATGCATGGAAGCTGCTGCTGTCACGGCCTGCAATCAGGTCCAGCACCTGCGCCTGTGGCGCCATATAAGTGGACTGGTCATTGATGTTCAGCGATGACAGCGGATCCTCGCCAATTGCCGGCGCGGTGTTGAGCGGCAGGCCGGTGGCCGCGGGAGCTGCCAATTGATAGGCGCGTGCCGCAGCGGCGGGCTTGATGCTGGGATCAACCGTCGGGGTCGTCGTAGCTTCAGCGCCACCCAATTGACGGGCGATCATCGCCGACAGGCCCAGCCCGCGACCACGCGTCATTGCCTCGGCAATGCGCTGGTCGTACATCTCGCGGAACATCTGGTTTTCACCGGGGAACAGCGAATCGCCAAAGCTGGCATCGCGCATGCTTTTGACCAGCATCTGCGCGAACTGGCCTTCCAGCTGACGCGCGACCTTGTCGATCTTGGCTGGATCATTGGCGATGGCCGGATTGATTTCCAGCGCGGGCGCGGCGATACGCATGTCAGATCACCTCAAGGTCGGCAGTCAAGGCACCGGCCTGCTTGAGGGCTTCCAGGATTGCGATCAGGTCGCCCGGCGCTGCGCCAACTTCGTTGACCGCACGTACGATCTCGTCCAGGGTGGCGCCACCATCGAAACGGAACATGCGGCTGCCTTCATTGCTGGCAGTGATGGTGGACTGTGGCGTTGCGACGGTCTGGCCACCACCAAAGGCATTGGGCTGGCTGACCTGGGTCGATTCGCTGACGGTCACCGTCAAGGATCCGTGCGAGATTGCTGCCGGGCTGACCCGCACCTGCGAGCCGATCACCACGGTGCCGGTACGCGAGTTGACCACGATGCGCGCCGGCGCGGTGCCGGGCGAAAGCTCGACATTCTCAATGCGCGCCAGCATGCCGATGCGTGCACCCGGATCAGTCGGTGTCTGTACCGAAACCGTGCCGCCATCGACTGCGCGCGCCGCACCTTCACCGAAAGCGGCATTCAGTGCGCTGACCATGCGCGAGACGGTGGTGAAGTCGTTCTGGTGCAGGTTCAGGGTGATGTCACCGCCACCGGAGAAGACATCGGGCAGGGCGCGTTCAACGGTAGCACCGTTGGGAATGCGGCCAGCGCTGGGAATATTCACCGACACGCGCGAACCGTCCTTGCCCTGCGCACCAAAGCCGCCAACGATCAGGTTGCCTTGGGCAATCGCATATACCTGCCCATCGATACCTTTCAGCGGCGCCATCAACAAGGAACCACCACGCAGCGATACGGCATTGCCGATCGAGGAGACGGTGATGTCGATGGTCTGGCCGGGTTTGGCAAACGGCGGAAGTTCGGCATGGATCGCCACCGCAGCGACATTCTTCAGCTGCGGATTGACGTTTGCCGGAACATTGACGCCGAGTTCGCCAAGCAGGTTCTTCAAGCTCTGCACGGTGAACGGTGCCTGGCTGGTGCGGTCACCGCTGCCATCAAGGCCGACGACCAGGCCATAGCCGACCAGCGCATTGCCGCGCACGCCGCCTACCTGGGCCAGGTCCTTGATCCGCTCGGCATGGGCGGGCAGGGCGACTGCCAGTGCCATTGCCCCCAGAGCCACGTATCGTTTGAAAGAGAGAGTCTTCATCACAGTGCTCAGAACAGCGCGAACGCTGAGTTGAAGAAGCGACCCAGCCAGCCCATCGCGTTGGATTGGGCGACCGCGCCGCGACCGCCATAAGCGATGCGCGCATCGGCGACCTTGCTCGAGGCAATCGTGTTGTCCGGGGCAATATCCGCAGCACGCACGACACCCTGGATCTGCACCAGTTCATCGCCTTGGTTCAGGCGCAGGTTCTTCTGCCCCTGCACGACCAGGTTGCCGTTGGGCAAGCGCTGGATCACGGTAACGGTCACGCTGCCCTGCAGGCGGTTGCTCTGCGCGCTGTTGCCCTTGCCCGCGAAGTCACGCTCGGACGATGCCGAGGCGCCGAGGATGTCCTTGCCGCCGAGTGTCACCGGGGCACCGAACAAGGTTGGCGTGCCGACGTCGATGTCCGACTTCTTGCTGATCGCAGTGCTGGCGGTGGTGGTGGCCATGGTGTTTTCGACCAAGGTGATCGTCAGCAGGTCACCGACATCGCGCGCGCGTCGATCTCCGTACAGGTTCAAGCCCGGGCCGGCGGCGTAGATCGCGCCAGCGGTCGGCGCTGCGGCCTGCACGACGATGGGCTGGATAGGCGCCATCGGTGCATAGGGGCGTACATCGCCGGCCAAGGTGCAGCCGCCGATCAAGGCAGCGCACATGGCGATGGAAAGTTGGCGCAGGAGTGGGGTGCTGCTCATGACGGTATCCCTTGGCGACCAATCAGACGTTGTTGTTGAGGTAGCCGAGCATGGAGTCGGTGGTGGAGATGGCCTTGGCGTTCATTTCGTAGGCGCGCTGGGTCTCGATCATCGACACCAGCTCTTCAACCACGTTGACGTTGCTGCCTTCCAGCGCACCCTGTACGACCGTGCCCAGGCCATTGAGGCCGGGCGTGCCGTTCTGTGCCGGGCCCGATGCGGTGGTTTCCAGGTACAGGTTCTCGCCCTTGGCCTGCAGGCCGGCGGGGTTGATGAAGTCGGTGAGCGTCAAGGAGCCGATTTCGACTGATGCGGCTTCGCCAGCCATCTTCACGCTGATGGTGCCGTCGGTACCGATGGTCAGCGATTGCGCGCCCTCGGGAATCTGGATGCCGGGCTGCACCGGGTAACCACTGTTGGTCACCAGTTCGCCCTGTGCGTTGATCTGGAAGCTGCCGTCGCGCGTATACGCCGACGTACCGTCGGGCATCATCACTTCAAAGAAGCCGCGGCCATTGGCCATCACATCCAGTGCGCGACCGGTCTGCTGTTGGCTGCCCTGTTCGAAATGCTTGGACGTGGCGACGACGCGGACACCGGTACCCAGCTGCAGGCCGGTTGGCAACTGCGTCTGTGCCGAGGACGAACCGCCGGGCTGACGCACCTGTTGGTACAACAGGTCTTCAAAGCTGGCGCGGTCGCGCTTGAATCCGGTGGTATTGGTGTTGGCCAGGTTGTTGGAGACAACCGACATGCGTGTCTGTTGTGCATCCAAGCCGGTCTTGGCGACCCACAATGCCTGATTCATGGTGCGATTCCTTGGTGACGGATACCGGCCGATTGGCCCTTGCCTGTGTCAATGCATGGGCTGTGCCAAAAATGCCGCCGGAATGTCGACGCTGCATGCGATGTGGTTGCCGAACGTTCGTCAGCGTCGCCACTGCTTTGCCAACGCCGCTGCGGGCGAAGGCATGCGCGCATTCGCAGGCTGATGCGGATGAATGGGGAGGACGCATGGGCGGGTGACACACCGCCGCTGTTCCGTTCCGCTCCCCGTAGCAGGGGAGGGCGCGCACTGTGCGTGCGCGTGGGTTCAACTATCAGCCGTTCAGGCGAAGCAGGGTGTTCGCGCTGCGCGCGTTCTCGTCACCGTGCTTGATGACCTTGACCTGCATTTCAAACTGGCGCTGCAGCTGGATCATCTGCACCAGCGCGCCCGCTGCATCCACGTTGCTGGATTCCAGCATTCCGCTCTCCAAGGCCTTGCCCTGGCGCTGGGCAAAAGGCTGCTGTGGATCGGTGTTGCGCATCAGCCCGTCGAGGCGTCGTTCCAGCCGCTCATTGGGTGCATCAACCACGCGCAGCCGGCCAATCATCGCCATCGTTTGTGGGCCTTCACCCAACGGAATGATCGACAAGGTGCCATCGTGGCCGATCTCCATTGCCTGGTGCGGTGGCACCGCGATCGGATTGCCGTTGTCATCGAGAACCGCATGGCCTTCGGCGGTCACCAACTGTCCGTTCGGCGTCAACGACAAGGCACCACTGCGGGTATAGGCCTCACTTCCATCGCTGGATTGCACCGCCAGCCAACTGCCCGGCTGCAGCGAAAGATCCAGCGAATTGCCGGTGATCTGCTGCGCGCCAACGCGACGGTTGAAACCGGCATCCACGTGTACGGCATCCACGCGCGACGGAAACCCCGGCCCCTGGATACGGAACGCTTCGGTGTTGGCCAGCGCTTCCTTGAAGCCCGGCGTATCCGAGTTGGCCAGGTTGTGCGACACCGTGGCCTGCGCCTGCAGCGAGGCGCGGGCACCGGTCATGGCAACGTAGAGGGCTTTGTCCATAGGGCGGGGATTCGGAAGTTTGGAATTGGGTTTTGACGTTTGCAGCCAAGCCGACGTGCCGCTGAGCGCAGCACCCGAACCAGAAGCGTTTCATCAATGAACAGAGCCGTGAAAGGCAGCGGTGCAATCGGTTCAGGAATCGACCAAATGCTGGTCAATTCCCGATTCCGAGTCTGCCATTCACGCCTTAGCGGATATTGATGATGCTCTGGGTGATCTGGTCCTGGGTGGACACCATCTGCGCGTTGGCCTGGAAGTTGCGCTGGGCGACGATCATGTTGACCAGCTGTTCGGTGAGATCCACCGTTGAGGCTTCCAGCGAGCCAGCCTGGATCTGGCCCAGATCCGAGGTGTCCGGTGCACCGGTACGCGGGGTGCCCGAAGAGAAGGTTTCAACCCACAGATTATTGCCCTGGTTCTGCAGGCCCTGCGGGTTCTTGAAGGTAGTCAGTGCGACCTGGCCCAAGGCCTTGTCATCGCCGTTGGTGTAGCGCGCATACACCACGCCTTCCTCGGAGATGCTGATCTCGTTGAGCTTGCCGGCGGCATAACCGTCCTGGCGGGTATCGCGCATTGCGAACTTCTCGCCGTACTGGGTAGCGCCGGACACGTTCAAGGTCAGGTTGACCACGCCGGCGCCAGTGGCCGGGGTGAATGGTGCCAAGGTGATGTCGCCATTGGCCGGGCTGGTCAGGGCGCCGGCGTTGGAGAACTGCAGCAGCGACGGTGCGCCGGCGGACTGGCCATCGACATAGTTGTATACCTGCCACTCGTTGGGGTTGGCAGTCTTCACGAAGTACGAGGTCTGGGTGTGGCTGACGCCCAGCGAGTCGTAAACGGTGACGCCACCAGTGGAATGGTTGTAGCTGTTGGAATCGGTCGGGTCGAACGTGCCGATCGTCGGCTGCGGTGCGTTGCCGGGCAGGGTGAAGGCCATGTTGACCAGGGTGCTCTGCTTGGGCGGGCTGTCGGTGGTGAGCAGCTGCAGGTCGGTCAGCTCGCCGTCGAAACGCGTGCCATCGGCGCTGGGAGCGAACACCTGCAGGCGCGCGCCTTGCGGGTTGATCACATAGCCGTTGTTGTCGGTCTGGAAGTTGCCAGCACGCGAGTACACGCGGGTACCGTTCATGCTCATGGTGAAGAAGCCTTCGCCAGCCACCGCCAGATCCAGGCTGCGGCCGGTCTGGTCGATATTGCCCTGCGAGAACTGCTGCGCGACATTGGTCAGGCGCGAACCAGAACCCATCGCGTTGCGCGACAAGCCATAGCTGGTGGCATTGAACAGATCGGCGAACTCGGCGCGCGATTCCTTGAAGCCGGTGGTGTTGACGTTGGCGATATTGTTGGCGGTGACATTCAGGTCCGCGTTGGCCGCGTTGATGCCCGACAGTGAGACGTTGAAGCCCATGGCGATACTCCTGGGAAAACGAAGAGGGGGCTCAGCTGACGCGGAGCACGTAGTCGAGCGGGGCAGTGCCCAGCCCCTTGAGGTTCAGGTACAAGCCATCGGAGCCCACGGTCACGCTCTCCACTTCCGCCTGCACGTAGGTGCTGAGCTTGCTCTGCGCACCAGCGGTGTCGGTATGGGTGGCGGTAACGGTGTAGCTGCCCGCTGGCATCCGCTTGCCATCGGCGTCGGTGCCATCCCATTGGAATGCCACCTCGCCGGCGGCATTCGCCGGTACGGTCAATTGGGTCACCTTCAAGCCATTGGCATCGGTGATGTCGACAGTGACCGAGCCGGCTGATGGCGCGGCAACGGTGCCGCTGGTACCACCTTCGGCCTCCAGCGCGACCTTGGTCGAGGGCACCATCACTTCGTGGCCGACCAGGGCGGCGCCACGCAGCACCTGGTCGCTGGCCATGGATTGCTGGAAGCCCTTCACCGAGGTGTTCAGATCGGTGATGCCCTGCACCGTGGACAGCTGCGCCATCTGCGCCACCATCTGGCTGTTGTCCATGGGCTTGGTCGGATCCTGATGCTGCAGCTGGGTGGTCATCAGCTTCAGGAAATCGGCCTGGTCCAACGAGCTCTTGTTCTTGCTGGTCGTGGTCGTCGTGTTGGGCGCGGTAAGCCCAAGCGAGCTGTACAAATCGGTGTTTACGCTGGTGCTCATGTCGGCAGATTCCTGGGGGAGTGGGCTCAGCGGCCCATGGTCAGCGTGGCCAGGGCAAGTTCCTTGGCAGTGCTGAGCATTTCCACGCCGGCCTGGTAATTGCGCGAGGTGGAGATGAGGTTGACCATCTGCGCGACCGGATCGACGTCGGGCGAATACACATAGCCCTCGCCATCGGCCAGCGGATGATTCGGTTCGTAGCGCTTGATCGGCGCAGCGTCGCTCTGTGCGATCTCCTTTACCTGCACGCCGGTGAGGTTCGGATCGCTGCGACTGGTGACGGCCTGGAAGATAGGTTCCAGCGGCTTGTAGACCGTCTCCGGCGAGCCGGCGATGGAGTCGGCATTGGACAGGTTGGAGGCGATGGTGCTCATGCGCACCGACTGCGCCTTCAAGGCGGCGCCGGCGATATCGAAGATGGGCAGATTGCTCATGGCGTGCTTCCTTACTGGCCAGTGATGGCGGTGAGCATGGTCTTCACCTTCGACTCGACGAAGCTCAGTGAGGCGCGGTACTCCAAAGCAGCACGGCCGTAGGCGGCGCGCTCGGCATCCGGATCAACGGTGTTGCCGTCCAGGCTGGGCTGCGTGCCTTCGCGCAGGATCTGGAACGGATTGAGGCCGGCATTGCCGCCAATGGCGTAGTGCTGCTCGGCGGTGGTGTTCAGCAGACCGTTGCCACTGGTGGCGCCCTGGGCATTGCGCAGGGCGGCATCGAAGTCGAGGTCGCGGGCCTTGTAGCCGGGCGTGTCGGCATTGCTGAGGTTGCTGGCGATCAGCTTCATGCGCTGCTCGCGCAGCGGCATTGCCTGGGCATGGATGCCGAGATAGTTGGAAAACAGGTTGGCCATGTGGAACCTCCCACGGAACGTTGCCGGGGAAGCTGCAAAACCTGTGCCAAAGAAGCATGTAGTGCCGAGCCATGCTCGGCAGGGGCACTACCAAGGTGCCCGGGACCAACATTGTAGGAGCGGCGTAAGCCGCGAAGCTGGTGCTGCGTCAGCCCGCAAAGAGCGAACCCCTCCTCAACCCTCCGCTTGGCTGCGCCAAAGGGAGGGAGCGAATCTGTAGTGCCGAGCCATGCTCGGCAGGAGCTTTACCGGTAGCGCCCCTGCCGAGCATGGCTCGGCACTACCGGAGACTGGCCTCAGCTATATGCGTACTGGGTCTCAGCCACATGCCGCAGGCGCTGCAGGACGAAATCCGCCAGCTCATGTGGGCTGTACTTGGCAACGAAGGCATTGGCGCCTACGCGTTCGACCATGGCGTTGTTGAATACGCCCGACAGGGACGTGTGCAGCAGCACGAAAAGACCGGCCAGGCCCGGGTGGCGGCGGATTTCCGTCGTCAGGGTGTAGCCGTCCATCGCCGGCATTTCGATGTCGGAGATCACCATCGCATAGCGATCAGCGGGGTTCTCGCCTGACGCATGGATCTGCAGCAGGTGCTCCAGCGCCTGCTTGCCGTCGGAGAGCAGGGTGGCGCTCACTCCCAGCTGGTCAAGCACACTGCGGATCTGTTGGCGTGCCACGCGGGAGTCATCGACGACCAGGACCTGCATCTGTGGCGCATCGGCGGGCAGGGCCATCGATGGGTCGAGCACGGCCTCGCTGCGTACCTGGGCAATATCGGCGAGCACGCTTTCGACGTCGATGACCTGGATCAGCTCGCCCTGGAAGCGGGTAACTGCGGTCAAATACGTCGATTCAGCGCCCAACTCCGGCGGCGGGTGGATATCCTCCACCGCGATGTTGACGATGCGCTCAACCCCGCTGACCAGGAAACCCTGTACCGAACGGTTGAACTCGGTAACCACCAGATAGCCTGGCGAGGTGTCCGCCTCGGGCTCGCGCTCGGGGTGGCCGATGGCCAGGCCAAGATCCAGCACCGGCACCGAGCGGCCACGCACATCGGCCACGCCGGCAAACTGGGTCGGCAGGCCGGGCACCTGGAACAGGGCTGGGCGGCGCAGCACTTCCTGCACCTTGAATACATTCACGCCAAAAAGCTGACGGCCGCCGAGGCGGAACAGCAGCAGGGCAAGGCGGTTATGGCCGGCCAGCCGGGTGCGCTGGTCAATTCGGTTGAGCAGGTCTTGTGACATGAATGCTGTATCGGCGGCAGGTGCCGACAACTTGAGTGCTTGCCAGCCCGGCAATTGGCACGGCGCTTGCAGCGTCATCCATCGAACTATTCCTGAGCCGGGTGGCCGCCGCTGATGCGCTTACTCCTATCTATTTGCCTGCTGTTGCCTTCACTGGCCGGCGCTACCGCTTTCCAGCCGGTGGAGTCGATCCGTGCTGCGGCCCTGGCCACGTTGGGGGCAGGGGAGAGCGGCGAAGCCAATCTCGATGCCAATCTGCGGCTGCCGGCGTGCACCCAGCCTTTGCAGGCCAAGGTAACCGCCAACACGACCGTGGAGGTCGCCTGTCCGCAGGCGGGCGGTTGGCGCTTGTTCGTGCCGGTCAAAGTGCGCCGTGAGCAGCAGGTACTGGTGTTGGCCCGGGGCGTGGCGGCTGGAGAAACGCTGGCAGCGGCCGATATAAGCAGCGTCAAGCGCGACACGGCACGCTTGGCCGGCGCCGTGCTGTTGAAGCCGGAGGCGGCCGTGGGCCGGGTGGCACGGCGTGCATTGAGTGCCGGTAGCCTGCTGTCGGCGACCGATCTGGTTGCGCCCCGCACCGTCCGCCGCGGCGATAATGTCGCCCTGGTGTCCCGCCGCGGCGGGGTCGAAGTGCGTATGGCAGGCAAGGCCCTGGGCGACGCTGGAGAAGGGGAGCGGGTGTCGGTCGAGAACCTGTCTTCACGCCGGGTGATGCAGGGTATCGCCACACCCGGTGGCGACGTGCTGGTCAGCCGATAAATTACTAAAGAACTGTCCGGCGCTGCCGTTATCGTTTTTGAACCGAATCAGGACTCCATCACATGAGCCAGAAAATCGACGGTGGTATTGCAGTCGCAGCGCAGTTGCGCAGTGTGGCCATCAACACCAAGGTGGCCGCCGCAGGCGACGCCAAGCCCAAGCCGGTGGAGGCAGCCGACAGCGTGCGCCTGACCGGCGAAGCGACCCAGCTGCAGGCCGTACAGCGTGAGCTGAGCGCCGCTCCGGCCATCGACCAGGCACGCGTGCAGGCAGTGCGCGAGTCGTTGGAGAACGGCAGCTACAAGATCAACCCGGACGCGATCGCATCGCGCATGCTGGGCCTGGACCAGCAGCTGCAGGGATGAACCTCTCCATGGGCGACCCGTTGCAGCGTCTGAGCGAAGCGCTTGACCGCGAACAGCGCGCCTTGGCTGAGCACGACGTGCCGGCCCTGGTGGCAGCAACCGGCAACAAGCTGGAGGCCCTGCGTGAGCTGGAGCGGCAGCCGCCGCTGCACGAGGCCGAACGCCTGAAGGAACTTGCCGAACGCAACCACGCCAATGGCGTACTGCTGGCGCGCCGCCGACGCGAGGTCAATTGGGCCTTGCGCCAACTCGGTCGCAGCGAAGCTGCACCTTCTTACGATGCCAAGGGGCAGGCGCAGACCGTCCATTCGCGGCGGCCTTTGGCCGTCGCCTGATCTGTGAAAACGCGGCGCTACTGCCGCGAACGGATGCACACATCCGGCTATAGTGGCGGTCCGTTCCCTCGTTGTACCGGCCGCCGTGACCCAGATCGACAGCTCCATTCTCATGCCCACGCCCTCCGCCGCCACCTTGCGGGCGCTGGGTGAACGGGTCCAGCACGGCATGCTGCTATTCAACGGTAAATTCGAAGTAAGCGTCGCCAATGCCCTGGTGCGGGAGTTGTTTGGCGCGGATGCCGCCAGCAGTGCCGATCTTGGGCGTCGGCTTGAGGCCTTGCTGCCGCCGTTTGCCTTGCCGCAAGCTCGTGAATCGGGCACCTGGGTGGGTAGCCTGCCGATCGGCGAGCGGGTGATCACCCTGCACCTGCACCATCACAACGATGCTGGCGGCGACGCATTCCTGGCCTTGTTCCAGCACGTGGATGGCCCGGAGGACTACGAGCGGGAGCTGCAGCAGCGCCACGCCGAGCTGCGCCAGGCCTACCTGCGCTTGAATGGCACCCAGGAGAAGCTGCTGCAATCGGAAAAGATGGCCTCCATCGGCCAGCTTGCCGCAGGCGTCGCGCACGAGATCAACAACCCCATCGGCTATGTGCACTCCAACCTGGGCAGCCTGCAGGAATACCTGCGCAGCCTGTTTACGGTGATCGAAGCCTATGAGCGGGCCTTGCGCGCGCCAGATCCCAAGGCGCTGATTCCCGAAATCGACGATATCCGCGACCGTCTGGACATCGACTTCATCAGCCGCGACCTGCCGCAGTTGATGGCCGAGTCGCGCGAGGGCATCGAGCGGGTGACCCGCATCGTGCGCGACCTGAAGGACTTCTCGTATTCCGGCCGCGACGAGTCGTGGAAGCTGGTCGACCTGCACGCCGGCCTGGAATCGACCATCAACATCATCTGGAACGAGCTCAAGTACAAGGTCACGCTGGAACGCCGGTATGGCGAGCTGCCGATGATCGAGTGCCTGCCTTCGGAGCTCAACCAGGTCTATATGAACCTGCTGCTCAATGCCGGCCACGCCATCGCCGATCGCGGCAACATCGCGGTCAGTACCGGTGTCAGCGGTGATGAAGTGTGGGTCGAGTTCAAGGATGACGGCGCAGGTATTTCCCCGGAGCTGCGGCAGCGCATCTTCGACCCGTTCTTCACCACCAAGCCGGTGGGTAGCGGCACCGGACTTGGGCTGTCGATCTCCTACGGCATCATCAACAAGCACCACGGCCGCATCGACCTGGACAGCACCGTAGGCGAGGGCTCCTGCTTCCGGATCGTGCTGCCAATCCGCCAGCCAAAATAATCGGCCGCAGGATCCCTGGATTGTGGGAGCGGCGTCAGCCGCGAAGCTGGTGCCGCGTCAGTTCTCACGGCACCGGCGAGGTGGCTGCAGCGATACGGCGATTGCCTGAAGCTGTAGGAGCGGCGTCAGCCGCGAAGCTGACGTCGCGTCAATCCCCGCGGAATCTGCAATCACGCAATCGCTTTGGCTTTTGCTGGGAGGCATGGCTGTTTGCACTGGATCCACGCCTATCTGTACATCAGTGGCTTCGCGGCTTACGCCGCTCCCACAACAGCTGCAATGATCTGCCCGAGGCTTAAGAAGCCCCGACACCCTGCTTCTCATCATGGGTGCGGAAGGCCTGGCGGATGTGCTCGCGCAGGTCGTCGTCATTCCATGGCTTGGTCAGGAAACGATAGATCGCGCCACGGTTGATTGCGTCGGTGACGGTGTTGAGATCGGTATAGCCGGACAGCACCAGGCGGATCGTATCCGGGTACAGCATCTTCACCCGGCCAAGGAACTCGGTGCCGCTCATATCACTCATGCGCTGATCGGACAGGATCACCTGCACGTCGTTGATCGCCAGCAGGTCGAAGGCATCACGCACATTGCCCGCGGCCAAGATCCGGTAGCCATCGCGACGGAACAGGCGCACCAATGAACGCAGTACGTTTTCTTCGTCGTCCAGCAGCAGCAAGGTGCGGTCGGGGCGAGTCTCGGCAAACGCTTCCGGACGCAGATAGCGACGACGCAAGGTCATGCCGGCCGCATCGGCCGACATCGGCTCGCCGAACAGATAGCCCTGGAACACGTCGCAGTCGTTGCGACGCAGGAAACCGAGCTGGGCCTGCGACTCCACGCCATTGGCGATCACCGTCATGCCCAGCTGGTGGCCCATGGCGATGATGGCGCGGCTGATCGCCGCCTCACGGTTGGCCGCGGGTGCGCTCTTGATGAAGCTGCGATCGATCTTGAGCTTGTCCACCGGGTAGCGGACCAGGGCGCTGAGGCTGGAGTCGCCGGTGCCGAAATTGTCCAGGCACAGGCTGATGCCTTCATTGCGCAGGTTGGCCAGGGTCTCGTGGACGAAGTTGACGTTGTTGGTCAGCGCACTTTCGTTGATTTCCAGGGTCAGCATGCGCGCCGGCACGCCGATGGACTGCAGCATCGCCATGACTTCGGTGAAGAAGTTGGGGCGCAGCAGCTGCAGGGTCGAGACGTTGACGGCAACATTGAAATCCTCGAAGCCCTGGTCGCGCCATGTCTTGGCCTGGCGCAGGGTCATTTCCAGCACCCAGGCGCCGATCTGCACGATGATGCCGAGCCGTTCGGCGGTACGCATGAAGCGCTCCGGCACCAGCATGCCCAGCGTTGGCGATTGCCAGCGCAGCAGCGCTTCCATGCCCATGACATGGCCGTCGCGGGCGCTTACCAGCGGCTGGTAGCGCAGGCGCAGTTCGCCATTGTCGATGGCATCCACCAACTGACGCGAGATGATGCTCTCGCTGTGGGCACTACTGGGCTTGTGCAGGACATGCACATGCACCGCGTTGCCGCCTTCGCGGCCGGCCTGGTGCAGGGCGTCCTCGGCCAGATCCAGCACGCCGGTGGCGGTGTTGGAATGCTCCGGGCACAGGCCGACGCCGATCTTGGCAGTCAGGAACAGCGTATACGGCAGCACCGACAGCGGCAGTTCAATCTGCTGGCGGATCTGCTCGGCGAAGTCCTCCGGAGTGGGCGTCTGGCTGGTGCGTGGCACCGCGATCAGGAACTCGTCGCTGCCGTGGCGCCATAGCCGTCCGCGGTCACCGATGAAGGCGCGCAGGCGGTCGGCGATCAGCACCAAGGCCTGGTCACCGACTTCGGCGCTCATGTTTTCATTGACCGAGGCAAAGTGATCGATGTCCAGATGCAGCAGCATCAAGGAGGTGCCGCTGCGGTTGGCTGCATCCACCAGGACTGCCAGTTCCGGATTGCCGGCCCCAAGCCGAGCCGGCCGCGCGTCGGCGCGGTCACTGGAAGAAGAGGGGCTGGCATTCCACATCGGGCGGTTTCCTTGAGGTGTCACTGTGCGGCCGCCGCGTAGGGGAGCCGCAGGTCGATCCGGGTGCCTGCACCCGGCGCGGTTTCAATATGCAGGCTGCCGCCGGCACTCTGCGCACGTTCACGCATCACGATCATGCCCAGACCACGCGGACCAGCGGGGTCAAAGCCTTCGCCGTCATCCACCACCAGCAGGTGCAGCCTGCCTTCGCTGCTGTCGCGCAGCGACAGCGAGACCTGGCTGGCGCAGGCGTGACGCAGCGCATTGGTCAGGCTTTCCTGGGCAATGCGGAAGCAGGCCTGCTCCACCTCGTTGCTGGGCCGGCGCGGCAGCGCATCGACGTCCAGCAGCAGCTCCACGTCGGTGGAGCGGAACAGCAGCCCGGCCTGCCAGCGCAGGGCTGCCTCCAGTCCCAGTGCATCCAGTTGCGGTGGGCGCAACAGCATCGAAAGATTACGCAGTTTGATCACCGTGGTATCAGCCAATTCGATGATCTGGTCGATATCGTCCTGCCGCCGCGGTGTGTTTTCTTCATCGCGGGCGGCACAGGCTGCCAGCTTCATCGCGGTAATCGCCTGGCCGATATCGTCGTGCAGGTCGCGCGAGATTGACCGACGCTCGTCTTCCTGCAGGGAGAACAAACGACCGGCCATGGCCTGCAGCTCGCTATTGCTGGCAGCCAGGGCGGCGCGGCCGTGTTCCAGTTCGCTCAGGTCACGGATGACGAACAATTGGCAGTCGCGGCCGGCATGGCGCAGTTGCTGGGTGATCATCACCGCATGGAACGGTTCGCCGCCGATGCGGCACAACTGCACCGGCAGTTCACCGTTATGCGAGCGCGGCATATGCGCGTCCAGGCTGGCCAACAACTGCGTAGCGCTGTCGGTGTGGCCTACAGCGATGCCCAGGATGCTGCTGGCGGCAGGATTGGCATAGATGACGGCATCGCCGTCGGCGATCAACACGCCATCCGGCAACAGGGCTGCCAGTTGCACGAATTCGGTCGGCAAACGGTGGCTTGCTCGCGTCGCCCGTAGTAGTGAATTGAGTCGCCAGCCAAGCACCAGCAACGACAAGCAAAGTATCAGTGCGATGGCCATCACACTTTTTAACTGCCAGCTGGCGGGGCTAGCGCCGGCCAGCAGCAGAATGACGATGGAAACAGCCAGAAAAACAGCGAAACCAAGCAGCCAGAAAGTGCAGGTACGCGCCGACGAGAGCGGCGCAGGCACAGGCAAAGAGACAGCGGGGGCCGGATCGGCTTCCATCATTGGCGGGGTTTCGGACTAGCGTCGGCGCCATCTTAGCGGCTTGTGCACATGCCGGGCGACGAAGTGCTCAATTCTGCCGACTTGGTGCCGTTATCGATTGAGTCCCCGGTTTGTCGGGCATGGAGATAGAGCGCGTGGATCGCGGCGTCATAGCTAGCCTGCTTCGTCACCCGTTGAATGCAGCCGTCGTGCTGCTGGATACGGATGGGCAGCCTTTGGCTGCCAATGGCATGGCCAGGGAGCTGGGCCTGCCCGAACGTCTGTCACGTTATTGCCAGCAACTGGCCGGTGCTCGCCAGCAACTCGCCCAGCAGGGCATGGTTGCCTGTCCCTTGCCTGGCGACGGGCAGCGGCTTGAGGGTTGGTTGAGTGCGGTGCAATCGCCTGCGGCAGCGCCACTGGGTTATCTCTATTCGGTGGCCAACGATACCGAGTCGCGCAATGCCCGCTGGGTGAGCGCGATGGAATCAGCCGGCCACAGTCTTTGGGACTGGGACATCATTGCCGACACGATCACCCGCACGGCACAGGCCCATGAGGCCTCTTCCATACCATCTGGTACGGGTTTGTTGGATGAAGTCCACCCCGAAGACCAACTGGTGCTGCGGCAGGCGATCGCCGCCCATCTGCACGATCCACAGGTGCCGTTCGCCTGCCAGTTTCGTCTGCGACAGGCCGACGGCAGCTGGCATTGGGTGCTGGATCGTGGCCAGGTGATCACCCGCGCGGGCGATGGTCAGCCGCTGCGGATGGTGGGTACCTATACCGACATCCAGCAACAGAAATCGCTGGAGGATGAGCTGCGCTCGCAGCAGGCGCTGTTGCGCCGCGCCCAGCGCGTGGCCGGCATGGGCAGCTGGGTGTGGGAGCCGCAGCGCGGCCGCGTGCAGTGGTCCGACGAATTTTCCGCGGCCATCGGCTGGGGCACTGCGGCATTGCCCAGCGGTCGGCAATGGCTACGCAACCTCAGCAAGGATGCGCGCAGGCATCTTTTCGCCAGCTGGCGACGTTTGCTGGACGATGCTGCCGGTGGCAGCTTCGACCTGACCTGGGGCCGCGACCCGGTTACCCAGCAGCAGCTGCGGATATGGGTGGAGCTTGATTACGACGGTGCTGGCGCTTTGCACCGGGTGCTGGGGCAGGTGCAGAACATCAGCAACCAACGCCGCACCGATGCGTTGATCCGATGGCGCACCGAGCTGCTGAACCGCGTGTCGGCGCTGGGCCGCATCGGTGGTTGCGAGATTGAAGTGGACACCCGCGCCATGCAGTGGACCGAGGAGTGCTACCGCATCCACGGCCTGCGCAAGGCGCCGGTCACGCTTGACCAGGCGCTGGACCTCTACACCCCTGATTCGCGTGACGGCTTCGAAGCCGCGCTACTGCGCATCGCCGAGGGCGGGCTGCCCGAGCAGCTCGACCTGTGTTTCTACCGCCCCTCGGGGCAGCGGGTATGGGTGCAGGTGCTGATCGAACTGGATCAGCGCGAAGGCCTGCCGGAACGCTACGTGGTGCTGTTCCGCGACATTACCCGCGAACGTGACGCCGACGAACGGCTTGAACTGCTGGCGCACTACGATTTGCTGACCGGTCTGCCCAATCGTATGTTGCTGCGCGAGCAGGGCTCGGAGGCAATCATCGAGGCCCGTGAACGCGGCGCCATCCTGGCGATGCTGTTCATCGACCTTGACGGGTTCAAGACCATCAATGACACCTTTGGCCATGCCACCGGTGACATGTTGTTGAAAGCCGCAGCCGCGCGCCTGCACCAGAACCTGCGCAATGCCGACCTGTTCGCTCGTTTCAACGGCGACGAATTCATCGTCATCCTGCGCAACCTGGTCGAGGCGGAGGATGCGGGGCATGTGGCACGCAAGCTGATTGCCTCGTTGGCTGAGCCTTTGTACCGCGAGGATGCAACCCTGAAGGTCGGTGCCAGCGTTGGCATCGCACTGCTGGACGACAGTCGCAACGACTTTGACAGTCTGCTGCGCGCCGCGGATGCGGCGATGCACGCGGCCAAGGAGGCCGGGCGCAACACCTATCAGTACTACAGCCAGGATGCGCTGGCGCGCACCCAGCGCCGGATCGAGATCGAACATGCCCTGCATGGTGCGGTCGAACGCGACGAATTCAGCCTGGTCTACCAGCCGCTGGTGCATGCCAACGGCGATCCAACTCCCTCGATCGAGGCCTTGCTGCGCTGGAACAGTGGTCGCCTGGGGGCCTGCAATCCGGCCGAGTTCATCCCTATTGCCGAGAAGTGCGGCGAGATCATCCACATCGGTGATTGGGTATTGCAGGAGGTTTGCCGCCAGGCGGTTGTCTGGCAACAGGCGGGCCTGCAGTTTGATCGGGTGGCAGTGAACGTGTCTGCGCTGCAGTTGCGCGACCGTGGCTTTGCCGAGCGGGTGGTTGCCATCTGCCAGCAGTCTGGCTGGCCAGCGCAACGGCTGGAGCTGGAGCTGACCGAGTCAGCCCTGATCCGTGATACCGACGCGTTGCGGCAGTGCTTCGATGTCTTCGAGGAGCACGGTATTCCGCTGGCAGTGGATGACTTCGGCACAGGCTTCTCCAACCTGCATTACCTCAACCGGTTCCCGGTGCAGCGACTGAAGATCGACCGCAGCTTCGTGCAGGGCATGCTGCACGATGCAGGTACCGCCGAAGTCACCCAGGCCATCGTGCACCTCGGCCACGCGTTGGGTATGCGGGTGGTGGCTGAAGGCGTCGAGACGCCGGCCGAAGCAGCGATGTTGAAACAGCAGGGCTGCGACGAGCTGCAGGGTTATCTGTACTCGCGTCCCTTGCGGCCACGCGAGATGGTGCAGTGGTTGCGCGGCGCCCCTGCTGAACTGCTGGAACCGCCGCAGGTTGCATCGAACAACAGCATCAGCGCGACGCACTGAGTTCCGAAGACAACATGGAGCCCGGCTACGGAACAGGTAGCCGGGCTTTTTTGTGCGCGCAAATACCGGCTGCTGTGCTGCCAAACGCCGTTGTTGCGAAGAAATCCATGTCGCTTGCGGCGTTGCTGAGTCGCCCGCAACACAAAGTAGTGAGGGTAAGCGCAGCGCATCCTGGAGCCTTGACTCTGCGTATCGTGTGGAGGCCCTCCAAAGGCCCCGGGTGCGCTGCGCTTAACCGGGCTACGGAATGGGCTACGGAATAGCACAACTGGCCAGGTCGGCCTTGCTCAGGCAGCGGAGCAGCGCGTAATCGCAGGTTCGTGGTTCTTGTGACAGCTGGGATTGCCCCGGCATCCATACGCGTGCGCGGCTGCAACGAAGCACAGACCTGAAAAGTCAGCTGGGGTCGGCGCAACGGAAGCAATTGGCAGGTGTTTGGGGAGAGCAATGACGTGTCAGCTGCCGGGTGCGTTCTGCTTACCCCGGTTACGAAGCTATCAATCGGCGTGTGGCGGACACATCAAGGAACCGAAAGATCCCAATCAATGCTGGTCTTCAGCCAGTCGTTGCTTTCCTCGGGGGCCGGGGCAAGCGCTTGATCGCGCTTCGCCCGCAGTTCCAGGAGCTCGTGCGCGGCGCCTTGCTCAAGCTGTGCGAGTTGCTCGCGTCTGCGCAATGAGATGTTGCTGGTGGCAGCGGAATCTGACATTGCGTCACCTGCCTGCGTTGCTGGCTCGGCGTTGTTGTTGGCGGTAGCGCGGGGTAGAAGCATGTATCAGTACGGTTGAAGCAACAGCAAAGCCCCGACCAAAGGCCGGGGCTCGGTTGCAAAGCGGGTGCAGTACGAACTCAGAACAACTCCACCGTGCCGGCGCCCATGCTCTGCTGCGATACAGGCTTGTGCGGCGGGCGCTCCCACTCGACACGCAGTTCACGCAGGCGGCTGCCGGTGCGCTGCAGTGCGCTGACCATCTCGCCATCGAACACGCCACCATTGCGGTGCAGCAGTTCCTGCAGGGCAACGGCCTCCCGGTTGATCGCGCCAAGGCGGTCGAGGTGGGTGTGCACGCCACCCAGCGCCTGGGTAGCGATGTCCTCGAACTGCAGGGCACGCACGGCTTCGGCAACACTGCCGTCAATGGCGCGGCCGCATTCGGAGATCTCGCGCATGCCGTCGCCGAGCGAGGCATTGATGGCAGCCACGCTGTCCAGCATCGAGGCGGCTTCGTGGCGCGCTTCACGCGAGCGGTCCATGTCGCGCGATGCCATGTGGGTGACGGTTTCACGCACCTTGGCAATGGCGTCCTTGGAGCTGTGCGCCAGCTTGCGGATCTGCTCGTTGAAGGTGGTGGAGCGCTCGGAGAGGTTGCGCACCTCGTCGGCGACCACAGCAAAACCGCGACCAGCTTCGCCAGCACGGGCTGCTTCGATGGCTGCATTCAGGGCCAGCAGATTGGTCTGGTCGGCAATCGACTTGACGTCTTCAAGCAGGGCAAAGATGCCATCCAGGTGCTGTGCCATCTGGTCGATGTGCTGCACGGTGTTGCTGCTCTGGCCGCTGACCTGCTCCAGTGCTTCCACCAGCTGTTCCATCTGGTGGCTGGCGTTCTGGGCGAAGCGGGCGACATCGACACCGCCGCCGCCTTCGTCACCGGCGCGGTCGACGATGCGGGCCAGTGCCTGGCTCTGCTGGCGCGACTTGCGGCTCATCGCGTCGAAGCTGCCACCCAGGCCACCGACGGCCTGCCGGATCAGCTCACGGGCGCGTTCGATCTCGCTGCGCGAGCCATCGATTTCGTTGCTGACAAAGCTGCGCAGCTCATTCAGCAGTTGGTCCTGTTCCTTCAGCACCTTGGTGTGTTCGGGCGAGCGCTGGGCTTGCGTATGCACGCTCCACCAGGCAAATACCAGCCAGCTCAGCACCATGGTGGTCAGGATTGCCCACAGCGCTGCCGAAGGCCAGGACAGGGCAGCAGCGACCACGACCAGAAGGGTGAGGACCAACGGGGCTGCCAAACGGATTGCAATACGTGAATACATGGACGTTCTCGGGAGAGTCACGAATGCAGTATCGGCAGTGGGCGGGGTGTCTTTAGCCCACTGACGTGAATCCCGGAGAAGGTTTCGCAATGCAGGCCCGCAAGCGCGTTGGCTGCGGGCCGGCATGATTCAGCGCAGACGGCGCTCGATGGCCTCGAGCATAGCCTTGCGCGAGAACAGGAAATCCCAGTAGCTGCCGCCCAGCTGGCGCCACAGCACCGCCGAGCGCACGGCGGCCAGCAGCAGCGCCCGGATCTCGGACACCACCATCGCCTGGCCCAGGTAATGCGGGTTGCCCTGCACCATGATCTTGGGCTTGAGCTGGCTGATGGTGTCCGCGTACAGCGCACCCATCGCACTCAGCACATCGGGGTGGGAGCTGTCGCCGCGTTCCTTGGCGATACCAGCGGCACGCTGGATGCCAGCCTCCACCTTGTCGATCGTGGCGCCTTCACGCACGAAACGGCGCTCCAGCTGCATCACCGACAGCGCCAGCCGCGGCAGCAGGTCGTCCTTGCCCTGGTTGCGGAAGTAGTCGCGCAGCAGGCGCAGGCCGGCTTCAACCTGGGTGGCGCTGCCATAGACGGCAGCCGGCGAGGTGGCGTCAATCCGCAATACGCTGTCCATCGCGGTACGCACGATGGCGTTCTCCGAGTGGCCGGTTTCTGCGATGCGGCGAACCTGCTGCAGGGCCTGGGCAATGCCGGCCAAGGCAAGTACGCGGTCATCGATGGAAAAAGTCATGGTCATCTCTCAAAGGGAAACAGGGGCGGCCAGGCGGCGCTCCAAAGGTGCATCGGTGGCGGCGATCACCGCGCCGCCCAAGCATTCCATGCCGTCGTACAGCACCAGTGATTGGCCGGGGGTGACGGCGCGTTGCGGGCGCGCGAAATGCACGTCCAGCGTACCGTCATCACGCACCTTCACGGTGCAGGCTTCGTCAGGTTGGCGGTAGCGGGTCTGCGCGGTGCACTCGAACTCGCGTGCGGGCGGGGCACCTGCAATCCAGTGCATGGCCTCGCTGCGCAGCCAGTTGGACTGCAGCCAGGGGCTGTCATGGCCCTGGTCGACGTAGAGGATGTTGCGTGCCACGTCCTTGCCGACCACGAACCAGGGCGCGGCCGGGCGGCCACGGACACCGCCGATGTTCAGGCCTTCGCGCTGGCCCAGGGTGAAATAGAACACGCCGGGGTGACGGGCGATTACCTGGCCGTCGGGGTCGTGGATCTCGCCTTCGCGCGCGGGCAGGTACTGCCCAAGGAATTCACGGAAATCGCGCTCGCCGATGAAGCAGATGCCGGTGGAATCCTTCTTGGCATGGGTAGGCAGGCCAGCCTCGCGGGCGATGCGGCGCAGCTCGCTCTTCTCCATGTGGCCGATCGGGAACAGGGTTGCCGCCAGCTGGGTCTGGCCCAGCTGATGCAGGAAGTAGCTCTGGTCCTTGCCGCGGTCGGCGCCACGCAGCAGGCGCCAACGGCCGCCGGAGTGCTCCACTTGGGCGTAGTGGCCGGTGGCGATGCGCTCGGCGCCCAGCTCGCGGGCAGCGTCGAGGAAGTGCTTGAACTTGACCTCGCGGTTGCACAGCACGTCCGGGTTGGGGGTGCGGCCAGCCGCGTACTCGGCCAGGAAGTGCTCGAACACGCCCTGCCAGTATTCGTTGGAGAAGTCGCGGAAATGGAAGGGGATGTCCAGCCGGCCGCAGACTGCCACCGCGTCGCGGCGGTCATCTTCGGCGCGGCAATGGCCGCTGCCGTCGTCAGCCCAGTTCTGCATGAACAGGCCGGCGACATCCAACCCCTGTTGGACCAGGGCAAGCGCTGCCACCGACGAATCAACGCCGCCGGAAACGCCGACCACGATCTTGGGAGTGCTCATGGTGCCACCTGCCGCAGGATCGACAGCGGATAGCGCTGCCCGGCCAGCCAGTCGGACACCGTATGCCAGACCAGCGGGCTGCGCAGCCGTGCCATGTCGGCCTGCAAGGCCACCGGGCTGAGCCACAGGGCCTGCACGATGCCAGCATCGAGCGCCTGCTCGGGATGGTGGCGCACGGGCTCGGCGGCGAAGGCGAAGCGCAGGAACGGCGTGCCATCGCCTGCCGTCCACTGGTAGCTGCCGATGAAACCGGTCAGGCGCACGTCCCAGCCGGTTTCCTCGCGGGTTTCACGCACTGCCGCCTCGAGCAGGCTCTCGCCAGGCTCGAGGTGCCCGGCCGGCTGGTTCAACACCCGCCGGCCAGCCTTTTCTTCTTCCACCAGCAGCAGCTGCCCTGCGCGGGAGACCACGGTGGCCACGGTCACATGTGGCGCCCATCGCTGGGACTGCAAAGCATTCACGCTCAGTACTCGTCCTTGGACGTCATTTCCAGCTCGATCGCATCGGCGCTCTTGGCGGCGGCATCGATGGCATCGGAGATCACTTCAGCGCTGGCATCGGCGTCCACCTTGACCACGAACATGGCCACATCACCCTGTTTCACCCAGCCGCCGAGCTTGGAGTCGTTGGAATCTTCCAGCAGGCGGTTGGCGATCAGCGCCGAGAACTGCGGGCCCTCGGACTTGTAGCCCGGCGACCAGATTTCACGTACATGGTGGCTGCCGTAGGTCTCAACAGTGGAGCGCACGAACACCAGCTGGGTACGGTCGTCGTCCATCTCAAAGACCAGCTGGTAGTCGCCGTCGCTGTCCACCTCGTACTTGTACTTGAGGGTGTCCAGCACGCGACCGACGGCGCGGTCCGGCTCGCCGGCGAACGCGCTGCCGGAAGCGGTGGCGGCCAAGGCCAGCAGAGCAATGCTGAGTACAGACTTCTTCATGTTTTCCCCAATGGAATGGATGGTTAGCCTGCAAATTGTGCGGGGGCAGGGGGGGCTGCGTCCAATGTCGGGGGCTGGTCATGCAGACCGGCTATAATTGCAGGATGTCCCAGAAGACCCAACACGATAGCGAGCATGGCCTGCTGGTTGCCCCTGGCAAGCCGGAGGTGGCGCCGCCGCCCCAGTACCAGGTGATGCTGCTCAACGACGACTACACCCCGATGGACTTCGTGGTGACGGTCCTGCAGAGCTTTTTCTCCATGGACATGGACAAGGCCACCCAGGTGATGCTTCACGTCCACACCCGCGGCCGTGGTATCTGCGGTGTCTATACCCGCGAGGTTGCCGAGACCAAGGTGGCGCAGGTCAATGAGTTCTCGCGCATGAACCAGCATCCCTTGATGTGCACGATGGAGCGGGCCTGAGCCTTGCCCCCGGCGTTTGTACGCCAGTCCGTCCATCCGGACTTCCCTGACTTGGCCGGCCGCGCCTGATCTGCGGTAAAACAGGCGTGGCGCCTTGCATCCAATGTGCGAGCAGTAGAACGATTCGTCCCGCCGATTGTGTTCTGCGCGGGGTGTCGCATGGTTTTCTGCGGTAAAACTGAATGCCGGATTCACAGGTACAGCAGTTTTGCGGGTATTGCTGACACGGCGTCTACATCAGCGTAGTTAGGGTGCTGGAAAAATCGGTGCCAGGCCGCATATTGTCTCCAACCGGAACCGGAGTGCCCTATGTTCAGTAAAGACCTCGAGCAGACCATTGGTCAGTGCTACAAGCGCGCCCGAGAGGCCCGTCATGAGTACATGACGGTTGAACATTTATTGCTGGCCTTGTTGGAGAACGCATCTGCGCAGGCCGTGCTCAAAGCGTGCGGCGCCGATCTGGAGCGTCTGGGGCGTGAGCTGGAGAAGGCGATCAACGCCTCGGTGTCGCTGCTGGCCGAAGACGACGGCCGCGACACGCAGCCCACGCTGGGCTTCCAGCGGGTCTTGCAGCGCGCCGTGTACCACGTGCAGTCCTCGGGCAAGAAGGAAGTTACTGGTGCCAATGTGCTGGTGGCGATCTTCGGCGAAAAGGAGTCGCACGCGGTCTACTACCTCAATCAGCAGGATGTGACCCGGCTGGACGTGGTCAATTACCTGTCCCACGGCGTGGGCAAGGCGGGCGATGACCCGGAGATGTCCTCGCCGCTGGAAGGTGAGGGCAGGGCAGAAGGTGCCGACGGCGAAGGCAAGGGCGATTCGCTGGCCGAGTTCGCCAGCAATCTCAATGAGATGGCCAAGTCAGGGCGGATCGATCCGCTGGTTGGGCGCCGTGACGAGATCGAGCGCACCATCCAGGTCTTGTGCCGCCGCCGTAAGAACAACCCGCTGTACGTGGGTGAGGCCGGTGTCGGCAAGACCGCCATCGCCGAAGGCCTGGCCAAACGCATCGTCGATGGCGAAGTGCCGGATGTGCTCGCCGATGCCGTGATCTACTCGTTGGATCTGGGCGCACTGGTGGCTGGCACCAAATACCGTGGCGACTTCGAGAAGCGCCTGAAGGGCGTGATCACCGCGCTGAAGAAGATTCCCAACTCGGTGCTGTTCATCGACGAGATCCACACCATCATCGGTGCCGGATCGGCGTCGGGCGGCACCATGGATGCCTCCAACCTGATCAAGCCGGCGCTGGCGTCGGGTGAGCTGCGCTGCATCGGCTCGACCACGTTCCAGGAATACCGCGGCATCTTCGAGAAGGATCGTGCGCTGGCGCGGCGCTTCCAGAAGATAGACATCGTCGAGCCGACCATTGGCGAGACCTTCGAGATCCTTAAGGGCCTGCGGCCGAAGTACGAGGCGCACCACAGCGTGACCTACGCCGACGATGCCTTGCAGGCAGCGGTGGATCTGTCGGTCAAGCACATTGCCGATCGCCTGCTGCCGGACAAGGCCATCGACGTGATCGACGAGGCCGGTGCCCGCCAGCGCCTGCTGCCCGAAGGCCAGCGCAAGGAGCGCATCGATATCGAGGAGATCGAAGCCATCGTTGCCAAGATGGCGCGGATCCCGGCCAAGCAGGTCACCGCCAGCGACAAGGATGTGCTGCAGCACCTGGAGCGCAACCTGAAGATGGTGATCTTCGGCCAGGACCAGGGCATCGAGTCGCTGACCTCGGCGATCAAGTTGTCGCGCTCGGGTCTGGCCAGTCCCGACAAGCCGATCGGCAACTTCCTGTTTGCCGGCCCCACCGGTGTTGGCAAAACCGAAGTGACGCGTCAGTTGGCATTGCAGTTGGGTATCGAGCTGGTGCGCTTCGACATGTCCGAGTACATGGAGCCGCATTCCATCAGTCGCCTGATCGGTGCGCCTCCGGGCTATGTCGGCTTCGACCAGGGTGGTCTGTTGACCGAGAAGATCGTCAAGACGCCGCACTGCGTGCTGTTGCTGGACGAGGTGGAGAAGGCGCATCCGGATATCTTCAACATCCTGTTGCAGGTCATGGATCGCGGTGTGCTCACCGACACCAACGGCCGCGAAGCCAATTTCAAGAACGTGATCCTGGTGATGACCACCAATGCCGGTGCCACCCAGGCGGCGCGTCGCTCGATCGGCTTCTTGAAGCAGGATCATGCAACCGATGCGATGGAAGTCATCCGCAAGAGCTTCACCCCGGAGTTCCGCAACCGCCTGGATGCAGTGGTGCAGTTCCAGCCGCTGGGCTTCAGTCATATCCTGCGGGTGGTGGACAAGTTCCTGATCGAGCTGGAAATGCTGCTGCAGGACAAGCACGTGTCGCTTTCGGCCACGCCGACGGCACGCGAATGGCTGGCCCAGCATGGCTTCGACGCGGACATGGGTGCGCGCCCGATGCACCGACTGATCCAGGACAAGGTGAAGCGCCCGCTGGCCGACGAGCTGTTGTTCGGCAAGCTCGTCAACGGCGGCAAGGTCAGCATCGACGTCCGCGAGGGCGAGCTGGTGGTCGACACCGAGTCCGAGCCGGAGCATCTGTTGCCGGCAACGGTGTAAGCCGGCATTTGCAGGAGCGGCGTAAGCCGCGAAGCCACAATTGCTTCAGCACAAACAAACCCCCGCATCCAACGATGCGGGGGTTTTTCTTTTGCTTGAGGCCCCCTCCCTTGCGCCGAAGGCGTAGGGGAGGGCTGGGGAGGGGTGCCGTTGCCGGTAACGCTCCTGCCGAGCATGGCTCGGCACTACAGGGTATTGCTGGTACGGCCTCTGCCGAGCATGGCTCGGCACTACGGGAATTCTGGCCACGCGAAAAAGCCAGCGCGAAGGCTGGCTTTCGGCTAACGCTCGACTTACCGCATTACTTCATGCGGTAGGTGATACGGCCCTTGGTCAGGTCGTACGGCGTCATCTCAACCTTGACGCGGTCACCGGTCAGGATGCGGATGTAGTTCTTGCGCATGCGGCCGGAGATGTGGGCGATGATTTCATGCCCATTTTCCAAGCGAACACGGAAAGTGGTGTTCGGCAACGTCTCGCTGACGGTGCCTTCGAACTCGATGGAGTCGTCTTTCGACATGTAGTCCTGTGCGGTTCTGCGGACGGCCATTGGGCCTAAGGGCGGGCATTTTACGCTGTCGCGCGCCGGGATGCAAAGTTTGCGTTAAGTGGCTGTATTCAGGCCAGTGCGGAGGCCGCCAACTCGCCGAACCTGCGCGTCCAGCTGCCGGCTTCCGCCGGCCGTTGCACCAGTTCGCGCACGGTTTCCAGGAACGCCGCGCGCGGGAGGTGCTCGGCGCCCATCCGCAACAGGTGCGGATTTTCCACCTGCGCATCCATCAGCGGCCATCCCCATTCGGCCAGGCTGGCAGCCAGGGCAGCGAGCGCGACTTTCGAGCCGCCGCTGCGGGCGCTGAACATGCTTTCGCCGAAAAACATCTCGCCGATCGCCACGCCGTAGATCCCGCCAACCAGCGCTTCGCCTTCAAACACTTCCACCGAGTGTGCGTAGCCGAGCTTGTGCAGCTCCACGTAGGCAGCGTGCATTTCGTCAGTGATCCAGGTGCCATCCTGGCCAGGCCGTGGTGCCGACGCGCAGGCCTGCATGACCTCGGCGAACGCGGTATCGGCGTGGACCTTCCAGGCACTGTTGCGCAGCCCGCGGCGGAAGCGTGAGGACAGATGCACCTGGTCGGTGCGGAACACCATGCGCGGGTCCGGCGACCACCACAGCAGCGGCTGGCCTTCCGAGAACCACGGGAAGATGCCGCCGGCATAGGCGTTCAGCAGGCGTACCGGGCTCAGGTCGCCGCCGACGGCAAGCAGGCCGTCGGGGTCCCGCAAGGCCAACTCGGCGGGCGGGAACGGGGCATCGCTGGCGGTGTCCAGCAGGAACGGGCCTTTGTTGCTCATTGCGGTGAATCTTCCTGCTTGAAAGGCGAATGGCGCAGCAGATCGGCGGTATAAGCAGCGACATCCTCGCGCTCCCGGTCGCACCAGTCGCGTGCGGCTTCACGGAATTGCGGGTGTGCCAGCCAATGGTGGCTGCGAACCTGGGTGGGCAGGAAGCCGCGCGCCAGCTTGTGCTCGCCTTGCGCGCCGGGTTCGAAGCGCTGCAGGCCCTCGCGCAGGCAGTACTCGATGCCTTGGTAATAGCAGGTTTCAAAATGCAGGCCGGGCAGGGGGGCGCCACCCCAGTAGCGCCCGTACAGCGTGTCGCTGCCGCGCAGGCACAGCGCGCCGGCAATCGGCTCGTCATCCTGCATCGCCAGGAACAACACCAGCTGGCGCGGCATCTGCGCAGCCATGTGGCGCAGGAAGGCCAGGGTCAGCGCCGGCGCATTGCCGTACTCGGCGAAGGTCTGCAGGTAGAAGCCATGCATTGCGCGCAGTTCATCCGCGCTGGCTTCGTCACCATGCCGCACGACGAAACGGATACCTGCACGGGCTACCTTGGCGCGTTCCTGGCGGATGTTCTTGCGGCGCTTGTGATCCATTGCACCGAGAAAATCCTCGAAGCTTGCCCAGCCCGGCTGGCGTTGCCATTGGAACTGCACGTCATCACGGCGCAGCCACTGTGCGCCGAACAGCGGGCTCTCTTTGTCCGGGTGGAAGTTGATGTGTGCCGACGACAGGTCGTTGTCCTGCACATGGCCGACGATGGCCTCGATCAGCGCCTGCCGATCAGCTTCGCTGCGGGCCAGCAGGCGCGGCCCGGTAACCGGCGAATAGGGCACGCCGCACAGCCACTTCGGGAAGTACTCCAGGCCATGGCGTGCATAGGCGTTTGCCCAGGCATGGTCGAACACGAATTCGCCGTGCGAGTTCTGCTTCAGGTAGCCGGGTGCGGCGGCGACAAGTTCATCGTCGCGCCACAAGCCCAGGTGTTGGGGTTGCCAACCCCACTCGGGGCGCAGGCAGCCGTGCTGCTCCAGCCCGCTGAGGAAGGCGTGGCTGATGAAGGGATTACTGCCGTCGTGCAGGGCATCCCATTGTTCGGCAGGCAGCACTGCCAATGCGGGGAGTGCTTTGACTGTGATCTCGGCGGTCATGGTTGCAGCTGCAGAACGTCGATCGTGGGCGGGTTGAACAAGCGTAGCGGCAAACCGATCTCACCAACGCCCCGTGTAGTGAACACCCGGACGCTACCGTGTGGCGTTTGCACCACCTGCTCGCCCCTGTCGAATCCATGAGCGCTGGGAATGACTTTGCGATATAGCCACGGGATACGGATCTGACCGCCGTGGGTATGTCCGGCCAGCACGATTGCAGCGTCACCTGTGCGCAGCTGCAGCGCACTATCGGGGTTGTGTGCAATCACGATCAGCGGTGCTTGCGGAACCGCTGCCGCTAGTAGAAAAGCAGGATCATCCTTACCTGCCCAGCGGTCACCAAGGCCCGCCCAGCGATGTCCTTGTGCGTCGGTGACGACCTTGCCTTCAATTACCTGCACGCCAAGTTTGGTCAAGGCCTCGCGCAGCGGCTTGTCGATATCCGGTCCAGGTCGTTGCTGGTCGTGATTGCCGAGCACGGCATAGGTTGGTGCGCGCAGTTGGTTCAGCGGCGCAAATAGCGTCTGTAGATCATGCCCCTGCGGCTCATAGGTCAGGTCGCCGGCAATGACCACCGCATCGACGGGCAGGGTATTGATTCGCTCCACCAGGCGCTGCAGAAACGCGGTGTCCTTGTAGATACCAAGATGGATGTCGCTGATCAACGCGACGCGCGCACTGATGCCGGTGCCCGGCAGTACGGTTTGGTCAACGCGGATGATTTGAGGCTCGATGAAGCGTGCCCAGGCGAACACGCCGCATCCAAGCAGCAGAATCGCAAGCAGCGGGCGGTGGCGCGGATTGCGCCACCGCCATAGCAGCCAGGCCATGGCAGGAAAAACCAACCAGCTGCCATGGAACAGCAGCTGTTTGATCAATACCTTGTCCATGCAGGGCTAGTGGGGCAGGGCGCTCAGGCGCCCTTTTCGTCCAGGAAGCGCTCGGCGTCCAGTGCGGCCATGCAGCCGAAGCCGGCCGAGGTGATGGCCTGGCGGTAGTGCTGGTCGGCAACGTCGCCGGCGGCGAAGACGCCTTCGACCGAGGTCATGGTGGCGTTGCCGCCCAGGCCGGAACGGATTTCCAGGTAGCCGTTGTTCATTGCCAGCTGGCCGGTGAACAGCTCAGTGTTGGGCTGGTGGCCGATGGCGACGAAGAAGCCGTGGGCTTCGATATCGCGGGTGCTGCCGTCCAGGGTGGACTTCACGCGCACGCCGGTGACGCCGGCGTCATTGCCTAGCACTTCGTCGACCTGGTGGTGCCACACGGTTTCGATCTTGCCGGCGGCGACCTTGGCGAACAGCTTGTCCTGCATGATCTTTTCCGCCTTCAAGGTGTCGCGGCGGTGGACCAGATAGACCTTGCGGGCGATGTTGGACAGGTACAGCGCTTCCTCAACGGCAGTGTTGCCGCCGCCGACCACGACCACGTCCTGGTCGCGGTAGAAGAAGCCGTCACAGGTGGCGCAGGCAGACACGCCGCGGCCCTTGAAGGCTTCCTCGGACGGAATGCCCAGGTATTTGGCAGTGGCGCCGGTGGCGATGATCAGCGCATCGGCGGTGTACTGGGCGTTGTCACCGGTCAGGGTGAACGGGCGCTTGGACAGATCGGCGGTATGGATGTGGTCGAACACCACTTCGGTCTCGAAGCGCTCGGCATGCGCCTGCATGCGCGCCATCAGGTCCGGGCCCATCAGACCGTGTGCATCGCCCGGCCAGTTGTCGACCTCGGTGGTGGTCATCAGCTGGCCACCCTGCTGCAGGCCGGTAACGACCAGCGGCTTCAGGTTTGCGCGCGCGCCATAGACCGCAGAGGTCCAGCCGGCGGGGCCGGAGCCGAGGATCAACAGGCGGGAGTGCTTGGTCGGGAGGCTGGAAGTGCTCATGTATACTCGCGAAAGTCAGGATTGGTGGCCCGAACGCGGCATTCCGCAACTGTCCGGGCAAGCCAATAGAGTGGCGGTCTGACCCCGGTGAATCAAGGCACGTGAATGGAACTGCGCGGCCCGTTGGATACAACTCCGCTGTTTCCCGCATTGCCGCCGCCTCCGTCTGGCGGCTTTTTGACGTTTTCTGTCTGTCAGCAGTACCGCAGTGCGCTGTAATTGGGTGAAACCCGACGATCTGTCGTTTAATATCAATCACTAACCGTGCATTTTTAAGGTCTGGTCAAAGGTGGCGAAACAGGTCCCGGAACGCGACAAGAGCCCCAAGGCTGCCGCTGAAGCGCGCAAGTCGGCGGCTGCAGCAGCAGACAATCCGCGTCGTCAAAAACTGTGGCGTGACCTTGCGTTGATCGCGATCGCGCCGGCGTTGCTGTATCTGCTCGCCAGTCTGTTTACGTATTCGCCTACCGATCCGGGCTGGTCGCAGTCGGGCTCCGTGGTTGCGCCCGTGCACAACATGGGCGGCAAGGTCGGCGCATGGATTGCCGATGTGCTGCGCCAGCTATTCGGCTATGTGGCCTACCTGATCCCGCTGATGCTGGCGGCGGTCGCATGGATCGCCATGTTCGGCCTGAAGAAGACCGATGAGCGCGGCCAGGATGACCTGGGCCCGGCGCTGCGTCTGGTCGGCATCGTCGGTTTCCTGATTGGTGCCACTGGTTTCCTGTACCTGCGCCTGCCGCCCGGCGATGTTGCCCGCGCAGGCGGTGGTCTGGGCGTGTTGGTCGGCAAATCGCTGCAGACCGGTTTTGGCCCGGTCGGTAGCAATCTGTTCCTGCTGGTGCTGCTGCTGACCTCGATCACCTTGGCCACCGGGCTGTCGTGGTTCGCGGTGATGGAGAAGATCGGCAAGTGGGTGCTGGCGCTCGGCCCGATGCTCAACAAGAAGAAAGAGCAGGCCAGCGAGTGGCAGCAGACCCGCGTGCTGCGCGAGGAGCGCGAGGAAGTGCGCAAGGTCGACGCCGAGGTACGCGCCAAGCGCGAGCCGGTGAAGATCGAACCACGTCCGGCACCGGTGATCGAGAAGAGCGACCGCGCCAAGCGCGAGACGCAGATCCCGATGTTCCAGGGTGTCAATGGCGACGGCTCGGACATCCCGCCGCTGGCCCTGCTCGACGATCCCAAGCCGCAGGCCAAGGGATATGACGAACAGACGCTGGAAACCCTGTCGCGCCAGATCGAATTCAAGCTCAAGGATTTCCGTATCGATGCGCAGGTCGTTGGCGCCTATCCGGGCCCGGTGATCACCCGTTTCGAGATCGAACCGGCGCCGGGCATCAAGGTCAGCCAGATCAGTTCGCTGGACAAGGACATCGCCCGCGGCCTGTCGGTCAAGTCGGTGCGCGTGGTTGACGTGATTCCGGGCAAGTCGGTGATCGGCCTGGAAATCCCCAACGTCACCCGCGAGATGATCTTCCTGTCCGAGCTGCTGCGCTCCAAGGAATACGACAAGTCGGCCAGCGTGCTGACCCTGGCTTTGGGCAAGGACATCGCCGGCCGCCCCAGCGTGGCCGATCTGGCGCGCATGCCGCACCTGCTGGTGGCCGGTACCACCGGCTCGGGTAAGTCCGTTGCGGTCAACGCGATGGTGCTGAGCCTGCTGTACAAGGCCAGCCCGAAAGACCTGCGCATGCTGATGATCGACCCGAAGATGCTGGAGCTCAGCGTCTACCAGGGCATTCCGCATCTGCTGGCGCCAGTGGTCACCGACATGAAGGAGGCCGGTAACGGCCTGCGTTGGTGCGTGGCCGAAATGGAGCGCCGCTACAAGCTGATGAGTGCTGTCGGCGTGCGTAACCTGGCCGGCTTCAACAAGAAGGTGAAGGACGCCATCGACGCTGGCCAGCCGATGATGGACCCGCTGTTCAAGCCCAACCCGGAGATGGGCGAGGCCCCGCGTCCGCTGGAGCCGCTGCCCTTCATCGTCATCTTCATCGACGAATTCGCCGACATGATGATGATCGTCGGCAAGAAGGTCGAAGAGCTGATCGCGCGCCTGGCGCAGAAAGCCCGTGCGGCCGGCATCCATCTGATCCTGGCCACGCAGCGCCCGTCGGTGGACGTGATCACCGGCCTGATCAAGGCCAATATCCCGACCCGTATCGCCTTCCAGGTCAGCTCCAAGATCGATTCGCGCACCATCCTCGACCAGTCCGGCGCGGAAGCGCTGCTGGGCAACGGCGACATGCTGTACCTGCCGCCGGGCACGGCGATGCCCGACCGCGTACACGGCGCCTTCGTCTCCGACGAAGAAGTGCACCGTGTGGTCGAGCACCTGAAGGCCAGCGGGCCCACTGACTACATCGAGGGCGTGCTGGACGAAGTGCAGACCATGGGCGATGGCGTGGTGGTTGGTGCCAACGGCCTGCCGGAGAGCAGTAGCAGCGGTGGTGACGAGTCCGATCCGCTTTACGACGAAGCCCTGCGCATCGTCACCGAAACCCGCCGCGCCTCCATTTCCGGCGTGCAGCGTCGCCTGAAGATCGGCTACAACCGCGCCGCACGCCTGATCGAGGCAATGGAAGCGGCCGGCGTGGTCACCGCGCCCGAACACAATGGCGACCGCACCGTGCTGGCTCCGCCGCCGCCCAAGCACTGAACGGAAGGGCGGCATTCAGCGATTGATTGCCGCCCATTCAGTTTGAAAGAGGCAGACTCTGCCTCACCAACGACACAACTATCCCAAGCCGCCATGACTGCATTCCTGCGCCACTCCGTTCTTGCTGTTGCCCTGGCTTGTGCCGGCCTTGCTGCGGATGCGCATGCTGGCGCCCGCGACGACCTGAAGTCCTTCACCAACGGCTTGCGCGGCCTCGATGGCCAGTTCGCGCAGCAGGTGGTGGATCAACGTGGCCGGGTCAAGGAATCTTCCAGCGGCCGTGTGGCGCTGTCGGCACCGCGCCAGTTCCGCTGGGAATACACCCGCCCGCATCCGCAGCTGATCATCGCCGACGGCAGCAAGCTGTGGGTTTACGAGCCGGACCTGGAGCAGGCCCGGGTCAGCCCGCAGGGCACCGAGGAGCAGAACAATCCGCTCACCGCCCTGATCAACCCGGCGCTGTTGGAGCAGCAGTACGACATCAGCGAAGAAGCCGCGCCGCGCGACGGCATGCAGTGGCTGTCGCTCACGCCCAAGCGTGATACCCAGGCCAGCTTCGATGTCGCCGCACTGGGCTTCTCCGGTGGCGCGCTGTCGCGGATGGAGCTGACCGACGCGGTGGGCCAGCGCACGATCATCAACTTCAGCGGCTGGAAGAAGAACCCGAGCTTCGCTGCTGGTACCTTCCGTTTCGTGCCGGGCAAGGACGTCGACGTCGTCGGCGATCGCTGAACCCAAGCCCAGCTATTGAGACCGGGGCAGGGCGGCCACGCTGCTAGAATGTGGGGGTGGCCAGATCCCGAAATATCTTTCTTGATGAAGCTCCCGCCGACCTGCTGACAGCGGACCGGGACAATATGCGTCCGCTCGCCGAGCGCATGCGTCCGCGTGCACTGGACGAGATGGTTGGCCAGAAGCGATTGCTGGCACCCAACACGGCGTTGCGCCGCGCGGTTGAGTCCGGCCGCGTGCATTCGATGATCCTGTGGGGCCCGCCGGGCTGCGGCAAGACCACCCTGGCCTTGTTGCTGGCGCAATACGCCGACGCCGAGTTCAAGGCGATATCGGCAGTGCTGTCTGGTCTGCCGGATGTCCGCCAGGTGCTGGCCGAAGCCGCACATCGTTTCGCCGACGGTCGCCGCACCGTGTTGTTTGTCGACGAAGTACACCGTTTCAACAAGGCACAGCAGGATGCCTTCCTGCCGCACATCGAGCGCGGCACGATCATTTTTGTTGGTGCGACCACCGAGAATCCCTCGTTCGAGTTGAACTCGGCATTGCTGTCGCGCTGCCGCGTGCACGTGCTGGAATCGGTGTCGCCCGAGGATGTGGTGGAAGCGCTGCAGCGCGCCTTGGACGACAAGGAACGTGGGCTGGGCGAGCAGGACATCACGGTCTCGGCCGAGTCGCTGCTGGAAATCGCCCGCGCCGCCGATGGCGACGTGCGCCGTGCCCTGACCCTGCTGGAAATCGCCGCCGAACTTGCGGCGGGCGAGGGCGGTGAAATCACCCCGGAAACGCTGCTGCAGGTGCTGGCCGATCGTACCCGCCGCTTCGACAAGAACGGCGAGCAGTTCTACGACCAGATCTCGGCGCTGCACAAGTCGGTGCGCAGCTCCAACCCGGACGGCGCCATCTACTGGTTGGCGCGCATGCTCGATGGCGGCTGCGATCCGTCCTATCTGCTTCGGCGGTTGACCATCATGGCGGTGGAGGACGTGGGCCTGGCCGATCCGCGGGCGCTGGAAATGGCGATCAATGTCTGGAACGCCTACGACCGCATCGGCGCACCGGAAGGCGATATCGCCCTGTCCAACCTGGTCGTGTACCTGGCCAGTACCGCCAAATCCAACGCGGCCTACATGTCCTTGCATGCGGCCCGCGCCGACATCGCCAAGTACGGCACCCAGCCGGTGCCGATGCACCTGCGCAACGCACCCACGCGCCTGATGAAGACCCTGGGCTATGGCCAAGGCTACCAATACGACCATGACGTCGAAGGCGGCATCGCGCTGGATCAGACCGCGTTCCCGGACGACATGGGCGAGCAGGTCTACTACAAGCCCGTCGAGCGCGGCCTGGAGATCAAGTTGAAGGACAAACTTGATCGCCTGCGCACCGCCCGCGAGCAGGCGCGTGCGCAACGCAAATGATCGCCATCAACCAACCCGCGGCCGGAGTTTGAACCCATGTGGCTTTCCTTCCTGGCCATCGGCGTTGGCGCCGCACTCGGTGCCTGGTTGCGCTACGGACTGAGCATCTGGTTGAACCCGTTGCACAACAGCGTGCCGATCGGGACGCTGACCGCCAACCTGCTCGGCGGCTACGTGATTGGTCTGGCGCTGGCCTTTTTCGCCTCCCGGCCAGAACTGTCACCGCAATGGCGCTTGTTCGTGGTCACCGGTCTGCTCGGCGGGCTGACTACCTTTTCAACCTTCTCGGCTGAAGTGGTGGACCTGCTGCAGCGGCAACAGCTGGGCTGGGGGCTGGCCACCATCGGCTTGCACCTTGGGGGCTCGCTGTCGATGACAGCCTTGGGGTGGTGGACCTGGCGTGCCTTGCGGCACCTGACTTGAGGCGGCTTTCAATGCCGCAGTCGATACCGCATCATGCGCCCACCACAAATTGAGCGTTTTCTGGATATGCAGCAAAAGCGGGCACACGAATGAGCAGGCCAACGTCGCAGGACGCGGCCCGCAGCGATGCAATCCAGGACTCTGAATCGGCCAGCGCCATCATTGGCGCTGATGTGGGTGGCACTTACGCACGCCTGGGCTGGACCCGACTGGATGCCAACGGAACACTGAGCGTCCGGGGCTTCCGCAAGTACACCTGCGCCGAACATCCCAGCCTTGCCGCTATCCTGCGCGACTACGCCGACTGGCTGGCGCGCGAAACCGACGCACCACCGATCGCACATGCCGTTGTCGCCATTGCTGGGGTACTCGATGGCGACACCCTGCTCAACACCAACCTGGCCTGGCCGGTGTCGTTGGCGGCAACCCGCCGCGATTCCGGCTTGCAAACGCTGGAGTTGATCAACGATTTCGTCGCTGTCGCACAGGCGATGGCACATGCCGAAGCCGACGCGCTGCATCTGATCTGCGGTGATCCCACACAGGTAGCGCCGGGTCCGGCCGTAGTGCTCGGCCCCGGCACTGGCCTGGGCGTCGCCGTCTATCTGCCAGGCGGAAATCCCTCGGTGCTCGCCAGTGAAGCAGGGCACGCGGCGCTGGCAGGTTCCACGGAGCTGGAGCAGGACGTATTGCGCCTGCTGTCGCGGCAGTACACGCATATCGACAACGAACGGATCCTGTCCGGTCCGGGCTTGATCACGCTTTACACCAACCTGTGCGAACTGCGCGGCAGCACGCCGCAATGGCTCAGCCCCGCCGATCTGGTGGCGGCAGCCCACAGCGGCACTGACGCACTGGCGACGGAAAGCGTCGAGGTGTTCTGCGCGTGGCTGGGCAGTCTGGCTGGCGACCTCGCACTGACCTTTGGCGCGCGTGCGGTTTACCTCACCGGCGGCATCACCGGCCATTTGAGCGGCCCGCTGCATGCCGGTGGCTTCCAGCAACGCTTCCTTGCAAAAGACCGCTTGTCGCAGGCGCTGCGGCACGTACCGGTCTGGCGTGTGGAACATGGTGAGCTCGGTGTACTCGGTGCCTTGGCTTGGCACGTGGATAAACTCGCAGCACGCTGACACAACCCAGGAGAACCCAGGCATGACTACCCGCAGACAGTTCCTGCAGTCGACCGCCCTGATCGGCGCATTGGGCAGTGCGGCGCCGGGCCTGCTGGCTTCGCCGGTGGCTGCAAACGGCGCGCGCGTGGTTTCAACCTGGGACTTCGGCGTAGGTGCGAACCAGGCGGCGTGGAAGGTATTGGCAGCGGGCGGCAGCGCACTGGACGCGGTTGAAGCCGGCGCTCGCTGGGCGGAAAGCGAACTCTGCAATCCAACGGTTGGCCGCTGCGGCAATCCGGATCGCGATGGCGTGTTGAGTCTGGATGCCAGCATCATGGCCGGCGATGGACGTTGCGGCTCGGTGGCGGCACTGGTCGACATCCTGCATCCGATCTCCGTGGCCCGCGCAGTAATGGAGAAAACCCCGCACGTCATGCTGGTGGGCGAGGGGGCCCAGCAGTTCGCGGTGCAGCAGGGGTTTGAACGCCAGAACCTGCTCACCCCAGGAGCAGAAAAAGCCTGGCGTGAATGGTTGAAGACCGAACACTACGCGCCGCAGATCAACGCCGAGCGCCGTGGTATTCCCGGTGACAAGGACAACCACGACACACTGGGCATGATCGCCGTCGATGCCAGCGGACAGATGGCCGGCGCCTGCACCACAAGTGGCATGGCCTTCAAGATGCACGGCCGCGTTGGCGACAGCCCGATCATTGGCGCCGGCCTGTACGTGGACAACGAAGTCGGTGCCGCCACGGCGTCCGGCATGGGCGAGGAAATGATCCGCAATGCGGCTTCGTTCCTGGTGGTTGAATTGATGCGACAAGGTCGCTCACCGGCAGAAGCCTGCCGCGAGGCCATCCAGCGCGTGGTCCGCAAACGCCCGGAAGCCAGCCGCACCTTGCAGGTCTGCTTCCTGGCGATGAACCGCAATGGCGAAGTAGGCGCATATGCGCTGCACAAGGGCTTCGTCTATGCGGTCTGCGACAGCAGCAAGCAGGACGCGCTGCTTGAGTCCGCTTCGGTGTACACGAGCACGCAGGCATGAGTTCGCGGTATCTGTTGGAGATCGCCTGCAATTCGGCGATGTCGGCGGTGGCCGCGCAACAGGGCGGGGCCAATCGCGTCGAACTGTTCGAGAACCTGGAGCAAGGCGGCACCACGCCTTCGTCCGGCAGTATTGCGGTGGCGCGGGATTACCTGCAGATCCCGTTGTTCGTGTTGATACGTCCGCGCCCCGGCGACTTTCACTACGGCGCACTGGAAACGGAACTCATGCTGCGCGACATCGCGCATTGCCGGCAGCTGGGCTGCGATGGCGTGGTGATTGGCGCTTTGAGTGCAGACGCTGAAATCGACATGCCGCTATGTCGTGAACTGGTCAGCGCAGCCGGGCCCATGGATATCACGTTCCACCGTGCATTCGACGCAGCCCGCGATTTGCCAACAGCGCTGGAGGAGATCGCAGATCTGGGTATCAAACGCATCCTCAGCTCCGGTGGCCGCGCCAGTGCCGCCGAAGGCAGCGCCGTGCTGTCCAGCTTGGCAGAGCAGGCTGGCTCACGCCTGGCCTTGATGGCTGGCGCGGGACTCAGCGCCCAAAACGTCGCTGAGGTCGCCTTGAAGACTGGTTGCGTGCAGCTGCATGCCTCGGCCAAGGGGCGACAGCGGTCTGCCATGCGTTACCAGAACCCCTGGTTGCAGGGCTTGGACAACGATTGGATTCAAACGCAAAGCACCGCGGTCGCCGCTTTGCGCGAGGCGCTGGATCAGCTGGGCTGATCCAGCGCACCTTGATGTTTGCCGATTAAAGTGCCGAGTCACTTTAATAGGCGGGTAGCCCCCTCTAGAACCTTTGTGGCTGGCACTTCAAATCAGGTACGGCCAAGCGCGATGCCCACGGAGACGTGGGCATCGGCGTTTTTGCTTACCAATCGATGCGCAGATCCAGGGATGCGTTGCGAGCCTCGCCGAGCATGTCCAGGTTCCAGTATTTGCGATTGAACACATTGTTGAGGTTGCCGGTCAGCGTCGCGTCGCGACCTGCCAGCGTGGTGCGGTACTGGAAGCCGAGGTCGGTGATCGTGCGTCCCGGGATCAGGATGCGATTGGCGTCTTCGTAATACTGCTCGCCGGAGTAGCGGACCGTGCCGTGCAGGCGGAAGCCGCTGAGCAGGGCAGGGCGGTATTCGAAGTTTCCGACGTAATGCCGCGGCGCCGAACCCGCTGGACGGTTCCCGCGCAATCCGACGTTCTCCGGCGAGAGATCTTCCAGACTGGCGTCCAGCCACAAAGCTCCCAGGCCGACATCCAGGCTGTCGGTTACACCGTAGCTGGCGATCGCTTCAAAGCCGCGATACAGGGTGAGGCCGTCCTGCACCAGATAGCGTTGGCCATCACGCCATTGGTCGATCTGAGCGCCACGTTCTACCCGGAAAGCGGCCGTGGTGAAGCCCAGCCTGCCGCTCTGGTATTTGGCGCCTATCTCGTACTGCTTGCTGATGGTGGCGTCCAATACCTGGCCGGCGTTGGCGTAAGGCGGCTCGCTGTCAAAGCCGACGCGGCCCGCAGGTTCCAGCGACTCCACGTAGCTGCCGTAGATCGACACCGCGTCCACCGGCTTGTAGATCAAGGCAAGCGTGGGCGTCAGCGCCGAGGTGGCGTAGCGCGAATCCACGGTCGGGTCGCCATCTTTGTCGCGCTGTTCGTAATCGACATAGCGTGCGCCGAGTATCGCCTGCAATTTTTCGCCGAAGTGCAGGGTGTCGCTGGCGAACACCGACTTCTGCCGCTCATCCGAGCTCACCGGCGCAAAACTGAAATCCGGAACGTGGTGGGAGATGAAGTCCTGGCGTTGGTAGAGGTTGCCTGAGAAGTCGTTGCTCCAGTAAAACTCATTGCTCCAACGGTCCCAACTGCGCTGCACCGCACCGCCAAACACCACTTCATGACGGATCGCACCGGTTTCGACGCTGCCGGTGACCAGCGCCTGGGCAACGCTGCTACGCAGATCGGCGCCGAAGTTGTATACGCTGCCCTCGTAATCGCCAGCTTCATTGAGCAGGTTGCCGAACATCTTGTTGGAGTAGTGCTCCCGCCGGCTGCCGCCAACGGTGAAGTCCACGTTCCAGTCCTCATTCACGCGCCACTGCAGGCCGGTGGTGGCATTGCTGGTCTTCGCACGGTAGTAGGAATTGCGAACGCGGACGTTCTCGTAGTCGTAGGTGGGGCGGGGCAGGCGGTCGCCTTCGTAGCTGTCCCAGTAGAAGTACATCGGCTCGTGCTTGAGCTTGTTGTCCTCACGCAGCAGTTCGGCGTGCCAGACCAGCGAATCGCCGATCGGCTGCTCCACTGCGATCGCAATCAACTCGCGATCAAGGCCCGCGCCGTTATAGGCGTCGCCACCGTCCTTGGCCAGATTGACGCGGACACCGAACGAATCAGGCCCGTTCAGGCGGGTGCTGGCGTCCACACGGGCGGACCAGGCGCTGTCGTTGCGCCAACCGACTGTGGTGGAGAGCATCGGCGTGCTGGTCGGCCGCTTGGTCCGGTAGCTGATGATGCCGCCGGGCGAACCAAAGCCATACATGAAGCCACCGAGTCCCTTCAGTGCCTGCACCGACTCGACAGCTTCCAGCGGGTACTCGCCGCCCCATTTCATCAGCATCGGCACGCCATCGACGTAATGGTTGCTGACGCCGATGCCACGGATCTGGGTGCCCCACCAGGCAGTCGTTGCCGAAGGCTCGGCTGCGTAGACCGATGGATCGTTGATGAATACATCGCCCAGCGTGGTTGCGCCGCGCTTCTCGATATCTTCCTGCTCCACTACGGTCACCGAGAACGGCGTGTCCAGCAGTCGCTTGGTGCCCAGTGCGCCGGCGCTGGCATCCAGATTGAGGTTCAAGCCCAAGCGCTCGCCCTTGACTCGAACGGTGTCGAGCTCGGTTGCATCCTTGGCAGTTTGTGCGGTGGGAACGGGTTCTGCCGTTTGTGCCTGCACGTTCAGGCAGGCGGCGGTAAGGCAGACGAACAGGGCGGAATGACGCGGGAAACGCACGCGCGAAAGACTAGGCAGCAAGGAGGTGGCCTTGGCGAGGGACGTAGATTGGAGCAGGGCGGTAGCGGCCTGCCAGCAGAAGTACGGCAGCGATCCTATTGCGAACGAGTCTCAATAGCAATATTTCACAAAGGTGACGGAGCAGCGTCGTTTACGCGGTGAAACAGCGGCATCGCGGGGATCTGCGCTATTGAAGAGTGGATTTGTGCTGCTCCATGTCAGGTACCCGTCTCAAATAAAGTGATCCATCACTAAATTAAAGAGTCTCAGTTGTGGTTTGCTCGGGCTGAACCGGAACAGGGGGGGGCAGGGCGCTCTCAGGCTTGATATCGCACCGAACAGGACTGGTGCTGAGCTCCTCGCGGTTCCTCCTGCGCGAAGGGCAGGGGAGCAATGCATACCTGCACTCCATTGCTGTTGTGCGATGAGGGGCGCGATGCGCCAGCGCGTGATGCGAGGCGTCGCCAGTGTCTGTGAATCCCAACGAGCGCGTAGCGAAGCAGACGCCGCGACGCACGAATCGCTGCGCCGGGTTCGTAGCTTGTCCCTGTGAAAAAGCTTTCGCCGCACTTCAACGCAGGCACTCGCATCACAGAGTTCTGCCTTGCCATCGGATCTGCGGCCGTCGCTGTACGCGACTTCCAGCTGCTGTTTCAACGTGCGCCGTCTTCTGCGATCAGTCCTAGCGCTACCACATCAAGTTCTTCAACGAAGTCAGGAATCAAGCCGTTGTAGCGGCAGAAAACGCCTGCGTTTTAGGCCCTGTCCTATGTTTCCAGTCAGCTCGGGAATCAACAATGCGGCCTCCCCAAGCTGAGTTCCAGGAGTAAAACGAAATGAAGCATCAGGTAAGTGGCATTCTGATTTTGCTGGCCGCTGTCATGGCCGCAAGCGCATCGACAAACGCCTCCAATGTCATCACCTTCAATGGTGAAGTCACTGACCAGACCTGTTCTGCGGTGATCAATGGCGGTACCGATCCGACCATCATCCTCAACAGCGTTCCGGTCTCCGACCTCAACGGCGCCGTGGGCAAGTCCGCAGGCGAAGGCGTGTTCACCATCACCTTGACCGGCTGTGCCGCGTCGGGTGCCGATGAAACCTTCACCACCTTGTTCCAGGCCACCAATCCGACCACCACCGGCAACCTGACCAACACCGCTGCCGCTGGTGCCGAGGGCGTCGCACTGCAGTTGCTCGATGCCCCGGGTGGTACTCCGGTGAACCTGGCTGGCGGCGCAGCCGTGCGTGCTGGCGAGATCCTGCTGGGTGCAGGCGAGACCACCGCTACCCACGACTACGGCGTCCGCTACATCTCCGAAGAGACCGCCGTGACCCCGGGTCCGGTCCTGGGTTCGGTCACCTACACCGTTCGCTACGAGTAACAGGCTTGGGAAGGCGACCGCAATGGTCGCCCTCCCGGGCAACGCATTGCCAGCAATTCCACTTGAGGAAAGCACATGCACCAGAACCCTTCCCGCCGCTACATGTCCTGCACTGCAATTGCCGGCATCTTCGCGCTGTTCAACGTAGGGGTGGCCGATGCGAGTGTTGTCGTTTCAGGAACCCGCGTAATCTATCCGGCCGATGCAAAGCAGGTCACGGTGCAGCTGACCAACCAGGATGCGTTCCCCAATGCCGTGCAGGCCTGGGTGGACGTCGATAACCCGCAGTCCACGCCGGCCGACGCCGATGCTCCATTCGTGGTGACGCCTGCGGTTTCGCGCATGGCGCCAGGTGCTGGCCAGCGGATCCGCGTGATGTTTGCAGGTGCGGACATGCCGACTGATCGCGAATCGGTGTTTCATCTGAACCTGCTGCAGGTGCCGCCGATGAACACCGCCCACGCCGACCAGAACAAGGTGATGGTGCTGATGCGCAATCGCCTGAAGATGTTCTATCGGCCGTCGGGCATTGCCGGCACCCCTGCGCAGATTCCGGAGCAGTTGCGCTTCCGCATCCAGCAGTCGGGCAACAACTGGCACGTGCAGGTCGAGAACCCGACCGGCTATCACGCCTCGTTTGGCGGTGCCACGCTGAGCGTGGCCGGTGCAAGCTGGAAGCTCTCTCCTGCGATGGTGCCACCGATGGGCACCGCCCAATGGTTGCCGCTGGCAGCCACCCCGCTGCCAGCAGGGGAGGCGATGGTGAATGCACATCTGATCAATGACTATGGCGCCCGCATTGCGGTCAGCCATGCGGCGTCGCGCTAAGACCGTGCGCATCTCTCCGCTCGCACTCGCGCTCGGTGGCGTGCTTCTGGCCGAAGGCAATATGGCCCGCGCAAATGATGCCATGTACGAGTTCGACGATCGTCTGTTGATGGGCTCCAGTCTCTCAACCGGCAATCTGCAGCGATTCAATCGCGGCGATCAGGTGGATGCTGGCCGCTATGTGGTCGATGTCTATCTCAATGACGCCTATGTCGATCGGCGTGAGCTTGAGTTCAAGGAAATGGGTGGCGGCATCCAACCCTGCCTTGATGAGACCTTCCTCCAGGACACCCTGGGTGCACGTTTGCATGCAGTCGGTCCGGCCGAAGGTGCAGAATCCGCCTGCTCGGAACTGAAGAGCCGTCTGCCGGGCGCAAGCAGCGCTTTGGACGTAGCTCGCCTTCGCCTGGATATCTCCGTGCCGCAGGCCTTGCTGATCAGCAAGCCGCGTGACCATGTCAGCCGTGACATGTGGGATGCGGGAAAGGCCATGGCATTCGCCAACTACGACTTGAATGCCAGCCGTTCTTCTGCTCATGGCATGGAATCGCATTACGCCTCGGCGGCGGTAAACGCCGGGGCAAACCTCGGCATGTGGCGTCTTCGCCACCAGTCCAACCTCACTTATTCGAGCCGCGCGGGTCAGCAGCGCAGTGACTGGAACAGCATCCGCACCTATGCGCAGCGCTCGCTGCCCGGAATCTCCAGTGAGATGACCATCGGCAGCAGCTATATCGAGGGCAATCTATTCGGGAACCTGAGCTATCGCGGGATCAAGATCGCATCCGACGAGCGGATGATTCCGGACTCGCAGCGCCGCTATGCGCCGGTGATTCGTGGCACGGCAACCAGCAAGTCGCGTGTGGTCATCAGCCAGAACGGCCGCAAGTTGCGTGAAGACACCATGCCGCCGGGGCCGTTCGTCATTGATGACATCAGTGGCGCTGCCTATGGCGGTGACCTGGATGTGGAAGTGCACGGTGCCGATGGCAGCGTCGGCCGCTTCAGCGTGCCATTCTCCGCTGTGCCGGAATCCGTCCGTCCTGGCTACTCGAAGTACAGCGCCACGGTGGGCGAGGCGGGAGCCAACAGCCAGTCAAAGCAGGGCTTCGCCGAGTTCACCTATCAGCGCGGGCTCAGCAATCGGCTGACGATCAACACGGGCGCACGAATTGCCGAGAACTACGTCGGCGTGTTGGCTGGTGGTGTCGTTGCGACGCCTTATGGCGCGTTCGGTGGAAACTCGGTGTTTTCCAGCCTGCACGAGAAGGGCGCGGGAACCAAAACCGGCTACCGACTTGAACTGAACTACAGCAAGACCTTCCAGGCCACCGATACCACGTTTACCTTGGCCGGCTACCGCTATTCGTCCAGCGGGTTCCGCGACCTCTCCGATGCGCTCGGGCAGCCGTGGCAGCAGGACGCATTCGAAGATGATGCGTGGCAGCCAGAGCGCCAGCGCAATCAACGCAACCAGTTCAGCGTGGTCATGAACCAGCGCCTCGGCAATTACGGCTCCTTGTACCTGACCGGTTCGGCAGCGGACTACTTCAATGACAGCCAGCGCGATGTGCAGTTCCAGTTCGGTTATTCCAACACCTGGCGCAGGCTGAGCTATAGCCTGTCGTTGTCCCAGCAGCGCAACTGCACGCTGGAACGATGGGACTTCCGCTCGACGCCGCAATGCCAGCTTGGTCGCTCGCTTGGCCTGACCGTCTCGATGCCACTAGGCAGGACCTCGTCCGCTCCGGTGCTCAGCGGCATGGCAACGAGGGACACGGGCGCGGGTGGTTCCAGCTACCAATCCGTGGTCAGCGGCAGCCTGGGCGAGCGCCGGACTACCAACTACGCGGTATCCGCGGGGCAGGGTGGAAGCGCCCGCAGTCCACAGTGGAGCGGCAACCTGCAGACCCAGACTGCCATGGGCAGTTTCAGCGCGGGTGTGTCGGGCGGCTCCGCCGGGCAGCAACTCACCGCCGGCATGCGCGGCGCTTTGGTGTTGCACGGCGAAGGCCTGACGTTCGGACCGTATCTGGGCGACAGCTTCGCCTTGGTGAAAGCAGAAGGTGCACAAGGCTCGCTTGTGCGCGGCGGGCAGGGTGCCCGCGTGAACCGCAATGGCTTCGCGCTGATGCCTTCGTTGTCGCCGTACCGCGTCAATCGCATCGGCCTGGATCCGCAGGACATGACGGCAGATGCGGAGCTGGTGGAGACCGAGCGCACCGTGGTGCCGTCGGCAGGCGCCGCATTGCATGTGGTGTTTGAAACCCTGACGGGCACGCCGCTGATCGTTCGCGCCCGCCGCGCTGATGGCAATGTGGTGCCGCTCGGCGCCAGCGTGGCCGATGAAATGGGCGCCACGATCGGCATGGTTGGCCAGGCAGGGCTGATCTATGCGCGGGCTGCCAAGCGCACCGGGCTGCTTTCCGTGCAGTGGTCGGAAACCGCCAATGGCAGCTGCTCGGTAGCCTATGATCTGGGTGCGCAAGCTCCCGGTTCCAACGCGGCTCCTGTCATCATCGAGGCCACCTGCCAGGGCATGTACAACTACCAAGTGGGCGCACAATGAGCACTTTCCTTCGTTGGCTGTCTCTGGTCTTACTGTTCGCTTCTCCGCTTGCATGGGCAACCTGCTACAAGGTGGAAAGCGTTGGCAATGCCACCACCACGATCCAGACCGCGATCCGGCCGGGGGAGGGCACTGCAGCCGTCTGGGGCGGTGCCTGTGACAGCTGCAATGGTTCGCTTGGCCTGCCCAGCGTGATCAATGTCAGTGATCCAGCATTCCAGCCCTATCCAACGCTGATCGCCAGCGCGGTGGCGCCGCTCACTTTGTACGGTTCCTCCGCCGGCTACGATCCAGAACGGGTGTTTTTCCGTTGCGCGCCGGGTGATGCGGTATACGAAATGTTTTCCACGAACGCCGATGACCTGTACAGCGGTTGGTACACCGGTGGCGATTCGTTGGGCAATTCGCTGGGCTTGCAGTCCGCATATCGGACCGCGTGGCGGAATGTGTTGCTTCGCCTGACCCATATGGAAACTGGACAGTACTTCACCGATGTCTGGGCGGAGCGCTTGCTGGAGGGACTGGATGTGGACTCACGCGGCTATCGCCTTGTGAAGGCAAAGAACCTCAGCGCAGTGCGTTCGGAGTTGTTCAGTGCGCCGTTGGAATCCACGTATTACTACGTTGTTTCGCCGTCGCAACGTTATCTCTACACCCAGCCGGCTGCCTATATCGCGATCAAGGGCCCGGGTCTGGCCTATCCGAATGTAGGCAAGACACACTATGGCAACCACTATGGCTGGCATTACAACTGGCCGGGTGCGATCGGGCTGCTGAACGGGGTGACGTTGAAGCGCTATCCCACCTGCGCGGTGCTGAACGTCACGCCACATGTTGTGTTCCCCCGGCTGTCGATCGCAGAGATCAATGAAGGCGTCAGTCACGAAGTTCCGTTCCAGGTGAGCTTCAAGTGCCAGACTGGTTTCACCAACAGCACGGCCAGCAATGGCACCGCCTTGGGCATCAAGGTGTCGTCCGGCGCCGCTGCTGCGGCTGCATCGCTCGGACTGGTGAATGCAAATGGCGGCATTTCCTATCTGGTATCGGACCGCTACAACGAGGCCGGCATGGCGAAGGGAGTGGGAATCCGCTTGCTGCGCGACGGCGTGGTGATGAACTTACTGCGGGACGAGAACTCCGCTGGCGGTGCGAATGCCCAGGCGCGCGGCTGGTACCCGGCCGTTGGTAGCGCTACGCAGTCCGGCGGTAGTGCAGGTGGTGTCACTCAATACAATGAGACTTTCACCGCCCGGATTGAAAAACTCTCCGAAGGCACCCGGCCGCAGGTAAGCGCCGGCCGTGTCGAAGCAACCGCGCAGATCATCATACGGGGCCAATAATGTCCCTCCAGCACCTGCTCACCACTGTTCTGTTGCTGGCCTGCGGGAACGCGATGGCAGGCGTCACGGCTGAGCGGACGCGGGTGATTTTTCCGCAAGGCCAGCGCGAGGTATCGCTGGTGCTCGCCAATCAGAACGATTACCCGGTAATGGTGCAGACCTGGGTAGACGATGGCGACCCCAACTCCGGGCCCGACGAGGCCGAGTCGCCCGTTATTCCGTTGCCCGCGATGTTCCAGCTCGCCGCCGGGCAGCGGCAGAGTCTGAGACTTCTCTATGTAGGCCCGTCGCCGGCTGTAGACCGGGAGTCGTTGTACTGGCTGAACCTTCTCGAGATTCCGCCGAACCGGATGGACGGCGAGGAACCGGATCCAACGCGCCTGACGGTGACGATGCGGACACAGATGAAGCTGATCTACCGGCCGGCAGCATTGAAAGCAGGGGCAGGGCAGGCCGCGGCAAAGCTCAGATTCCGGCTGGAGAACGGGCACCTGTTTGCGGCCAATACGACGCCTTACTACATAACCGTTTCAGGGATCATGCTCTGCGGTGGCCAGCCAGTTGCGGTGACCAACGAAGGCTTGCTGGCACCGCAATCGGACACGCGCATCGCAGATTCCGCACCTGCGTGCGTGCAGCAAGACCCGACGCTTCATTTCACCTGGATCGATGATGAGGGCAACAACCAGGCTGGCCGGGCAACGTTGTCAGCAAAGTGAGTGCCTGCGATTGCTTGTTGAATGCAGGCACGGTTTGCAAAAAGCGGATTGGACCGGGGATTGCAGCCAACGGCGTGGATAAAGGGCATACCCGCTTGTTTAAGTGACGCAACACTAAAATAAGTGGCAATCGGCAAGGCACGTCGTGGTCCGGCACGGCCAGTGCTTGAACAGCTACGCGCGCCCTGCAAGATCCAGCTGCATTGGCGCTGTGGCCGCCGCTCTGTGTTGCGGTAGCTGACGCAGAACGATTGCAGCCACCTGAGCCCAAACCATCCGGGTCCAGGCTTCGTTGACCAACAGGATCAAGCCAGGCTGATGAAGCCGACCAGATAGATGCCGGTACGAGAACGAGTCGTGAAGTCGATCTGCGGGACAGACTTAGGGGCAGCTGCACCGAAGCCGTCAGCCAAACGGCATAGCTCATAGATAGACAGCGCCAAGCCATTGAAGGGTTCTGAGCCAAACAAGCAAGACGAATCGCAGTTGAGACCTCAGCTGGAACTGGACAAATCTGAGAGCTGGGCTGGGGTTGAATGCTGCAGATCTCGCGGAAAGCCCACCACGACCATTCCGCGTTTTACATAATATACATTATGCGAAATAATGTAATTGCTTACGCTGCAGCACGGATCCGCTCGATCTGGTTCTGGATCACATCTCACCTACCATCCCGGCCTCCTGGACGCCGCACTCATCAATGCACTGCGCCCGCACTTGACGTGTACATTTGATGCACTAAAGCGTGTACACCGAACTTCCTACCGCACACAGGTGTGTGCATTTATGCGATTCCTGCAACTTTGGGTGTCCAGCAAACCGAAGCCCTTGCTCACCACCTCATCCTGTCTTGGCGCTATCCTGAGCCAGGCAGTTTGAAGAGGAGAAGCTCAATGCTTGGTTCTTTGGGGGTGCTTGCAATGGCGCTCGTCTTGGGCGCATTGGGCTGGTGGGTGGATCACACCAACCGAAAGTCGATGAAGTCGCATGACGATGAACAGGACAAGAAGCCCAAGTAGCGCCGACAGAATGTGTCGCCAGGGTCAGCCCTTCGGGATCTTTTTCTTTGATTTGGCTGACCTCTGCCTGCCTCTCGCGCGGAATGCCTCCTCGATCACCGTAGGAATCCTAGTTAGTTGTTCCTCCAAGACCTCGGATTTCGCGCGTTGCCTGTCTGCTTCTTTAGCTGCCGCGAGCACTGCATCCTGGGCAGCATTCAAAGATTTCCGAAGTGATTGTTCGGTTGCAGCGTGGAGCTTTTCCGCAGAAGCCAACTTGCTTTGTAGATCTTTGGCCTGCTGACGAGCCTGGTCGATCTCTCGTGCTGCACGATCTTCAACAGAACTGGCATGTTCCATCAGGCTCTCGCGCTCAGATCTGGCTAGCTCCTGCAGTTCCTGTGAACGGGCTTCCAGAGCCCGCCTCGTAGACTCCGCTTGTTCAAGGCGCTGATCCGTAGAAGCGTGTTGTCGCGCCGATTCTGTCAGCTGCGCCTGAAGCTGTTCCACAAATTGCCGCAACTCCGCCACCTGGGTCAGTGCCAGGCGTTCGGATTGGGCCGAGGCAGTTGTTTTGGCGTGGAGCTCGGAGGCCTCCTCGGCAAAGGTCTGCTGTTGCACTCGCAGCTCGTCATACTCGGCTGCAAGCGTCTGCCTAGCATCGGTGAGCTCCTCGAGAATCGACTCGCGTGCATGTTCTAGCGCCAGTGCCCACCACTGCCCCGCTAACTCGGCCAAGACCGCCGGCGCATCCTTCAAATCTGGACGCTTCGGCTGCAGCCGGAGGCTCAGATTTTTCCACCAAGTCTCCAGCCAGCGCGTGATCGTATTGGGTGATCCCGTGCCCAGGTGCGCGCGGATGCGTTCTACCGTCGGGCGTTCGCCATTGGCGACCAGTTCGTCGGCGGCGGTGTGAACATCGGATTCGGTGATGCCGCGGGCCATGAAGTCTCTCCTGTATGGGTGCCCTGCTCTGTTGATTCCATACTTCCGATAAGAGATAGTTATCGGAAATAGGTGCCTGTTATCGTACGATACATTACATAGTACATATGAAAACTAGACTATCGCCGATACTCGCTGAGCGGCCGCCCACATTGCAGCCCGAACAACTCGCCGCGCACGCCGCTGCGGCCGTACGGGAAATCTTTGCCGAGGCCACCTCCGTCAATACCACTCGCAGCTATGCGGCGGCGCTGCGCTACTGGGCGGCCTGGTTTCAGGGGCGTTACGGCCAGTCGATTGTGCTGCCGGTGCCGGCGGCCACGGTGGTTCAGTTCGTGGTCGATCACCTTGGGCGCAAATGCAAGGCCGGCCTGACCTGGGAGCTACCGACTGCACTGGATGTCCAACTGGTTGCCGCCGGACTTAAGCAAAAACCTGGCGCGTTCAAGCTCAGCACCGTTGTGCATCGGGTGGCCGTGCTGTCCGCTGCGCATCAGCTTAAGAAGTTCGACAATCCGTGCGAAACACCGGAAGTGCGCCAGCTGCTGGCCAAAGGCCGTCGTGCAGCACATAAACGCGGGGAGCGCCCGCGAAAGAAGACGGCCATCACCCGGACTGAATTGGAAGCGCTGGCGGCCACCTGCGACGACTCCCTGACGGGCTTGCGCGACCGCGCCCTGCTCTACTTTGCCTTCTCCAGCGGCGGCCGTCGGCGCAGCGAAGTCGCGGCCGCCGACATGGCCGATCTGCGACGCCTTGACGTCCGGACCTACATCTATCGGCTTGAGCACGGCAAAACCTTGCAGGACGGACCGAAAGCGACCTCCACGCCGGACAAGCCGATCCTGGGCGTAGCGGCCGATGCCCTCGCTGCCTGGCTGGACGCGGCTAGCCTGACCGAGGGGCCGATCTTCCGCCGCCTTTGGGGCACCACGATCGGCCTAGGCCTGTCGTCCAAGTCGGTGGCGGATATCGTGCAGAAGCGCGCCAAGCTCGCAGGCCTGGAAGGCGACTTTGGCGGACATAGCCTGCGCTCAGGGTTTGTGACCGAAGGGGCGCGCCGAGGGATCGCCCTGCCCGCCTTAATGGCGATGACCGACCATCGTTCCGTGGCCAGCGTGGTGGGGTACTTCCAGGCAGGAGGGGTCGCGGACAACCCCGCAGCGATGCTCGCGGGGGACTGAGATCTTTCGCCCCGCTTTGCCGGACAACTCCGGCAACACTCTGCCTTCGACCACAAGTAGCCCTCCAACGGCTCCTATGCAGTATTTCGCAACCCATATCGCCCGAAAGACGCCCGATCGGCCGGGGCTCACCTATAGCGACGGGCGCGCTTGGCCAGGCTGGAATGGAATTTTGGCTGACACAGCTAAACGTCTACGGTCCCACCAGCGGTGATGGAGCAAGAGGATGTGTTCGTTCTATTGCCGAGCGCAGCTGGACACATGTAGGGAACCTCTACTTTTTCGCAAACGGCACCCTGAATCCCCCTTCCCTACCCTCGATAGACATCCCTAGTCCCCTGCCCCGCTGAAGTCCGCTTCCGGCCAGAAGCCGACATCCACGCGGCACAATCGTATCCAACGCACACCTCAATCGCGTTGTTACTTCACCGCTGCACGCCACGCAGGCCACGCCTCGCCGATCACGGCCAGCGCGGATTTCAGGAACAGCAGCGCGATCACCGCGCCTGCTGCGATATCGGGCCAGCCGCTTCCGGTCAGCGCAACGCCACCGGCGGCCACCAGTACACCGATGTTGGCGGCGACATCATTGCGTGAACACTCGAAGGTGCTTTTCATGTTGATGATGAGCGCGCGGAACCGCCACAGCAGTGCCAGGCACACCAGATTGGCCACCAGCGCGATTGCTCCGAACCCCAGCATTAAGCCGCTGGAAGGTGGCACGCCGTGAACCAGTTTGCTGACCACCTCCACCACGATGAAGACAAAGAAGGCCAGGATCAGCAGCCCCTTGGCGAGGGCTGCACCAGCCTCCCAGCGCGCCCCCCGGTTCACTGCCCACAGGCTCAGGCCGTACACAATCGCGTCGCCCAGCATGTCCACTGCATCGGCCTGCAGGGCACTGGAGCGCGCCACGATGCCCGCGCCGAACTCGATGAAGAACATCGCCAGGTTGATAATGAGTACCGCCACCAGTACGCGCCGCTGCGCACTGTGAAGGGCCAGCGCTTCCAGTTCCTGGCGCTTGTGGCCGCAGCAGTGGTCCATGGATGTCTCCCGCCAGGCTCTGTGCCCGGGCTTGAAAAAGGGTGGGATAGTCGTTATCAACCCTGTAGCCCCTACAAGGTCAAGCCCATGCCCAGCCACCTCACCATCGGCCAGCTGGCTCGCCAAACCGGCACCAAGGCCGAAACCATCCGCTATTACGAGAAGATCGGGCTGCTGCAGCCGCCGCTACGCTCGGAAGGCAACTACCGCTACTACGGCGCGCAGGACCAGAGGCGCCTGTCGTTCGTGCGCCGCGCCCGCGAGCTTGGCTTCTCCATCGAACAGATCCGCGAGTTGATTGCCTTTGGTGAACAGCGGGAGCACGAGTGCAGTTCGGTGGACGATGTGGTGAAAGCGCACATCGCAGACATCACACGCCGGATCCAGGACCTGCAGGCGTTGCAGGGCGAGCTGGAGCGGATGATCGGCAATTGCCCGGGCGGCCGCGTGGCCGACTGCAGGGTGCTGGAAGCCCTTCAACCGCAGCCTGTCGCTTGACCTTGTAGCCGCATCAAGGTTTACAACGCCGGGCTACTTCGCCACCGCGCGGCCTTGCCGCCCTGACGACCCATGACCCTGCTGCCCCATCCGCTTGCCTTGGCGCTGAGCGCCACCCTGCTGTCCGCCGTTGCCCCGGCCAATGCACATGAACCGCCCGCCGCGCACGACGACCACCACAATGAGGCCGTGGAGCTGGATGCGGTGGTGGTGCAGTCAACCCGGTCAGGGCGCCGCGTTTCCGACGAACCGATCCGGGTAGACGTCGTATCGCAGGAAGAGATCGAAGAGAAGCTGCTGATGTCGCCGGGCAACGTCTCCATGCTTGTGGCCGAGACGGCGGGCGTGCGGGTGCAGAACACCTCGCCGGGCATGGGCGCATCCAACATCCGCATCCAGGGCCTGCGCGGCCGGTATACCCAGCTGCTGGCTGATGGCCTGCCGCTGTACGGCGGTCAGTCATCGTCCATCGGCCTGCTGCAGATTCCCCCGACCGACCTTGGCAGTGTCGAGATCATCAAGGGCAGCGCGTCGGCGTTGTACGGCCCGGCAGCGTTGGGCGGCGTGGTGAACCTGATATCGCGCCGGCCCAAAGAGACCGCCGAGGCCGAAATGCTGCTCAATGCCACAAGCCGCGGCGGCTAAGACGTGACCGGCTACGCAGCCGGGCCGCTTGCCGAGCACTGGGGCCTCTCGGTGGTGGGTGGCTACCATCGCCAGGATCGCCAGGACCTGGACGGCGACGGCTGGGCGGATATTCCCGGCTACGAGCGAGCCACGGTCCGGCCGCGGTTGTTCTGGGAATCGGAAAATGGCGCGCGCGCACTGCTGACAGCAGGCGCAATGCGCGAGAGCCGGCTGGGCGGAACACTGCCCGGTCAACGGGCACCCGACGGGCAGCCCTTCGCCCTCACGCAGCGCACGGAGCGCGTTGATGCCGGCGCGGTGGTGGATGTTCCGGTGCGCGAGAGCGACCGACTGCAGCTGCGCGCATCGGCCATGTCCACCGATCACGACCACGGGTATGGCCCTGAGCAGGACAACGACACCCATCAGACCGGCTTTGCGGAAGTCAGCTATGCGTCCGGAGTAGGCGCCACCAGCTGGCTGGCGGGCATTGCCGCACAGCAGGACCGGTTCCGTTCCGCCCGTTACCCGCAGTTTGATTACCGCTACACCGTGCCCGCCCTGTTCGTTCAGGCCGAGCAGGCGCTGCGCGATGACCTTACGCTTTCCGGCAGTGCGCGCTGGGATGACCACAGCGCCTATGGCGGGCATTTCAGCCCCCGCGTGTCGCTGTTGTTCCGCCCTGACGAGTGGACCCTGCGCGCGTCGATCGGCAGAGGCTTCTATGCGCCTACGCCCTTTGTCGAGCAGATCGAGGCTGCTGGCCTGTCACGCCTGGAGCCGCTCAGTCGCCTTCGCGCGGAAATCGCTACCACCGGATCCATCGATGCAGGTTATGTGCGTGGCCCTTGGGAACTGAACCTCAGCGTGTTCGCATCGGACATCGACCATGCGGTACGCCTAGTGGAATCTGCGAACGCCCCGGGTGAACGTGTGCAACTGGTCAATGTGGCGGGCGTCACCCGCACCCGTGGCAGTGAACTGCTGCTGCGCTATCGCTGGCAGGACATCACGGTGACCGGTAGTTATGTCTACACCGATACGCGCGAACCCGGTGAGGAAGGCGCCGGCCGCCGTCCGGTTTCACTCACGCCAAGGCATAGCGCAGGCCTGGTTGCCATGTGGGAGCAGCATGACCGTGGCCGTATCGGCCTTGAGGCCTACTACACCGGTATCCAGGCGCTGGATGACAATCCCTGGCGTCGACGCAGCCGACCGTATCTGGAAGTGGGTGCACTGGGAGAAATCGTGCTGGGCAGAGTCAGCCTGTTCCTCAACCTGGAAAACATCCTCAACGTCCGCCAGAGCGGCTACAACCCGATGCTGCGGCCTCGTCGCGCCGACGATGGCCAGTGGACCGTGGATGCATGGGCGCCGCTGGAGGGGTTTGTGGTGAATGGTGGTGTGAGGATGAAGTTCTAGGGTTGGGTTAAGGCGGGAGGCGATGTCTGCTTTCGGCCAGAAGCGGACGTTAAACGCCCTAGTTAATCCGCGCGGCAGTGGCACCGTCGGCTTGACTGAGCTGTTAGTTGACCGCCTCCGGACAGGCGGCCACTTGAAGCGGGCCAAATAAGTGACAGTACCGGCAAAGCCGCCGTACTGAGCGACGGAGGCTCTGTGGGCGACGGGACTGCTTAAATGAACTGAGCACCAAGGATGCCTGCTGAGGGAAGCGCCGCACACAGGAGGGCGACCCCGAGGCAACCGGAGCTACCTGTCGCAGGCACAGGAGGAGCTGTCTCTTTTCTCCAAACGAGTGCCTGACCGTACATAGGAAACAGAGCATTCTTTGGATATTTGATGGAAATAGGCCCTTGTATCTCCCATCCTGCTGCAAGGCGTTCATTAACCTCTTGCACTAAGGCATCTTTGCTGGGAGCGAGCTCAATCGCGTATTTGCTTACAGGCCGCTTGGCGGGAACCATGCTCAACCTGCGTCGGTTGTAATACCCCTTACTAGGGCTTGGCCGTACATAGGCAGTGCAGCGTTAGCTGGGTACTCGATGCTGAGTCCCCCTTGAGGCATCCAGCCGGCGTCAATCAAGCTGTTGACCTCACTCAGAAGCTTCTCCTTGCTTGGAGCGATGACGACTGTATAGGTGCTGCTGGCTTCAGTTTCCACGTGCTTCCTCCTTCTTGAGCGCTAACGAACGATAGATGTGATTAGCAGACGCCTGAACTAAGCCGCGCCGCGAAGCGACGTCAGCCCAAATGAATCGTCAACGCGCAACGAAAATCCCCAATATCGACCTGCCCAACATCGCCAAGAAGAACAGGCCACTTATAAAGCGAATGTTCCTTTGAAAGCAGGGAGTCGCATAGCCTGGTGCGGTCGACTTATTTATCGTTATGAATACAAATAGGAGATAGACGAAGAGAAGTCCACCAAGCAATTTTGCGCAAAGCCACAGTAGTTGTGTCAGCGCGAATGGTGAGGAGATCGAGTCGTGAGCAAAGACTGCGATAGCCAAAGCCGCGCCAATTGTTACGCCGACGTACGCAGCACCAATGCCGAGTGCTGCATTGGGGATGTAGACGCTAAGGAACCGGTCCACACCTCCTTGCGGGTCAAATGAAGAGCCTCTTATTGCAACCTTGGCAGACAGGTAAAGCAAGGAAACGCTGACGAAAAGTGCAAGAGTTCCTGGCGCTTGATTTTCGCCGATTAACCTCGAGGTGCTTTCAGTCCAAAGTCCATGGACCCCCAAACTCGCAAGAGAAAATCCAAGAACGAAGAATAGGACAAGCAATCCTGCAGCAACACGAAAGGATATGGGGTGATTAGCAAGATGATTCTTTATATTGGAAAGGCCCAAGGAATACCTCTTTGTGCAGGGAAAACACCTGAAGGATGGACCCGAGGATCCACTTATCGAACTGATCCACCAAATCGTCGACTGTCAACTTTATACCTCGACCTTAGGGCTACAGAGCCAAGCCAACAAGCCCGCATATGACCGGACCCCGCAGTAGGCTGGGCGGCCGCATCGGTGGCTGCTTTGAGTCGAATGCTGCCATGTCGAGCCCACGACTGTTATCGGCCAGAAGCGGACGTTTGGCTCTGGAACTGGGCCGACTGGTGAAGCGAGTTCGCCCTGAAGGGACTGTTTAGACTCTAGCTAGGACGCCGTTGTCCTCAACAAGCAGCGACCTCTCAGGCAGAGATGCTATTGCAGTCTTCATATGGCTACAGCAACCCCGAACGCTCGACATAGCCCTTCTGAGGCTTAATTCCTGAGCCAAGCCATCCTGCCAAGCGTCGTCGGCCTCAACGAACTGCTAGGTCGGCCTGTTTGAAAAAGCGAAATAACTTGGCATCGAGGGTTTAGTACGTGATTGAACTTCAAGAACGTCGATCTGGTAACCGCATTCGCTCATGGTTCCGATTGAAAGTTCAATGTAGCTATTAGGCCCCTGTCCAACAGGTTGAGGCCCGAACCCGTCCCATGTTCTATGAAGCGCACGAAGCTCATTCTCGATGCCGTAGTCTTCACCTGAAAGGTAGAAGGAGCAAAGTCGTGATATACCCTTCAAAATGAAATCTCGACCATACTTTTGCTTTACAGTATTGAAAAGATCAGAAATTAGCGGAATCGGTTCGCTAAGCTTTGCCTCGTACTGAATTTTCCGGAAGTTCGGGTTGGACGCTGTAATTTTGAGCTTCAGTCTAACGCCGTCATGTGTGGCGAATGTTCTCCAGAGATAGTCTTCGCGCTCAGGAGTGAGGTCAGATCCTGTGAATGATGCATAGTACGTGTTCGGCATCAGCAGGGTTTTGAATAAAGGAACCCCATTCTCTGTACTGTCCAAGTATCCGGACAGGCCATGAGTTTTACAAAACGTCTCGATCTCACCCTCTCCGCATCTTTTTTCAATATTCGTTAACCTAAAGGTTCCGGAGTTAAGTATCGCTTCTGCTGCTTGCAGAGAAGTGTAGTGGTACACCTCTTCGGATGAGATGCTCGGCCAGAGATAGTTGGTGATCGCCTCAGAGAGAGGCGCGTTCGGCTTGCAAAAATCGGACACGGTCTTGTCAGTGACTGTGATATCAGAAAGCGTGATGGTCTTATCAATCCCATGCCGCGAGAGAACAGCGTTGATATCATCAACAAGGTTGTTCAAAATTTTGATTTGTTCGACGGGGTTCACTCTAACTCCACGACGGCAAACTGCCGACTAGAGGGACCCTTGAGTCCCGTTGTACGACATAGCCACTAAGCACTGCATGGCTGGCTTTCCCTGCTACAGCGTGATCTTAGGGCCGCTGTATCAGACTAACAAGCCATCACCCAGAGATAGGACCGAACGCCCCGGAACCCATTCTGGCTCTAGCTGGATGTCCGCTTCGGGTCGATCACGCCCTGCGGCCACGAGCGGTCGGTTGAAACGGCCGTATATATCGGACTGAAGAGGCAACCGACAGAGCTACCGTGACCGAATAGAAATCTCAGGGGCATTGAAATCGAGACGTACAAGCGGCGCTGTTCCATACTTGGCGGCGAGGTGAAGAAGTACTGGGTCGCAGAAGGAGAAAAGCCGCATGAAATTCTGCTCCCTTCTTTCAACGCCAGCGTCAGGAATATAGGCCAGGCCGGCTTGTTCTTCACTGATCGGGTCCGTAACCGCAGGGCCAAATGGCAGGAGGAACTCGGACGCTTTGAGCTCATTATGGTGAGGTGAATAAGGATTGAGGCAAATTCTAAATTTCAAATCTCCGCCGTTCGCCTCAGAATAGCCAACGATTGCTGCATCGATCTCCTGCCTTCTATAGAAATCGCTATTCCTGTAAAAATAGCAGGCCTTGAGTTGAGACGGTTTTCCATATTCCATAACCATTGTTCTTCCGTACAGCGTATCGACAAGCTGCTCGCGTACGGCGCGAGCGTTGATACAGTTCATCAGGAAGAAAATAACATTGAAATCTGCTTCGAATTCTATAGCTGCCTTCAACTGCTTGGAGCCATTCCGAACGATGCCCGAGAGGGTCTCGTTTCGACCGAGTACGTGATCGGAAACATAGGCCTCACCAGAAGTCAAGACGTTCTCGCGCAGGATGGCCTGATCCGGATCGTCGACCTTAAGCTTGGCTTCCACCAAAGCGCTACTAGAACCATACCGCACGAAAAAATCCGGCATCTTCTTGCCACTCTCTGTAGCCTCTGGCAACTTTTCTACGATGAAACCTAGTTGCGTCAATGTTTGTTTGGCAATCTCATCAGAATTCAACACTTCTGCCTCGCTTCGTTATGATTATCGCCTTGCGCCGGACCAGCAGCAGTAAGGCTCGTCCTGTTCGGTGCCGCTCGCCAAGTTGATCATGATCAAAGAATATTTACTTGTACGGACAGCACCATGACTGCCTGCAGTGGCGACATCGCGCCAGCTACAGTAGAAAGAGTGATGAGTTCGCAGCGTCCACAACATGACTCTGAGGAAGCTGATTGCTTCGGTAAGAGTAAAGCGGTCCGGCGTCTCGCCTGTGAACTAGGCAAGCCAGCTATAGATGCGTGGACATTGGCAATCAGCATATAGGGCGGCAGGGCGCTGCGGTTGCCTTGAACCGACCTCTGCTTTCGGCCAGAAGCGGACCTTCACTTCCGCAATGTGGGGCCTCCAGACGCTTACGGTAAGCTTGCGTCAAAGATCAAGGAGGCGACATGCTGAAGAGCATAGAGAAGATCAAGGGGCTTGGCGTCTATCAAAGCTACAGCAAGCCTACAGGCACGCAAGACTTCGGGATCAAGAATCTCATCTATGGCTGGAACTACTCTGGGAAGACCACCCTCTCCCGCCTGTTCGCTCAGCTTGAGACCAAATCGGCCAATCCTGATTTGTCCGGCTGCGAATTCACACTTGGAACTGCCGATGATTCGATCACCGAGAAAAACTTCAGTCGGTGCAGTCTGTCGGTTCGGGTCTTCAATTCCGATTTCGTCCGCGCCAATCTGCACTTCGATGGCGGAAGCTTCAACCCCATCCTGCTGCTGGGCAAGGAATCCGAGGATGCGCAACGGAAAATCGATGAGCTTAGCAAACGGATCAAGCGCTCGGACGAGGTCCAACGCAAACTGGACGGCAAGTTCGAAGAACTGAAGACGCGGATCGCGCAGGCCAAGACCGACACTGCCAAGTTCATCCGCCAACACTTGAAGGTTGATCCCTATACGGCCGCACATCTCGGGCAGGATCTTGTCGCAGTCGGCGTTCTTGATTCCCAGCTCGTGCCGGAGAAGGAACTCGCTGATGCCATCGAAATCGCGCTGACGCCTGACTCCAAGAAGCCGAGCATGGTCGAGGAATTGAGCGCTGCTCCGTCGATCGAGAATCTCCACAAGGAGGCCGTCACGGTTCTGGCCGCAACGCCAAGCTTCTCCAACACTATCAAACACCTTGAGGAGAATCCTACCGTTGAACGCTGGGTCCAAGGCGGCTTGGCCCTGCACCCAGGCGCGGGAACGTGCGAGTTCTGCGGGAACGACTTGTCTCAGGATCGCCTCGAAGCCTTTCGCGCACACTTTTCGAAGGATCTGGCAGACCACAAGGAGCGGGTCGATGGTCTTCTTGTACGTGTGAAGGTGGCTGTTTTCCACCTGAGCTGGCCCAAGGCCGCCGAACTCAATGCTCAGTTTCGCGAAGCCTACACTGCCGCCATTGAAGCGCTGCCCGCAGCCATCGACGCATTCAACCAGGCTGTAAGGAAACTCACAGACGAAGTGCAACTCAAGGCTGACGACTCCCGCAAGGCCATGACGCCCTCGCCATTGGCTGCAGGCCTAGAAAAAGGGATCAGGGACGCGGTTGCAGCGGTCAACCTTGTCATCAAGCAGAACAACGATTTGGCCTCCAACTTCATTAAGGCAAGAGCCGATGCCTTGAGGAAGGCACGATACCACTACGTCCAGCAATTCGAGAACGACCAGGCGGCCACAGGCCTGGAGCAACAGAAGACGCGACTCGCCAGTCGGTCCGACCGTCTGAAGGCCTATGTCGCAAGGCTGCGGCCGGAGATCAGTGATCTTCAGGCTCAGATCAGTCAGGCACAACAAGGCAGGGAAAAGATTAACGAACGCTTGGCGTCCATGCTGGGGAGCGAGGCCGTCCAGATCCAGGTCGTAAAGGATGCGGCAGGCCAGGACCGCTTTCAACTGATCCGGAAGACGGGAGCCGTTGCCAAGAATTTGAGTGATGGCGAGCGCACGGCAGTTGCCTTCTCATACTTCCTGACAAAGCTCCAGGAGATCAAGCCAGCTGAATTCAAGGAGACCATCGTCTACATCGACGATCCCATCTCAAGTCTCGACGCCAATCACATCTTTCAGGTGACCGCTGCCATCCGAGCGCTGTTCTTCAAGCAGCATGACAAGAACGCGCCTTGGCAGACCACCTGCAAGCAACTGTTCATCTCCACGCATAACTTCGAATTCTTCAACCTGCTCAGAGAGATCAAGCCCGTGGCGAGCAACAAGGGAGCCCGGCTCTACCTGATCAGAAGGATCGCCGAGAAGTCCTCCACGCTGGAAGACATGCCGGCCTCGCTCGCACGCTATCAGTCTGAATATCATTTCCTGTTTGAGGTCATTCATCGCTTCCACAAGGCGCCTGACAAGACCGTCCACGAAGTGCTGATGCTGTTGCCGAACGCCATGAGGCGCTTCATCGAGCTCTATACGTACTCCAGGCTTCCTGGGCCGAAAGACTCGGAACAAGTCGACGAGCGAGCCGAAATTCTGTTCGGGGTCGAGCGTGCGAAGCGGATCCTCAAGATCTTCCATTACTTCAGTCACGGCAACACGCTGGACCGGCTCGCTGGAAACAACGAGCTGATCTTCGACCTCGAGCATGCGGTCAAGGACCTGATAGATGTCATCACCGAGACTGACAAACCCCATATGGACTCCCTGATCGCGGCCACTCAGGCTTGACGGCATGTACGACTTTCGCACTCTGTCGTCGATCGATTTCGAACTGCTCGTTCGTGACCTGCTGCAAGCGGAGTTGGGCATCACTATGGAGAGCTTTGGCCCCGGCAAGGATGGTGGAATCGACTTCCGCTTCGCCATGGCGGACCAGGATGTCGTAGTGCAGGCCAAGCATCATGCGGAGGGAGGGCCAAGAAGCCTTCTTCGGGCAGCGATGAAGGAGGACAGCAAAGTCCTGAAGCTGGCTCCGAACCGGTACATCCTAGTCACGTCCTTATCGCTTACCCCGGAACTGAAGCGCAAAATCATTCAAGCGATGCCGTCCACGCCGATCAGTGCCGGAGACGTCATAGGCCGCGAGGACCTAAACAACTTTCTGGGCCTCCATCCACACGTGCTGCGTCAGCATTTCAAGCTTTGGTTGACCAGCACGGAAGTCCTTGAGCGAATCTTGCACAGCGCGGTCTACAACCGGACCGATGCCGAGTTGGCCCGCATCAAGCAACTTGTTCCCAAGTTCGTGCATAACGCCAGTTTGGCCGAGGCGGAGACGATCCTGGAGGACCGCGGCGCGCTGATCATTGCGGGCGAGCCGGGTGTCGGAAAGACCACCCTTGGCCGAATGCTGCTTTGGCTCCACATGGAGCAGAACTGGAAGGTCTTTGTCGTGGATGACCTGCAGGAGGCAATGGCCGTCAGTACAGCCGGCGAGAAGCGACTCATCTTCCTCGACGATTTCCTGGGTCAGATCAGTCTGACCAACGAACTGTTGGGCAAGGTGGATCAGCGTCTGCCCGTTTTCCTGGATCGACTTCGAAACAACAAGGATCTTCGCTTCATCCTGACGACTAGGCTGTACCTGCTCAACCAGGCGCAGATCCAGTCGGACAAGCTCTCGTCGCCGCGAGTGGAGGCAAGCGAAATGATTCTGAACGTCGGGGTCTATACGCGGATCATCAAAGCCAAAGTTGTCTTCAACCACATTTACTTCTCAGATCTGGTCGATGAGGAAAAGGCCAAGCTCCTGGACGGCGACTTCTTCCTGAAGATGATCGACCACCGTAACTTCAACCCCCGCTTGATCGAGTTGCTGACTTCAGCAGACTACTATTCTGTAAGCGACGAATCCATCCAGGCCACTGTCCTTCGTGTTTTAGACAACCCTTCGGAGCTCTGGGAGCGGCCGTATCGCTCACACCTGAGCGCAGATGCAAGATGTCTGTTGTGGGCCACCTTCTTTACCGGCCCCTATGTAGGAATGGATCTCTGTTTGCAGCTGTTCAAACGAATCACCGCAAACGCAGGGCTCCAGATCGCTTCGTCGGAGGCAGTTTCGCGTTTCCGTACAGGGTTGAAGGAACTGAGCGGATCGTTTGTTACGGTCGGAGATCAAGAAATTTCCTTCGCAAATCCCGGCATTCGCGATTTCCTGAGCAGTGTCTTCATCGACGACCAGCTGCTTCCCGTTGTTGTGCGATCCGTTTCGACGATCTACGAGTTCAGAAGCACATGGAATTTTTTCAGGACAAACATTACGAAGTGTCGCGATCAATTCGGAGAACATGATCTATGGATAGCCGCCATGGACCGCATCCAAGGCGACAATAGAACAACCGCGATCGCCTCCCTGCGGCACATCCTTGAGATGCGCGAACACTTGCCGGGTCTTCATATCAAGGCTGTCCTTGACAGGGCAGTCAACGATTTGATCTCGCAGGGAATCGAGCCAGGAGATTTCTACGAGTGCCTGTTTTCCCTGTGGCAGTTGAAGCGGCTTCAGTTTCGGACGGATGACCTTCTAGTTCCGGCCTGCGAAGCCCTTACCACTGCAGCGGCAAAAATGCTCGAAAATGCAGGTGAGGACTTGGCAATCGACGACATCACAAGCATTGCTGGCGCACTTGAGCCACTGATGGAAAAAGGCTTGGTCCGCAGCGCAGCGAGCAACGCGCTGCGAGGGTTTATCTTTGGAATTGAGGGCAAGCTTTCCGACATCTCCTCCAGTCAAGAACTCGAAACGTTTCGCGAAGACCTTGTCTCCGCAGCAAAGACGTATGGCGTCCGTACTGACGCGGCATTGATGCAAGATATTCAAAGTCGCCGCGAGACTCTCGAAGAGCGGGAGGGCGAAGAAGACACCGATCCTTATCAGCAGGCAGAACCGCAGGCAGCGGCTGGCGAAATCTCGGACACCGAGATCAAGTCGATGTTCTCGCTTATGGCCACCGGACCGGTCAGTGAATAGCGGTGCATTTCGGACCGACCGTTAGTCGGCCCAAGTCCGAGCGAGTCAGTAACTGGTAGAGGGCCGAAAGCGTGAGCTCGGCCGGAGCAGCCGAACGACTGGAACCGCTGCGAAGCAGGCACACCATTGAATCTCTGAATTTCCGCTTTGGGTCGCGTAACGTCCTGCGGCCAAGAGCAGAGATGTTCCCGAATGATGGCAGCCTTCGAACTCAGGCTAGTCAACATCCCGTTTATACGAAAATCCGCTCACGCCTCCCTCCGCCAAACTGCCCCCGCCCACCACAAAGCTCAGTCTCACCTGGTGATTCACCCGTTCCGCAGACTGGCTTAGACCTCCGTGGATCGCCCAATGTCCGGCCGCAAACACCACTACCTGCCCCAACTCATCCAACGGCCGTTTGCCTACCGACAGCGGGGTAAGGAATTCTATGTCCACGCTCACCACCGGACCCGGGGGCGTTTCACGCCCAACACCAGCGGGCTGGGCAAGGAGCTGGACTTCTACGGCGGCCCGGAAGACACCAGCCTGGACGACGCCATCACCCATGGCGAAGACGCACTGGCCGAGACCGTGCAGGCCATCAATAGAGGGGATGTCGTTACCCCCATGGACGCCGCTACTCTCATCTCCGCCCTCGCCTTCCGTACCAAATCTATGCGGGAAGCCCTCGTAGAGATGTTCCCGTCGATCGTGGAAGGGCTGCGTACCACGCTCCTTGATCCACTGAGTGTGCGCCACGAGCTCATGGCCAGCCTTACTGATCCGAAGGAGCAGAAGCGCCTGATCAATGAACAGATCGAAGCGACGTTTGGCCAGCTTGCTCGGGAACAGCGAGCAAAGATTTACGGCATGATCCTGCCGCGATGGAGAACATATGTCACCGAACAGGAGGGAAAGCTCGTTGCTCAGGCATGGGGAATGGCATACGCAGTAATGTCCAGACTTCGCGATGAAGCCAGCACCGTTGCAAATGGCGCGTTTCTGAAGGCTCTAGCCAAGGATCCAGGGATGCCGACACGTGCCAGCCAACTGGCAAGCAAGCTAGAGTTCACCTGCCTCGTCGCGTCACCCGAAGAGTTTTTCATTCTCGGGGACTGCGGACCATTCGCAATATTCAGCGATGGGAAACCACGCCTCGTGACAACCTCACTCACAGATGGAGCCGAGATTGAGAAGGTGTTCCTTCCAGTATCCCCATTCCGCTGCATTGTGGGGTCGATACCCAATTCTTCACCTATCCCTAGCGTCGCGGACATCAACAAATTCAGCGCCTCATTGTCCTTGGAGTTCTTCGTCAGCGACCGCGACACCGATCAGGCTCTGGAGTCCCTTCGATCGTCCATCGGTTCATTGGTTCCCATTGATACCGAGAACGACATCATTCAGTCGATGAATCAGCACTTTAAGTAGCCCCCTTGCGCCCGGTCAATCCTTTGCAAGCCTGGTTCCGTCAGTGCTTGCACACGCACACTCGGCAACAATCGAACACTAGCCTGTCAAGGAAAAAAGAATGGCGAAGCGCAAGTTCGCAGCAGAAGGCTGCTTGAATCTCTATTCCAGCGAAGCCAATCCGCTATACCCGTCAGAGCTCTACTCAGTGGATCATCTCAGCGGGCTTCGGGATGCCCTGACTATGTGCAACCTATACATGATCACCACTCGTCGACGCATCTTTGTCGATCCCGATTCGCTGGCTGTGACGAATAAGACCATCGTCGGCCATCTTCTGGTGGTCGACGATGGAAAATGGAAACCGATACCATTTTGCTATTCGTTGGTTGAAGCACAACTGGACCATCTCGGCACACCCGTGCAGATCGAAACTAACGAGGCAGGAAGCTATGTTCACATACGAGGGACCCGGAACCCGATCACCATCCCAACATACGCCATCGTCGCCACGTCTGACTGCGAACTTGGGGCGCACTCGGACTTGGACGTCCTTTATGTAGGCCAAGGTATAGGTCGAACTCGCCAACGCCTGGCTGTTGATCGTCTAATGGCTCACGACACGTTCCAGCAGATCTTGGCCGATGCAGTTACCCATGCTCCCAGCCACGAAGTGATCATTCTGATGTTTCGCTTCGAGCACGCTCGGATCTTCGTGAGCTCGGGAGGAGATCTCACTCTGGATCCATCTGCGTCCGTAGAAGAGGAACGCCACCATTTTCGTGCCATGACCGACGGTACGCTCCTGCAAAAGATCGATCGGAAACAGCGGATCAGTCTTGCCGAAGCTGCACTCATCCAGCACTTTCAACCACGGTATAACAGAACGCTCAAGCACAGTAACTTCACCGCCAAGAAGCGACTCAAGCTATTGCAGATGCTCGATCGTCTCGACCTGACCGGCCTTGTAGTAGAAGTATGCACGGCAAATATCCGCTCACGCCTGCGCTCGGCCTCATGCTCTCCAGCTGGAGTCATGGAGGACATGCCAAATGAGTTAGATCTAACGAAGCTCGGTTCGGAGGCGAAGACTTGGCGCCATACGCACATCGCGAAGTTGCCCCTCACCAATGCGGACGAGAGAAATACGTTCCTTCACGGAACGCGTTGGCACTGACCGTCGCTCCTGAAAGCGAGGGGATTACCCGGCGCGATAGCGCCTTCGCGGATCGTTGCAGCCGTTCGCAGTGCTATCTCCAGCTCATGTGCAATCCTGGAGGCGATGACCGCTGACCGTGTCTTTCGATCGCTCTGGACGATGAACCAAGGACTCAAACCCACAGCCAAAGCGACAACGACTGCAACAGACGTCGCAATGGTCGCCCCAATGGCTGCAGTCTGTGGATTTATGATAGCTAGTATAGCTATTGCCAAGCAGAGGCCTACGGCAACACCGGCGACACCCGTACCTATGAGCACCGAACTGGACAGCCCCCTTACTCTTCTATCGCTTATCCCACTTAACCGTGCTCATGACCTGGGTACCCTGCAGCGGGTCTCGCGAGATGACTTCCCTCTTGCTCATTTACTAAAGCTCCCGCCGCGGCGCGACGCCTCCTGCAGACAATCATAGGGGATTAGCGTCCTGCTTCGCGGAACTTGGAACCCTATGCAGACCGCCCAGCGAGGATTCGCGCGCCTCGAAGCTCGCGCACTCGACGGAAACAGACAGCCTCAGGCGCAGCGCTAGTCCATAGAAAAGATCGAACCCGTAGGTGATCTTCAGCATCTGGCGAAGTTGTCAGGTGTCGGCCAGAAAGTACTGCAGCGTGGTCAGGCGTTGCTGGCCGTCGATGATTTTGAGGTATCCACGCCCCGCAGCCCCTCCCCTTCTTCATGTGGAAAGCGGTCATTCATGCTCCTATCCTTGAGTTACATTTCCTCTGCCCGGCTACCTTCGTCGATTGCGCTTAGGTCCTGGGCTGAACTTCGAGTCCAAGCCCTTCCGCTCGCCGGCCACATCCGGAAAGACCTCGACGATCTTATCTGTGGCTGCTTCTAGAACTCCAGCGCTGATCAGCATAGCAACGGCCAAATACTGGCGATCGGGATCGCATTCCAATCCCGTGCCTCGGCCGTTTGGCTCCATGCGCAGGAAGGATACGGGGTGGATGTGGGAATGCTGTGACCATAGGTCCCATAGAATGTCAAAGCCAGCCTTGTCCATTCCTACCAGTTCCACCAACTGGGCTCGGTCTAGGAACCATGCTTTCTTGCCGGCTAGGCATTGAGCCTGTACAGGAGGCGACAATTTGAGGAAGAATGGGATGGAGCGCAGGCGAGCTTGCAACTCATCGCGCTGCTGCTCGAACCATAACCGCTGTTGTTCGCTACCGGCAAACATCTTCAACCTGCTGCAACAGTCGTTGAGTTGAAGCAACGTGACCCGCGCCCTACCCTCGTCCAGCCCGTCGTCCGTCGGCTGCATGAAATAGTGAAAGTACAAATTGCCTTCCAGCAGAGCGCGGGCGTGGCAGGCTAGGACGTTGAACCCCCACTCTTGGTGATCGCTTCTGACCCAACGGGAATATGGCATTGCCCGCACAGCAGCGATGCCATGCGAACACATGCGTGCGAACAGGTATGTCCCGTAACCAACACAAGGCGCAGCCATGCGCCCTGCTTGGGCTTGGCCTACTGCGCTAGCCTCGCACACCGCCTTGTCAAGGCACTCGAGCGCCAGCATGTAGTCTTCTCGCGTCGACGAACCCGCCGTCATCAGACGCTGAGCGAGTGCTTCAACGTCACTCATCCAGCCGCACTCCACGGCACTGCTTAGCTAGGTCACTGGCGCACAGCAACGTGCCTTTCGGGCAGATGTTGGTCACGGTTGGCGCTGCCACCTTGGCGCCCTCCTCCAACGTCTCCTTAGTTGTACCTTCCTCTGCCCATGACTCGGGCAATGCAGCCATTGCAGCCAGCACTACCGACACTAGCTTGACCCTGACCAAGGACGGAAGCTTCTTCTTCGGCTGATAAGAATTGTGGTCCCTCACAACTGACGATTCTCCGTTAAGTCAGAACTCAATAGTTCACTGTTTTCCAAGTACTACCGCAGAACCGATTGTGGCTGCTGACTATGAAACAAAGCTCGGAAAATCAAACTCGCCAGCAACATCATTGCTTTGCCAGGGAGCGAGAACATCAATCCCTGGCCCAGATGAACGATCAGCTCGACGCCGTCGATCTTCGCTCCACCAAGCCCCTTTCATGTTGCATGGCGCACGTCTATCTAGTCAAAGCGATAGCCTGCATTAACCCAACCATAGCATTGAAATAAATAGTCTAGCGGGCTCTGTTTTAAGGCCAACATTGCATCAATTTAAATACCAACCATACGTCCAAGTACCCAGCTAATCAGCGCAAAAACAGGCACTTGCGCAATAGCTTTAGTGACGTTAGGTTCCGGGAAAATCAGAAAAGATGCTGTCAGCCTGGCCGGCGAGAGGTCGTCTTTCCCAAGACGCCTACGCACCTAGCGTGCCCATCTCCTCAGAACAAGAGGGAGCCAGGATGCAGCTGGGAAGCTTCACAGTATCCCGAGAGAAGCACTGAAAGGCGATATGGAGCTTTCGATGAAGCGGGCACCGATAGGAGGCATAGGGCGCCGAGCCCGCGTACCCCAATTGTAGGCAGGCCAATCGCTTTCGAGAATGCCACAGTAAGTGAGCTTCGACGGACACTCTATCCGAGGACCAGACTCACCCAGACAGATCTCTCTGCCCGTACAAGATAAACCTCCGATCCTGAAAACGAAGGCGGGCCCTGTCGGAAGGGCCCGCGAGATAGCATGAGACGTGTTGCGACGCTCAGCTTCTTCGAATTTTGGGTCACCGTCAACTGCTGCCTGAAGAAAGACAGGCACCGACTGGGAGCTTCTGATGCCGACCCGCATCCCTACTGCGCCGAGCTGACGGCGCACAAACGATCTGCACGCCCAACAATCCGCCTCGCGGGCTAGTTGCCCATGCGTGCCCTCCGCCGCCTGATCGATCGGCCCGACGCTGGTTCGCGCCTCGAAACCACCACCCATACGCGATGGCGACCGTACGGCCGCCGCCGTAGGAGTCCTCATGCCCTACATTTCCATGTCTCCAGCAAGTCGCAGTGGCAAAACCGGCACGTTACGCGCGTTTCTCGACGCTGGCGCGTCACTCCATGTGCCGGGTGAGCGGCCCTTTGAACCGCGCATCTACAAGCGTCGCGAGTTCGAGAACCGCGACATCTACGGCTACCAGTCCATCAAGGAAAGCCGCGTCGTTGAGGTTGACGGACTCGCCTCCATCGCGGTGGCACTTGCGCTCGAGACAGATCCACGCGTGCAGGCTTACACAGAGCGCCCGTGCATGCTCAACTCCTGCGACAGCCAAGTCGAGCTCGACTTCTGGGTCCTGCATGCAACAGGCTTTGCTGAGTTCCTGCTGATCGTTGCTGACGGTGCCTGCGTGCAAGGGGCCGGGGGGACCTTGCGACCACGCGAAGCTGAGCGCATCGAGGCGGTTGCCCGTGAGCAGAACGTGCGCCTTCGCTTCGTGACCGAGCATGACGTACGCCTGGAGGGCGGCGCGGTAAGTCAGCACATGCGTCTTCTGGGGTTTGCCCAGCTGGCTCAGAATTTGGGCAACCGTCTGGCGCTGCGCAGTCGGATCTTGGAACACCTGAATAAGGTCGAGCGCTCGCGCATCGACCAGCTTGAGACCGCGCTCGCACCTTTCCACCCATGCGATGTGCAGGCCGTCACGTGTGAGCTGATCTGTCTGGGGCTCGTTGATTTCGATCGCGCCGTGCGCTTAGGGCGCAACACGCTCGTTTCGCGGAGATCACCGGCATGAGCTACCTAACCGAAGAAGATGTCGCACGGCTTCTCGCGTTACCGCGCCCGGATACCGCGGCAATGGTGGATATTGATGATGCGACTCGAAAATCTATCGACAACCGCGTCAATGCTCTCGTCGCCCTGATTGAAGGCGAGCCGATCAAGCGCGTCTCCACACTCTACGGGATACACCGAAAGACCTGCAAGCGCATGCTTGAGTTCGCCAATGAGCCGGCGCCTAGCGGCGGTGTGCATGGATTTGCGGTCTGCCTACCGCAGGTGCGGCTCGTTGATCCCAAGCCGCGCAACAAGGACGCACCCGTACTCAAGCATGCCTACGGCATGACGCGTCTGGTGGATTCCCTCCCCGAGCTCAAGGCTGCGCTCATCAAGTTCAAGGGGCCTCTCCCCTCGCGTCGCCAGACGAGCCCCGCATTCAATCGTCTGTACGACGAGGTAAACCGGATCCTGCGCCGAGCCGGTCGAGGCGATGACGACTACCCACGTAACACTCGTGACGGCGGTCGGCGTGCTTTGGTTACCTACATCAAGCGTATACGCTCCCGCACCGCCGAACTTGCAATGAGGTTCGTCGTCGATCCGGCGCTGAAGAAGTGGGCCGAGCTCTCGATTCCTGAGCCATTCGACGAGACCCAGATCGACGGCCACTACATCGATCTCAAAGAACAGTGGTGCGCGGTCCCGCTCTCGGACGGCACGCATCGTTTGACGCGAGTGTCCGGACTGATGCTGTTGGCTGAAATCGACGTGGCCTCGCGGGCCTGCATGGGCTGGACGGTAATCGTCGACGCGGCCTATTCGCAGTTCGACTTTCTGAGGACCATCAGGCGTGCTCTGATGCCGTGGCGCCCGAAAGATTTGACCGGGCGGCAGATGCAGTATTTACCCAACGCATGGATGCCTAACGCGATCGATGGCCCAACCCCACGCGGCCTCCGCATCTCGGTAGACAACTACAGCAGCCATCTGGCCAAGCACGCAAAAAGGGCGCTCGCGCAGGTCCGTCTGGGTGTCTACCGCTTCGGCCACGCTGGAATCCCAGAGACCCGGCCGCATATCGAGGCGTTCTTCAAGTCAATCGAAGTGCAGGTACTGCGTCACTTGGCTGGCGGCTTTGAGCCAGAGACCAAAGTGCGCGAAGAGCAGCGGGTGTCGTTGCAGAACAGCAAGGCGCACCCCATCTTCCTACACCTCGTCGAGGATATGTTGGACATCGTTTTCTCGACCTACAACGTCACCGCCCATGAGGGCCTCCAGGGCCGCAGCCCGCGCGAGGTGATCGAAACGTACCTTTCCAACGGCGGCATGCCGCTTCGATCTAGCCGGACAGCAGAGGATGTGCGGGATTTGGGCCGGTTCCGGATCCGCGTGACGATCCGGGGCGGGAATGGAGAACTGCCCCACGTGAACTATGGCTATGGGACCTACCGTAGCGAGAAGCTCAACACACGCCCGGATTTGATCGGTAAGACTTTCAACGGCTACATCGCCGAGGACGCGCGCTTTCTGCAGCTGCTCGACGCAAAGGGACAGCCGTATCTGGAACTAAAGACGCTCCCACCATACGCGCTGACCGCGCATTCGCTCGATGAGCGGCGGCGAGCGCATCGATGGCGCATGAGTCGTGGGCAGCGCTGGAACGGTATCGCAGACCTGATCGACGCGTTCCACGCCGAGGTGCGCGATTCGGCCCGCCACCTACGCTGGGCGGCTGATGACATTGCTTCGGGACGCGTCCCCAAACCGAAGATCCCCCCTGATCCTGCCCCCAGCGGTGCGGCACGCACGCTAGAAGGTTTCGCCCCTCGTGGTGGCGCCGTCTCGCTGCGCCGTCGCTGATCACTCGCGGCCTTGTTTCAGCCGCGACCCTTCGTCCGCACGGAGTCTTCTGCAATGACCTCTGAAGTCCACCCGATTCTTCGCTACAAGCGCCCCCTGATCTTCACCCGTCCCGGCGAGCGTCTCGCCGGGGCTACCCGAGCAAGCATTGAGATGGGTTGCGACGCCCTCTGGATCGAAGGCCACGGCCGCGTAGGCAAGACCTTTGGTGGGCGCCAGCTCGTACAGACAGATACCTGGCGCCCGTTCTCGATGTATATGACCGAGTTCACGTACAGCAAGCCACAAAAGCCCACTGAGGGGTACTTCATGACCTCCCTACTCACGCAGATGGGGCAGTCCGTCGCCGCAAGCGCAAGCAGCAATATGTTGCTCGCACGCGTGGTGCGCACACTCAACGAACAGCGCGTTAAGCGCAGCGCCGACATGATCGCCCTTGTCTTCAACGAGGCCAACCGCTTCACTTCGGAGGAGTATGAACACGCAATGTCGATTGGCAACGAGTTCGAAAAGACCACGCGCGTGTTCTACCTTTTCATTAATCAGAGCGATGCCGGACGGCTCGGCCGCGGCGATACCGACGCTCGACCGCCCCGCCACATCTTCGGCCGCTACTTCATCAACTCGCACCGCTACACGGGACTGCTGTGGGACGTCCCGTCGGCTGATCGGCCGCATCAGACAATGTCAGATGTTGCTCTGGCGTTCCTAGAATACGACAAGGAGCTCACTTGGCCGGAGGGTTCCGGCGTCACGTTCACTCAGCACTGCGCGCCCAAAGCCTGGGCTAAAGGCTGGCGGCTGGGCAGTCAGATCGACATGATCCGTAAGGTCATGAATGAGGTGCGCTCTGAAGCGGGGCTACCACCCGCCACGAGCTGGCCGATGCTGACCTTCGAGAAGTTCGTCTATACGGTGCTGGTGCGTATCGCGATGGAAGACTCGAACTTCCTCGAGCTTACCGAGGCTCAGGTGCGCGAAGTGCTGTTTCGAGTCGCATATCTGGAGATCGAGCCAGGCTACGAGGGGATCTCAGCATGAGCATTGCGATTCCCGGCTCTTACATCGAACTCCGCGGTACCCGCCCGCGTAGCGAACTCTCGCCCTACGCGGAGGTTTTGACCTCCCCATTCGCTGGCAGCGATCAGTCTGGGATCCCGGCCGCTTCGGGGTTCGGAACGCTCGCGAAGATTGTCCGCCTTAACCTTATGGCACCGAATGAGTTGACTAGCCTGATGGGCATTCGGGTCCGCCGGGCCGACGACTTATCGGCCGTTATGACCTTCTCGGAGGCCCGCCAGATCGCCGTTGCCCGATCGCTGCGATTGCCGACGGTTCCCGCAGAATGGAACATGTCAACTTGGTTTCCCTTCAAGGCACCCTCCTCCCTACTGGCGACCGGCTGGACCTTCCGCTATTGTCCGGAATGCCTGCTCGGGGGTTACCACACCCTTTTGCATCAGCTGCCATGGGTCCACCGTTGCGCCTGGCATGACGTCGCACTACGGGATGACTGCCAGCACTGCGGCATGCCAGTCGCGGTAAAGGCAGACTGGGTGGCCGGTGCGAACCTAGAATGCACATGCGGCCAGAGCCCACTGGATGCAGACTTGATCTTGCGCGCTACCGCACCTGAAGGCGCCAAGCTGTTTACTGACCAGTACCTGCATTGGGCTGCCAAGGAGCGCTCGCATTCCTCGTTAGTAATTCCGGACCTCGTGGACAACCCGAGGCCTGCACTAGCAGCGCTGGTCGAACTGCCCGGCCATTGGCGCAGGCGTATTCGCGCGGTTACCAACCCACGTGTCAGTGCCCCTCGTCGCCTGCCGTACTCTTTCCCCATAGTGCATGTTCGAACCCTAATGCGTTCCGAGCGCGCCCCGTTGCCCGATCGCGATGGCCTATGCGAACTTGAACAGGTTCGAAGCGACCGGCCAGGATTTCTGACTACGCCTAAGAGGCTCAAGCCGATAATGTCAGCTGTCGCAGCGAATCTCGCGCTGCGGCTGCCAGCAAAATCGCTGACCGATCGTGAAATGAGCTTGTTTCTGGCCGGAATCGGTATCGAGGCTCCCGAATCGTTCGCTCCGGCCAGTCGCCGGTTCTCCGGTGAAGTGTCGATGTTGCCGCCAAGCTATATAGGCAATCGGCAGTTCCTCAACCTGCTGTGCGTTCATCCTTGTACCTACCGCTTGGTGGCCGGGCTGGTGGATGCCGCGCTCGAAGGACGGAGCCTTTTTGACTTCCATGCCCAAGCGAGTCATCAGGAGTTCGACTTGCTCATGCGCAGCTGCGGGCAGGTCTTGGCCCGTGGATATGCTGAGGGTCTCCGCTCAACACTCGCGGTTCACGTGCCGGAACTCTACAGCCAGCCTCGTCTGAGCCCGCGTTTGCGGCAACCCTGGGCCTTGCTGCGCAAAGACAGCGGCCGGCTATCCAGTATCCGCGTGGCCTGGATGTCCCTGTCGTGTGCCAGCCGCGGGGAAGCGGCTGTGCTGGAATCCGCGAATCAGGCGAAGCAGCGCCGCAGCCGCTCTGGGAGGCGCCGGCGGAAGTAAGCCCCCTCTAGACTGCAGCGCCCGGAAAGGTGTGCATCCGACCATGGTAGGCCGGATGCGAGGCCCCACAACAATGCGTAGCTGGCAAGAGGGAGTCCGCGACTGTGCAGCGACCAGCGCAGAAAGAAATGTGCACTGGCACACCGCGGGGTCGGAAAATCAATCAGTTACTGAAAGCACTCGGATCTGCGCTGCCCACCTCCTAAGGATTCGGGAGAAATTGAGCCATGAGCGGCAGCTACAACATCGACCGTAAGCCACCATGCTGGCCGAGTGGCGAACAATGCCCAAATGCGTGTGCGTCTGCGCACCACCGGCACGTTATTGAGAACCACGTCGAGCTCCACGGCCCTTGGGCTGGTTGGCGACTGGCTGGCCACGACCTGGTGGCACCGTCCGGCGAAGGTATCCCAGAGCGCCGGCTGCGGGGCCTGCTTTGGCGTGCTGATGCCTCCGATTTACGCGACGCGACACGTAAACGGAACGCTGCACGAAAAGTGCGTCAGCAGTCGTTGGTCGCGGGAACGCCACTTCGGAACGCGGGCTAGGTAACGGCGTCAACGCAGGGGCAACACCTCTGCGCGCCCTATTTGCAAGCGTTATGGACGGCGTTGTCATAGGCACTGGAAAGAGCAAAAGAGCGCCTAGTGCCTGCTGCGTTGTAGACAACATCTCGTTGCCGCTTGGCACTCTCGCAAGCGTAGCTCGAACCCGTAGTGCGGATCGTCGCTCCTGTAGCGCGACCACCACCGCCTCCGCCAACAGAAGCAACGTTCGGGCAGCTGTGCTGCAGCAACTTCAGGATCCATCTGGGCAAGCCGAGCCCGTACATACGGGTTGTCTTAATCCGGTACAGCCTCCCAAGTCTTGACTGCTGGACCGTTCGCGCAAGGATGGGACTGGTAAGAATCCGGCTTTCTACGCTCGACGCACTTGTAGACCCGTTGGGCACCCGCGCTGCCAGACAGCGCCAGCAGACTAGCTACAAGAATCCCCTGTACATCCCGGCTCCCTGCTGGACATGAGCCAAAATCATACAAATAGATGGCTGGCTAAATTTAGTGACGAATCACGTAAATAGTGCCAACAGGCCGATGTGGGCAATGTAGAAGCCGTAGAAGGCCCGGCGCGTCCTGGGCACACGCAGATCCAAACGCAGCTGCACCCAGCCAGAAATGGCTATCAACGCGCATGGTGGCGAACGCCACTATCGCTGGCATGTTCTACCAATGTCGATTCCGTCTCGATACTTCAATAGAAAAATATCGATCCCACTTGGCTTGACTGGCTGGCTTTGGTTATTTCTGTTCTCAGTTGGAGTGAGTCGGTCGCGCAAATGTTCGCGAAACTCATTGACGCGAGGAGCGCGTTGATCAGCTGCAAAATACGTAAGGATAGATAGATACTCCGATCCATTTATTAACGTTAACACCGGAACTCCTTTGCAATTGAACTGAAGCGACTGGGATGAAGAGTCACCTGCTATTAGCTCAATGCCATCGCGGCCGACGGCTTGCTCAAGTGATATGGCCTCAGCACGAACGTTGCGAAACTCGCTGGGTGCCAATGGCATGAATGTTTCATGCCGCGCTTCGAACGTTGCCGGAGAACAAGCCCAAAAAGCTACAGCTAAAACTGCGATCATTGCAAATCCAACTGAAAGAGTTTTCATTTCAACTTCCTGAGCTGCCCTGAGCTTATCTTTGATGCGCCAGTTATGTTCATCTGCCAAGCTCCAAAGTACAGGTAGCCAATGACATAATTAGTTAGCATGGCAGAAGTGTTTATACTGTAGCCAAACCCATATGTTTGCAGGTTGACGGCCCCGTTGCCCTGGTAAAGCCTGCTGACCACTGAGCCAGCATGAAAGGCATGCGAGGACGTAGTGCTGTTAATCATGTAATTCGCGCTGCTCACCCACACCGCGCAGCAACAGCAAGATCCCGCAAACGCCCTCCCCCGCCCTACGTTACGCTCCCACCCAGTCACTGGTACGGAACAGGCGTCATGGGTGCGGCACGCAAGGCCTTGTGGTACATCGAAAGCCATTTTGCCGAGAACCCCTCGCTGGCCCAGATCGCCGAGGCGGTCGAACTCTCGCCGTTCCACCTCTCCCGCCTGTTCCAGGTCACTACCGGGACCTCGATGGCGCGCTACCTTCGTGTGCGTCGACTGACCGAGGCGGCACGGTCCCTGGCTGCTGGCAGCGAGCCCATCCTGGATGTCGCCCTGGCCGCAGGCTACGCCTCGCATGCTGCGTTTACCAATGCCTTCACCGAGCAGTTCAAGCTGCCCCCGGAACAGGTTCGCCGGAACGGTCTGCACGGCCTCGCGCTGCTTGAGGCCATCAAGCTCGACGCCCCGCCCCTGCCCTGCGAGGTGGAGCCGGTACGTCGCCGGCAGGGCCCGCTGCGTGTGGCGGGCATCCGCGCTCGCCACACCGCCGCTACGGTGGCGTCCATTCCCTCGCAATGGCAGCAGTTGGCGCTGACACGGGAGCTCGGCAAGGACATTGCCTTCGGGGTCTGCTGCAACCGCGATGGCGAGGGTGCCTTCGACTACATCGCCGGCATGGAGATCGGTGCGAGCGCTGCCGTGCCTTCGCCGTGGCATGCCGTTTCCATTCCGGCCGGGGACTATCTGGTGGCGTGGCATGCGGGCCACATCTCGACCATCCGCTCCACTTGGTACTGGCTGTTGAACGACTACCTGCCCCGCTCTGGCCTGAGCCTCGCCGACGCACCCGACTTTGAACGCTATGACGCCCGCTTCGACGACCGCACCGGAAACGGCGGGGTGGAGATCTGGCTGCCGCTGTCCGACCTGAGTTGATCCAAGGAGATCCATTCGTGCGAGTAGTGCCCTACACATTCTTCCTGCTGAGCTGTCTGTTCGCACCGCTGTCATGGGCGGCTGCACCCTCCCCCGCTGTTGGCGAAACCCATGGTGTGGCCCACACGCCCAGCGCAGCAATCCGCGATGCCGGGCAAAGCGACCAAGTGCGCTACAACGTGTGGTATCCGGCGCAGCCAGGCGTAAAACAACAGCCGCTGGAGATCGGACCGCCGGGTGCACCGCTGTTCGTGGCGGGGTCTTCTGCCGTCGATGCCCCCGTTGCGCCGGGCCGCTGGCCCGTACTGCTGCTGTCACACGGCAACGGCGGCAGTGCCCGCATGATGGGCTGGTTCGGCACCGCCCTGGCGCAATCAGGGTATGTAGTGGTCGCGGTAGACCATCCCGGCAACAACGGTGTGGACGCGATGACCGAAGCCGGAAGTATTCTGGTGTGGAACCGGGCCGATGACCTCGCTGTGGCATTGGCTGCGGTGCAGGCTGACCCCGTGCTGGCTCCGCATGTAGATGCGGGCCGGCTGGGGCTGGTGGGATATTCGGCCGGTGGGTTCACCGCATTGGTGGCTGCTGGCGCGCGGCCGGACATGACCCGGTTGGCCGCCTTCTGCAACGCATCGCCTAAGGACGGGGTATGCATGCCCCAGGCTGAGAATCCGGAAATGACCCTTGAGCGAAGGATGGCGGCGGCTGCTACGCCGGAGCTGGCACCTTGGGTAGCCAGGTCGGCGGAGGATCGCCGCATTCCCAACGTTCGCGCTGTGTTCCTGATGGCACCGGCGATTGTGCAGGCATTCGTACCGGGTGAGCTCGCACAGTTGGAGGTTCCGTTGTCGGTGGTTGTGGGCGAGTCCGACGCGATTGCCTCGCCCGCCAGTAACAGCAAGGTCATTGCCGAGGCGAATGACAAAACGCGACTTCAGGTAATCCCTTTGGTAGGTCACTACGACTTCCTTGCCGACTGCACGGAACTGGGCCGTGAGCGGGTAGGAAAGCTGTGCGAGGTAAAGGCCGACAAGCAGGCTACGCATCAGGCAGCAATACAGCTTGCCAAGTCGCTGTTTGATTCAGCCCTTCGGTAGGTGCACCTAGGAGAGCCGCTTGGCGATGTCCGCTCGAAGCCAGAAGCGGTCATCCAGCAACGTATAGAATGCGTGCACTACGTCGCGCGGATAGCTCGCATTGACTGGCAGAAACTTCCATGTGATTACAGGCGCTTCAGGGGGCGGGAAGTCGACCCTGGTACGTGCGCTGGGCGAGCTCGGCTACTCAGTGATGCCCGAGAGCGCTCTCTCTGTCCTGCAGGAACAGGAGCAGCGCAGCGCTTCCCCCTTAGCGAAAGCCAACCTGCAGGCATTCATGGAGGAAGTGCTTGAGCGAAGCATTCGGGCCTACGATGCCGCCCAGCTGCTGACCCCGCCCGTGTTCTTCGACCGGGCGCTTCCAGAGTGTCTGGAGCACATGCGCCTTCTCAACCTTGAGATCAAACCGGAGTTCGAGGCTTGGCTGGATCAACGCCGATACGCGGATACCGTGTTCGTCGTGCAGCCGTGGCCGGAAATTTACGTTCAGGACCGCTGGCGGACGGCCGACTTCGCAAGGGCATCGCGATCTTTCGAGCCCACCGTCGCTGCTTATACCGACAGAGGCTATGGCATGCGGATTGTTCCTCAAGTGTCGGTCGAGGAACGAGTAGCGTTTGTTCTCCAACACACAGTGGTCCGCTAACGGCCAGTAGCGGACGTCTGAGCTGATGCTCGGCTTCTATTCGGAAGTAGCAACGTCCCCGGCCTACTCATGAATGGCAGCGTTCCGCGTTAGACGCGTGATGCTTGGTTCGGAAAGACCCTGGACACCCTGCGGCGCACACTCATCCTGCAGGGGACCATGGACCCGAAAACTGCAGGCGCTGGCGCCAAAGAGTACGCGTCCACGCTTGGCAGCTCGGGGGCCGGCACTTTCCACATGGTGGACCGCGGCGCCCATCTGCTGGCGTTGGTGCCGCCACACTGCTTTGTTGCGGCAGTCGATGCTTCCATTGGTAGCGACGTGCTGAGCGAGCACTGTGCAGAGCCAGCGCCAGGGTGAGAAAGCTCGCCTCGGTGCGGGTCCGCTCTGATTGGGGCAGCCACTCTCGCAGTGGTTCTGGGTGCCGATATCAGTAGAGCCACTGAAGAGGGCTTTCATATCGCTCCGGTGGCCGCGCTTACATGCCCAGATCAGATAGTCCCGGGTGATCATCGGGGCGACGCCCCAGCGGCCAATGGAACTTCCGGTCGCTTTCCTTGATCGGCATGTCGTTGATGCACGAGAAACGGCGTTCCATCAGGCCATCGGCAGCAAATTCCCAGTTCTCGTTTCCATACGAGCGATACCAATTGCCTGAGTCGTCGCGCCATTCATAGGCGTAGCGCACTGCAATACGGTTCTCGGTAACCGCCCACAGCTCCTTGATCAAGCGGTACTCAAGCTCCCTCTTCCACTTGCGGGCCAGGAACTGTCGGGCTTCTTCACGGCCCTGGGTGAACTCGGCGCGGTTCCGCCACTGGGTGTCGAGCGAGTAGGCAAGTGAAACCTTGTCCGCATCACGAGAGTTCCAACCGTCTTCGGCAAGTCGGACTTTTTCGATGGCCGATTCGCGGGTGAAGGGGGGAAGCGGCGGGCGAGCTTGAGCGTTGGACATGGCAAAGCCTCCAATCAAAGTGGATACATCGTTGGTTTCAAATTGCGGTGGAGCGTCAGGCCGCTAGCGCAGGGCCTGTTTCAGCAACAACTGCGCGACATCCCTGGCGTCATCTGCGGCGTTGTGATCACCCATCACGCGCGATACGGTGATCGCGCCTTCCATCAGAACCAGCAGCTGGCGCGCCAGTGCGTCCGGCTCCTCGATACCCAACTGCCCGGTAAGTTCAAGCGTGTAATCGAGCAACTTCTGCTTGTGATGCCTGGCGATACTGCGAATGGGATCGTCTGGATTCCCGACCTCGCCAGCCGTGTTGATGAATGCACACCCGCGGTAACCTTCCGACTCGAACCATCCTTTGAGTACGGTGAACATGCGAAGGATGCGCGCCTCGGGGCCATCGCCCTTGTCACATTCCTGCTGGAACCAGGCCAGCCAACGAACGTCACGTGCGTTCAACGCAGCAGCAGCAACGTCATCCTTGTTCTCGAAATGGCGATAGATGCTTTTCCGCGCCACGCCCGAGGTCTTTACCAGAAGGTCCATGCCGGTGGCATGTATCCCGTTCTGATAGATCAGCGCCTCAGCCGTCTCCAGGATCTTCTGCTTGGTGTCGGTCGTCGTGTTGTCCATGGCGGCATGGTAGAACGATCGTTCTCCATCGTCAACCAGCCGATGCGCAACGCGAGCCCGTGCCCGCTTCAAGCCAGGAACGGACATGCTCCAATCTGCACACGCATCGTGCTCAATTCGCGCTCATCCCCGTGCGGTCTGCTCGCCAAAGGCCAACCGCAAAGCTTCGGCGTCGCCGTTCAGCGCAGCACGCATGCGACCCTCATCCAGAGGGCGTACCACCCAGTCGACATCCCATTGGAAGCCATTACGTCTTGAGATCGGAATCGCCAGATACCAACTCGGCCCGGGCCCTACGCAGTACCAGAATGCGTCGTCTGAGGCCTGTGCCATCCAGCGCGGACCCGGTTGCTGCATACCATCGAACCGTCCTTGCAGCTGTTTCACCACCCGTACCTCAGCACCGGTGAAGGCAGCACCATCGCGCGACGGAAACCGCAGCCGCTCGAACGTTTCCTGACGGGCAGCCCGCAACCGTTGCGGGCCGTTGAGTTGCGCAACCGCCGCCATCACCGCCCCCAATCCCAGCAATATCACCAATGCGCTCTTCACGACGTCCTGCTCGTACTACTAACGAAGTAGTCAATGATAGCGATCAGCTGCAGCAGGATGCTGCACTACGGCTCATGTTACGAGCTCTCGGCAGTAATCACGGACACACTACCTGCAACAACACGCCAGATGCCCTCACGTTCTGCCCAGGTGCGGACGTAGCGGAATCGGCCCGAGAAAGGCTCGGCCAGGAACGTGCCAGAGAGCTGCGCAGTCACGACAGTGATGCAAACCGCACCATAGTGACGCACTTCGACAGCCAACCAGTCGGCTTGAGACAATCGCTGGGTGCCCGAGCGATGCAGCTGGAGATCATCTTGCTTCGTGAAGATCTCGCCTCCAGGTCCGACGAACAGCAGATCATCATCAATCAGTTCGTCCAGTGCAGCGACATCACTTTGCAGCATGGCAACTCGAAGTCGCTCTTCGTACTTCTGAATCTGCATGAGCGTCAGTTCTCTCGGTAGCGTTCGAAGGGCTGCGCCAAGCTGGGCCGATCAAGCTGGATCCGACCGACTGTCTCGATCAACAGCACTGACAACCTGAATTTGTATCGCTTCCCTGAGACAGGGTATACCGAAAGATCCCTCATCCGTGCGGCCCACCCATCACGGGAAGAACGACGCCATTGATGTAGCTGGCGGTAACAGGAGAGGCCAGAAACACGTATGCCGGTGACAGCTCCTCAGGTTGAGCCGGTCGCTTCATGTCACTGTCAGCACCAAACTCGGCGACATCCTCCGCTGCTTTATCTGCAGGGTTCAGCGGCGTCCACACCGGGCCTGGGGCAATACAGTTCACGCGGATTCCGCGCGACAGAAGCTGGGTTGCCAATGCCTTGGTGAAAGCGTGAATCGCGCCCTTTGTCGCGGAATAGTCGATCAGCGACGGGCTGCCGAATATCCCGGTTTCCGAGCCGGTATTGATGATGCTGCTACCCTCTTCCATGAAGGGCAGTACTGCCCGTGCCATTTGGATGTATCCAGCGATGTTGGTCTGCAGCGTCTCCTGCAGATGCTCATCCGCAAGATCCTCCAGGCGATGGCAATGCAGCTGGAACGCGGCATTGTTGACCAGAATGTCGACTCCACCGAACGCCTTGGCGACTTTCTTCACTGCCTTGTTGCAGAAGGAAGGATCACGCACGTCGCCGCTGATGGCCAGGCTTCGTGTGCCCTCCTCCTCTACTTTGCTGCAGGTCAGCTTCGCATCCTTGTGTTCATTGAGATACAAGACGGCGACATCCGCACCCTCTCGCGCAAAAAGAACCGCCACTGCCCTGCCAATGCCTGAGTCGCCACCGGTGATGATTGCGCGCAGGCCGCGCAACTTGCCGCTGCCCACATAATCGGGCGCCATGTAGCGCGGGGCGAGATCAAGTTCACCTTCCGCGCCGGGTTTGCGAATGCTCTGGGCAGGCATACGGCTTGGTTGCTGGCGAGTACCCGCCTGTACCGGCGCCGGTTTGTCTGGCTTGCCGGCAGTGGCGTCCAGCTTGTTCGCCCTGCTCTGAAGTTTCCGCTGCCTCGCCACTGTACTCTGGGCGTTTTCACCCTCATCGCGTGTCGTTGCGGGCTTCGCAGGGTTCTTCTTGGGCGTTCTTCTTGTGGTTGATTTGGCAGCGGATTTCCTGGATTCAGACATGATTCGACCTTCTAGGCGACTTGGGCAAGCGTCCCGGAATGGGGTTCACCTTGCGCCGTCGTTGTCGGGTTGATCGGGTACTGGCGGTTCTCTCTCCGGATCCACGGGGGGCAAATCGGGATTGTCGTTGCCAGGCAAGTCAGGGTTCGGGCGATCAGGATTACGAGGATCCCGCATTGGATCGGGACTTCCAGGTTCGCGGGGTGAATTCGGGTCGGTTGGCGTGGGAGTGCTCACAGCTCACCTCATGTAACGGCGCGATGGCGGTATCGCAGTACCTACCTTGAGCATGCCAACGTTAGTCAGCAGTCATGCAATGTGAAGAAAGCTCACTGAAGTTCTCTTGGTCACAGCTGCGACTTGATCGGAAGAATGAACTTCTCGATCAGCCTCTCCTTCAATGGTCGCTGCTCCCACATCGCATGGGTGTACCTGATTGTCGGTTTCAGGTCGGCCTCGAATACCTCGGTCATCCGTGCAGCGAACGCTGCGTCGTAGACATTGAGGCTCGCTTCATCGTTGAGCCGGAAACTGCGAACGTCGAAGTTCGTGGAACCCACGGAGCTCATTATCCCATCCACGATCAGCAGCTTGTTGTGCATCATTGTTGGCTGGTATTCGTAGATCTCAACACCAGCCAGCAATAATTCCCCCCAATGCGCTTTCGAGGCCAAGCGAACGGTCTCGGAGTCAATGTGCTTCCCAGGCACGGTAACGCGAACCCGCACTCCGCGCTGTCGTGCAGTGATCAGCGCCTTGATGATCAAATCGTCGGGCACGAAATACGCAGCCTGCAGGTCGATGCTGTGCTCTGCTGCTGCAATGGCCATCAGGTACATCAGATGCATGCTTTCGCTTCCGCCAGACGGTGATGCCACAAACAAGTGGGCATCCATCGCGCCGACTGGCGTGATCTGGGGGAAGTAGTCCTCGCCATTGAGCACTTCACCGGTGGTCTTGATCCAGTTGTCGTTGAACGCGGCCTGCACCTGCGCCACGACCGGCCCCTCGATCTTGAAGTGCATGTCGCGCCAGTGCGCGCTGTCCTGGGCATGCCCATTCCATTGGTCGGCTACTCCTACTCCACCGGTAAACCCAACACGGCCATCGATGACCAGTAGCTTCCGATGGGTCCGGTTGTTGAGGCGTCCCAGGTTGTACCACTTGAGTGGACGGTATTGATGCACCTCGGCGCCGGCATTTCGTATCTGATCAATCAGGCTGCGGTCCATCTTCAAGCTGCCCATCCAGTCCACCATTACTTTTACTTTCACACCTGCACGGGCGCGCTCGGCAAGCGCATCTGCAAATTCCTGGCCAATCTGCCCCGACCAATAGATGTAGGTTTCAAAGGTGATCGTCTTCTGTGCCGAATGGATGGCCTCCAGCATGGCGGGGAATATCGCGTCACCGTTCTGCAGTCCGGTCACGCGATTTCCTGGCACCATTCCGGGCCCGAGAAGTACCGCCATCTCCCTGCGGAACTGCGGTGAATTCGCAGCGTAGAGGTGCTCGATCCTACGCTCAAGCTTCTTGTCCGACGTCTTGAAGTTCATCGCTATCACGGCTGCCAGCAACGTGACCATGGCGGTGATCAGGATCGTCCAGAGCATTCGTTTGCGACTCCATTGCTTTGCCATGAGGAGTAGCCCACTTGAGAGGTAAACAAGCTAACTTCAGGCCGAGTCAGCCTTCCGTGAAGCCGATCGAGGATGAACCATCTCGGTGCTGATGGCCGTACCGCAAAGCTTCGGATTCCCCGATGTTTCATCGACGCTGAATTGACCGGCGGCCACGAAAGCATCCATCAGGCGCGCTGTTGCGATCAGCGACGCCCGCTTGGGTTGCATGCCGAGGGCCCCTTGTCGATCTGGTTGGACTCTCGCAGCTTCTCCTCCTGCTTTTTCTGGTCGGTCTGTTCCTTGCTGTCCTGTTCGCGTGTTGAATCCGTGCCTGGGGTTGCGTCGGTGCGCGCCTTTTCCTCTTTGCGTCCTGCGGCTGGCTTGTTGTTCGTCATCGTGATTTCCTCGATTGGGTTGATTCCCGCTTTCGCGTGCTTCGGCTGTAGTTCCTCTGGGATAGGGGCCGGCGACTATGTGTCGCTGGCCCAGCGCGAGAGGTTCTGTTTGAGCGAATCCATTCCTGACCATGGATCCTTCCTGCGCCGCTTCAGCTTCATTGGCACGTCCTTGATGGTGAACGCATCGGCCCTGTGAAGCTTCGACAGTTCGCTCCATGCCAGTGGCAACGCCACCGGCGCGCCGGGACGTGCCCGCATCGAGTAGGACGCGACCGCGGTCGCACCTCGTCCGTTGCGTAGGTAGTCGATGAAGATACGGCGATTTCGGCGGCTCTTGGTGGCGGTGGCCAGGAACCGATCCGGCTGTGACTGGGCCAATGCATCGGCGAAGCCGTGTGCGAAGCGCTTCGTCAGCTCCCAATCACACCCAGGTGCAAGCGGCACCACCACATGCAGGCCTTTGCCACCGGATACGCGCAGGAAGGATTCCAGCTCAATGGCAACCAACAGCTTGCGTATATCCATCGCAGCGCGTTTCACTTCCGCGAATGGCACATCGGGCCCTGGATCCAGGTCGAACACCACTCTGTCTGCGATATCCGGCGTATCAGCCTTCGCTCCCCAGGGATGGAATTCCAAGGCGTTGAACTGGACCAGCTCCATCAAACCAGCAAGATCATCGACTACCAGATAATCGGCCCGTGACCCCGACTCTTCCTTGAGCCTGACGGTGGATACCCGCTCGATACCGGCAGTCATATGCTTCTGGAAGAAGCACTGGCGCTCTATGCCAGCCGGGCAGCGGATCACCGACAAGGGGCGCCCGACAATTTCCGGCAGCAGATGATCGGCAATTGCCAGGTAGTAGTTCCACACGTCCTGCTTGCTGATGTTATCGGCGGGGAACAGCCGCTTGCCGGGGCTGGAGAGTGCAGGCAGCACGGTGTTCGAAGCCTTGGTCGCAGGCTTGCTGCGCTTGGCCGCAGCCGTTTTCCGTTGAGACATGAGCGAGTCATCGCTGTTGAGGAGATCGTCCACGTTCTTGTCCAGCCGCAGGGCCTTGAGCGAGGGCTGCCGCAGTAAGGTCTGCCCTCCTATTCCACGGTAGAAGACCTCGACCACGAAACGGGGAGCAAACCACTTGGCCGTGCGCAGGTCGGTCTCGGTAGTCCCGACATGGACCGTCGGTTTGCTGCCACCTCCACGGAGTCTGTGCGTCAGCTGCTTCAACATTGCGTCGTCGAAACCCGTGCCTACCCTGCCTGCATAGCGCCAGCCATGGCGGGCATCCGGGCTCGCCAACAGCAGGGAGCCAAAGCCTGAGCGCCCGCCCTTCGGCGCGGTGAATCCCACCACTGCGAACTCATCCGACGCCAGTTGCTTGGTCTTGCGCCAGTCGTCGTTGCGCCCAGGGTGATAGGGCCGGTCCAAGCGCTTGGATATAACCCCTTCAAAGTGCTGGTCTGCGGCCACCCGGAACGCGGTCTCGCCGTCCGTGTCTACATGCGCGCTGAAAGCCAGTTGGGGCGATGCACCCTTCAGCAGGTCCTGCAGCAGCGCCTTGCGTTCAATCAGCGGCGCGTTGGCGACATCTACGCCCTGCAGCTGCAGCACATCGAACAGCACCAGCGTAAGTCGGCCCTGCCGCTCTCCTGAAAGGATCGCCTGCAGCAGATTGAAATCCTCTTGTGCCCCGCTTCCTGCAATGAGCTCACCGTCCAGCGATGCCGAGTCAAGCCGCAGCCCTTCCAACGCCTCTCGGATCTCGGGCAATCGATCCGTCCATTCCAGGGCATTGCGTGACCAAAGACGTACCTCGCCGGCTGCAACCGTGACGAGGATCCGATAACCATCCCATTTTATTTCGTGCAGCCACTCCTCTCCCTCGGGCGGGCTCTGACCCAGCTTTGCCAGTTGCGGTTGGAAAGGTCCTGGCGGCGCCCTGCTCTTGCGAGCACCTTTCAGGGACAAGGCGCGTTTCGACCAATCCTTGCGACGACCAGACTTCACTGGCACGGTCACAAGCTGCTTCTTTGTGGCCTTGCCGCGGCCGGCACGTTGTTTGTCGATCTCCGGCGCTGGGGTGACATCAGCCAGCAGGTCATCGGCTTCCAGCACACCCGCAAACGCGTCGCGATCCTTGAACAGCAACCATTGCGGTTGGCGTGCAGGCTTGCCCGAGCGCACCAGATGCCAGCCGCCTTTCAGCTTGTTGCCGAACAATTCGAACCGCAGATGCCCTTTGGCCAGCTGCATCTCCGGGTCGCCTTCGGTTGTCCAGATGCCGTGGTCGAACTGCGCCACATGCCCGCCGCCATATTGCCCTTTGGCGATTTCTCCCTCGAAGTCCGCATAGGCGATCGGGTGATCTTCCACCTCTACCGCCATCCGTTTCACAAAGGGATCGTAGCTCGGCCCCTTCGGCACTGCCCAGCTCTTCAGCGTGCCCCCGACCTGCAGGCGAAAATCATAATGGCGGCGACTCGCGTGATGGAGTTGCACGACGAATATCGAACGCCGCCCTTTGGGCAACTGCTTGCCTGGTTCAGGTTCCCGCGTTTGTTCGAAGCGGCGTTTGCGGCGGTAGTCGGCCAGACTCATATTGGCGTCCAACCGGCACAGACGACGCTGCACTGCAGCAGCACTGGGGAGCAGCTGCTTGACGAACGCGCACAATTGCACGAGGCAGTAACCCGATGCGTTGCGCCCTGACTTGCCCCCATCAACTTGATTGGGGCGGGCCCGTCTCCAGCTGCTGGTCCCCGCTTGTCCTCGTCATCGTCCATGGGGGCTCCGGATGGTGTCGGATCCACATCGGTTCATGGATATTTTGATTGGTAATCTACGCCTTCAATGTCATCGTCGAGTCTAGGAGTGGCTACGGTTGCGTGAAATCGGGTGTCTGCACGATGACGGACTGACAGCTGAATTGCGCTACCTTGTTCCCGGTTCTCGCGCCGCCGGCTTGGTCGCAAACGAATCCGCCACTCCATCAAGATCATCCGGCCCATGCCGATATCCATACTCGGCCCGGAGGTACCCGGAGTGGCACCAGGTAGCTTTCGCGTTGTTTTGGCTGTTTTCGGCTGGCCAGTGGACTGGCAGGCTGCATATTCCTCATGGCACGACATTGCGCAGGAGCCGAACCGGCAAGTGAACTTAATCCAGCCAGAGCACGAAGAACCCGCGCAAGCCTTCCCCGCTCGTGGTGGCAGTTTCCCGCCGCTCGCCTGGGCGGTTACGGGCCTGTTGTTCGGCCTGACCTGCACGGCGATCATCGCGTATCGCGAATGGTCGGACCTGCAGCATCGGGCGGCAGACGCGCGCAGAGCGTTGGCTGACACCAGCGTTGCACAACTGCAGGTACCGCTCGAACACGCAGCATCCATCCTGCGTGCCATGCAGACCGTCTTCCTGGCCAACGACCGGATGGATCAAGCCGGCTTCAGTCAGTACTACGCGCGTTTGCACGATGGTAGCGAGGCCTACACATCCATCGCCTTTGCGCGACGCACGCAGGTGGAACGACCGCAAACCGAGAACGCGGCTTACCGCTATGAGTTTGTGTCCCCGTACCAAAGCAATACCAGCTTGTTGGGCTTTGACATGGTCACCCAGCCGGCCAACCTGGCTGCCCTGCTACGTGCCAGGGATACCGATACCGTCACTGTTTCTGCCCCGTTTACCCTGCGCCAGCACGCGTCTCCAGGACAAAGCCCGCTGGGCGTTACGCTTCGCTTACCGGTGTATTCCAATGGGCCAACGCCGGCCTCGGCAAGCGAGCGGCAGGCTCGGGAGATCGGCGCGCTGGCCATCGGCATCCGCTTGCAGCCACTGATTGAAAGCGCGTTGGAACCGCCCATCCTGGATGGCTTCCGGGTAAGGATCCGCGATACGGATCTGCACGCCGAGCCCTTCTATGATTCAGGCACTGTAGCTGCTGCCGGGCTGCCCGTGCAGCACCGTCAACTGGATTTTGGTGGCAGGCGCTGGCACCTGGAGATGCAACCCCGCCCGCAGCCCTTCGCTCTCGGCCGGCTGGACACCATCATCATCGCCGGGACCATCATCAGCCTGCTGCTATCGGCATTGTTGTGGTCGCTGGCGGTAACCAGACGCAAGGCACTGGCCTTGGGTGCGCAGATGAGTTCCCGTTACCGCGAGAGCGAGCTGCGTTTTCGCGCCCTGAATGAACTACTGCCGGCACTGGTGCTGCTGGTGGATGCTCGCGACTGGAAGATCGTGTACGCCAACCAGGCAGCGCGCAAGCGCTTGGGTGACCCCACTGGCTTGCAGTTGTCTTCGCTGTTTCTTGATCAGCAGCTGCAGGCTCGGTCTCGTGATCCGGCGGATATCCGTAGCGGCTGGAACCGGCTTGAGGCGGAGCTGCGAGGGGCAGATGGCACCCGTTTCTGGGCAGATGCGTCCATTGCCGAGGTGGATGTGGATGGAACCTCGCATTTGCTGCTGGTCGCAACCGATAACTCCGAACAGCGCGAGCTGACCGATCGCCTTAGCTACCAAGCCGCACACGATGCGCTGACCGGCCTCTACAACCGCCGTGAGTTCGAGCGGCGTCTGCAAGAGGTACTAAGGGAGAGGCCCACAACAGCGCGCAACGGGATATGGGCGTTGCTGTACATCGACCTTGACCAGTTCAAGCTGATAAATGACGTGTCCGGGCATATGGCGGGCGACCAGCTGTTGGAACAACTCGCCTTGATCATGCGTCAACAGCTGCGCAGCGGTGACGTCCTGGCGCGGCTGGGAGGGGATGAATTCGGGTTGCTGACCTTCCACGCAGATGCCGCTGGGGCATTGGAACTGGCGGAACAGATCCGCGCCAGCATCGAGACGCTCCTGTTCGCGTGGCAGGAGCGCAGCTATACAGTCAGCTGCAGCATCGGCGTGGTGATGATCGACCAGCAGTTGCCCACCCTGAAGGATCTGTTGGCTTGGGCAGACACGGCCTGCTACCTGGCCAAGGAGAACGGGCGCAATCGCGTCCATCTGTATCGCGAGGACGATGAGACCAGCCGGCGCCAGGGAGAGATGGAATGGGTGAACCGGCTGCGCTGGGCGATGGAGCAGGACCGTCTGCTGCTTGACTACCAGGAAGTCATCTCTCTTACCGGCGCGGACACGGCTACCCACATCGAGCTGCTGCTGCGCCTGCGTGATGAGGATGGCAACATTGTGCTGCCGGGCGCATTTTTACCTGCCGCCGAGCGCTATGGCTTGATGCCCGCGATTGACCGCTGGGTGATCCGGACAGCCCTGTCAAACTTCAATAACCTCCACGTCACCGCGCAGGCACTTGGCAGCTGTGCGATCAATCTGTCAGGCGCCAGCGTCGAAGACGACGGCTTGGCCGACTTCATTCTTGGCTGCATCGCAGAACACGGGGTAGCGCCACAGCAGCTTTGCTTTGAGGTCACCGAGACCGTCGCGGTTCGCAACCTGGACAAGGTGGCGAGCATCGTCGAACGTCTGCGTTGTGCTGGCTGCAGTATCGCCCTCGATGACTTTGGCGCTGGCATGTCGTCTTTCGGTTATCTCAAGAACCTTCCCTTGGACCTGATCAAGATCGACCGCAGCTTCATTGTTGATCTGGATACAGATCCGATCAGCCACACCATCATCAGCGCCATCACAAAGATAGGTCACCAGCGCGGCCTCAAGGTTGTGGCCGAAGGGGTGAGTTCCGAGCATCTGTGCGAGGCAGCCCGTTCCCTGGGTGTGGACTACGCCCAAGGCTTTGGCCTGCACCTGCCTGAACGGGTGAAGTTCCAGCGTTAGCCTTTGCCCTCTCCTTCGTGAGCAGCGGCGACTTGTGAAGAAGTCTTGGTAAAACGGGGGCGGTCGGGGACGGGCACTTAACTCCGCACTTGGCATCATGCTGCCAGACCCGAACGGAGCCAGCATCATGATCGCTGCACGGACTCTTCCGCGAAGAACCGCCCTGTTGTGCTTTGCAATTGGCGCAGCCTTGGCATCGCTCATCCAGGCCGTCTGATCATGGAATTCAGCGCACGGGTGATTTCAACCGAACAGTGGATGCGTCTGAATGCATCGCATCAACGGCACGGTAGCGGGCCAGAGTTCTGGGAAGCCTATCGCGACATACTGGACACCGTCTCGCAGCAGGGTGACGGGGCTGCCGCTGCCAATGAGCTGGCCAGGCTTGCAGTGCAACTAGGCGTCACCGAAACGGGGCTCTTTGTCTAAACTGACCATGGACAAGGAACTGCTGACAGAATGCGTGGGCTAGGCGGCTTCGGGGATTTTATTGGCTACCTTGATCCGGCAGATCGTCAAACAGGCCAATGCTGAACACCCGGAGACGATCTCCACCTGGTTGTTCGTCGGTCAGGCAGCTGCTTCGACGCTTTTCATCATCTATTCCGTCCTGGTAGGAAACGCGATCTTCGTTGTCACCAACAGTTGCCTGCTGCTGACTGCGCTGGCGGGTCAATGGGTGTCACGTCGCAAGCGCAGGCGCACCAGCGCAATGCGCTGGTGACCGCGCACATTGATCAATTGCTGCCCAAGCGCGTTACGTGCTCAATTTCATCCAGCCATAGCAACTGGACGCCTTCGCCAGGCACATCCAGCGGAACCTGGCCATTGGTTCCTTCGCGCTCATCAGGGCCGCGAAACTGCTGCACAGCGGGCCGCTCAGTCACCGTGCCCCTCAATACCCTCCCGTCCTTCATGCGAAGTTCCACGACAAGCTCTGCATCAAGCGCCAACTGCAAGGCCTTGAGCTGTTCTATGTCTGCTTGTGCGGTATGAACCCGCGGTGCCGTGCGCGCCATCGCTGCATCCTCTGTTCGAATTTGCTGCGACCCTACGCGGGGAGGCGCTAACGCTGAATAAAAGCAGGTTCCCATTAATGAGCGTTCTCTTCACAACGCCCTGCAAGTTCTCCACGCGTTGCTAGCAGCACGTAGATCAGATTTCTTTTGCCAGCAACGCAGTGTCGTTGCAGGCACCGTTCAACTATGGGAGCCAACAAGATGATACGAGACCGCAAGGACCCACCAGAGCCTTCCGAGGAACGTGACTGCCCTGAGTCTAGCCATGAGCGTCGCAAGCGCAAAGATCATGAGAGTTCAAATCACGATGAGGCGTTGGAGGAAACTTTCCCGGCCAGCGACCCGGTGTCTCCATTCGTTCCTGCGAAAGCGCCCGATTGACCCGGTTGGCGTGGGTCGGGGTTGCGGCCCACGCCAGCCGTTGATCACGTTTCAGCAGCACGATATGGATTTCAGCCGACGATCAACGCCCACGGGGCGTTGGATTCGGGAAAGCGATAGCGTAGGCCTTCATGGTCGATCTGCGTGGCGACGTTGCCCCGGTTGTCAATCAAGATATGGAGATCGATCAACGCTACCGCCGCCCTGCTTGTCGCGTGATGCAGCAAGGTATCAAGCGGAACGCGTTCGGTTCGCAGCAACTGCACTGCGCGACGTTCCAGCCCTGGACCCTCCAGGAACATGCTCAATCCGTTCAAGATACTTCTCCCTATGCGGGATCCACCCTGTACTAGCCTCACTGGTATACAGCAAACAGGTGCCTGAATTCAGCGCCGGACTGCGATCACCCGGATATCGTCGTTTAGAAAGGGCTGCCGTTCATGTGGGAGCGCTGGCACTCGGACTCAGCTACCTGCATCTGTAGTTCCAATCGCCCTTCCGCGTTGCGACGCTGGTGACCTGAGCAAGAAAAGCGGGCCCCTCCCGGGGCCCGCCATAATCAACCGACGATCAATGACCAAGGTAATTCAGATCCACTGAACCTGTATCTGAAACCCTCGCTATCGATCTGCTGTGCAAGGTTTCCCTCTTCATCCATCAAGGTATTCACCTCGACCATGCGACCCAAGCCGGCGGCTACTGCGCGCCTGCCTGGGACATCCAGCATGGTTCTGAAGCTTTTTCTCTCTGTCGAAACGACCTTGACAGGACGCCTTTCTCGTCCTGGCCCTTCCAGATAGAGTTTCATGCTTTTCACAGCTTGGCCTCCTGATGTTGCCCCTGTTCTCCGGCTGATCGTATATAAGATCGCGCATGTGAAGATCGGGAAAAAACGCCTTGAAAAGCCATCGATCTGTGATCTCATCCAATTTTTTCCGCGTCGAGTGAAGGTTGCTTCGCTGTTATCGCAGCCGCGAGTGCCGATGGCCTCAATGACGACCGATGAACTTGAAGTACGACAGGCTGGTCGCTGTCCAACGACTGACGCCGGAGCCCTGGCCAGTGCCGTCATCACTCAAGCTTCACAAGATCCTGTCCGTTGCACAGCACGCTGCCGCGCGCTTGGCCATGCTCGACCCGTAGTCCGCCAGTGAACAGTGAGAATGCTGGCAAGACGGTGCATTGATCGCCGATCCAGAACAGTGGATGCGCTCTCATGGCAGGCAGCTTGAGCACCGGATGCAGATGGCCGCACAGCGTATAAGCAGGCGCCCTACCCGACTCGGCAGGCGCGTGGTGAAAAACGAAAGGACCATCGCAGGTACCGTCGGGGATCAGCTCCACATCCGCGGTTCCGGCATCCAGGGCGCGATCATGGTTCCCCGGCACGACAGCCATCGCCACCTGCGAGTGCAGTTTGCGGAACTGCTGCCAAGCCACGTCACTGCCCTGCGAGGGTGCGCCATGAAGAAAATCACCCAGAATCCATAGCGAAGCCGCCCTGGTCGTGTCCAGCAAGCTGGCCAGACGCGCAAGGTCACTGCGGGTACCACCGCTGGGGACGGCGATTCCAGCGCGACGCAACACCGTACCCTTGCCAAGATGCAGGTCCGCCACGATCAGCCTTTGTCGCGCTGGCCAATAAAGCGCCCGGTCCGCAAGCAGTATGACCGGCTCCCCTGCGAGCACCATTTGCAGGCGTTCAACCATGCCTTGCTTCCAGCAACTGTGCTGCACGACGGACCCGTTGCTTCCAATCCTCACTGCTCAAGCTGCCACGCCTGGACTCGGCCCAGAGCGGAAAAGACAGCGGCGTCAGCGTACGTGGCTGGGTAAGCAACAGCGTGCGGGCAGCGCACTCATTCACCACCCGCTGCAGCGTCACCACGTCCAATTGCTGCTCCTGAACTTCGCGTTCAGCCTGACGCAGCAAGATATGTCCGGGGTCATATTGACGGAGCACGTCATAGAGCAGGCTGCTCGATGCCTGCAGCTGGCGAAGGCTCCGCAGGGCGCGACCCGGAATTGACGGTGGCAACAGTCCCGCCACCCGGGCAATCTCCCGGAACTGCCTTCGTGCCAGTTCGCTCATGTTTACTGCCTCCTGCAAGTGCTGCAGCAGCGCGTCGGGCACCAATAGATTGGCCAGCGTGGCGTCATCCAACGCCGGGGCCGAAGTCGCCGTCACCACCAACCCATAGTCGTTCACCGAAAAGGAAAAGGTAGCCGCTACTTGCCGGCTCCAGCGCAATGCAAGCACGGCCGCGAGCCCCTCATGCACGGCCCTGCCAGCGAATGGATACAGGAACAGGTTCAAGCCTTCCCGCGTTTTGATCTGCTCCGCCAACAACTGGCCGTGGTCTGGCATCGCGGACAGCCGGGACTGCAGCACCAGCAACGGGCGCAAGGCCTGCAGTTCGGGCGTCACTGGTGGATTGGCCAGCACCTCCGCCATATGTGCTGCCAGATCCGTGGACATCGGCATTCGCCCGCCCTGCCATCGTGGGACCACGCCGCCGCCCTGCTTGGCTGGCCGCACATAGGCGGTCATGTCCTGCAAACGCAGCAGGCGCAAAGTACGGCCGGCAAACTGGAAGAGATCACCCGGCCGCAAACGGGACAGGAAACTCTCTTCCACGCTGCCGAGCGCGCCACCCCGTGCCATGCGTACCAGCAGCGCACCATCACTGCTGATCGTGCCAATGGAAAGCCGGTGGCGAAGGGCTACACGGCGATCAATCACCCTATGGATACCATCCGCATCGCGGATGACCCGACAATATTCAGGGTAGTGCTGCAAGGCGTTACCGCCCTGGGTGATGAACTGCAGCACCTGCGTCCAGTCGTCGGGTGACAGTTCGGCAAAAGCATGTGTTGTCCGCACCTCTGCCAATAGCTGATCAGAATCGAAGCCGTCCGCCAACGCGAGCGTCACGCAATGTTGGGCGAGCACATCCAGCGACATTGCCAGCGGCCGCCGCGACTCCACGTCGCCTGCACGCAGCGCCTGCCGCGCCGCCGCGAACTCGGCCAGTTCAAGCGCATGCGTGGGTACGCAGATGATGCTCCCTGCCTCACCCGGCCGGTGCCGCGAACGTCCAGCGCGTTGCAGCAACCGCGCCATGCCCTTGGGACTTCCCAACTGTATGACCTGGTCCACCGTAGGGAAATCAACACCAAGGTCAAGGCTCGATGTAGCTACCACGCAGCGCACGCGCTCTTCCCGCAAGCCCTGCTCCACCTGCCGGCGCAGGCCCGGATCCAGCGAGCCATGGTGCAGCGCAAGCTCTTCGTCATCGTCCAGCCATACCGCCTGCAATGCCTCGTACCACAGCTCTGCCTGGGCGCGGGTGTTGGTGAACAACAAGGTGGTCCGCGCCTGCGCGATCTGTTCCACCACTGCCTGCACCTGTGACAGACCAAGGTGGCCTGCCCACGGAAAGCGTTCACCCTGCGATGGCAGCAGGGTTTTCATGTGCAAGGTCCGCGGTACCGCAGCGCGTACCAGCGCAGCATCGGGTAGATGCGGAAGCAGCACCTGTCGTGCCTGCTCCAGATTGCCCAGCGTCGCGGACAGCCCCCAGATGCGCACGCAAGGCCGCCGATCTCGCAGTCTGGCCAAACACAGCTGCAACAGCACTCCACGCTTGTTGTCCAGCAAGGCGTGCCATTCATCGACAACGATGGCCTGGAGATGGACGAGCTGTTCCAGCGTATCGGGATAGCTCAGCAGCAGCGCCAATGACTCGGGGGTTATCACCAGCACATCCGCCTTCCCCTGCCGTGCCAGGCGCTTGTCGCGAGCGCTGGCGTCGCCGGTACGCATCGCTACGGTCCATGGTAGGCCCAACCCCTCGATAGGCTGCCGCAGGGCCTGAACCGTGTCACTGGCCAGCGCACGCAACGGCGTGATCCACAACACCTGCACGCGCGCCTGGGCAGTGCGCGGACGTCGCGCCCGCCTCTCCTCAATCGGCTGCAGTTCCATCATCGCCTGCAGCAAGGGGCCGCCGATCATCGCCAGGGTCTTGCCGCTGCCGGGTGGCGTCACCAGCAGGCCAGACTGACCCTCCCGGTAGCGCCGCCAGACCTCCCGCTGGAACGGGGCAGGTTTCCAGCCACGCAGCGCGAACCACTGCGTCAATGGCTGTTCGAAGGGCTTTATCCCAACAACGCGGCCGGCGCTCACTGCGCCACCACGCGCAGGTTCTCAAGCACGTCGGCCTCGTTGGCAGGCTTGTCGCGGCGCCAACGCAGGATGCGCGGAAAGCGAACTGCCACCCCCGACTTATGCCGCGCCGACAGATTGACCGCCTCGAAGCCCAGTTCGAACACCTGCAGCGGCTCAACCGCGCGTACCGGGCCAAAGCGCTCGGTGGTATGCGCTCGTATCCAACGATCAAGTTCAAGGATCTCCTTGTCGCTCAAACCTGAGTACGCCTTGGCAATCGGTACCAGCTTGTCACCATCCCAAAGGCCAAACGTGTAGTCGGTGTACAAGGTGCTGCGCCGCCCATGACCGCTCTGCGCGTAGAGCATCACCGCGTCGACGGTAAGCGGTTCCACCTTCCATTTCCACCAGTCACCGCGCTTGCGCCCGTGTCGATACGGCGATTGACGGCGCTTGAGCATGAAGCCTTCAACTCCGCGCTGGCGCGCTTCGTCGCGCAGCTGCGCGGCCACATGCCAATCCTTTACCTGGATCTGCGGAGAGAGTTGCAACAGCGGCGAGCCGTGTCTTCTGACCAGTTCGGCCAGCATTTGCCTTCTCTGCTGCAGTTCCCGTTCACGCAGATCCTGCCCATCCAGCTCCAGCAGGTCATAGGCCAGCACCCGCACTGGTGTCTGTGCAAGCACCTTCGGCCCGGGCCTGCGCCGCTGGATGCGGGTCTGCAACGCGGTGAATGGCATGGGCTTGTCCTCATTGCCGCGCCAAGCCAGCAGCTCGCCGTCAATGACGGCATCCGGGCCTAGCTGGGCCAGGTCCGCCTCGATCTCGGGGAATCGCCCGTCCATGCGCTCCTCCCCGCGTGACCAGAGCGCTATGTCTCTGCCACGGCGGATCAGCTGCACACGAATCCCGTCCCACTTCCACTCCAGTAACCAATCGTCGATGGGCCCCAATGAGTCGGCTTCGCCCTCCAGGGGGGAGGCCAGGAAGAAGGGATAGGGCAAGGCGGTATCACCGGGCTGTGGCCCGCCTGCGAGCAACGATTGCATGAACCCCACGGTCGGCGAGCTGAAGCCAAGCATGCGTTGCGCTACCAGCGAAACATCCAGTCCCGTCAATTCCGCCAATGCCTGCTGCACCAAGCCCTGTGATACCCCGACTCGCAACGCGCCGGTCAGCAGCTTGTTGAAGACAAACCGTTCACGCATCGGTAGTAGCCGCCATGCGCCGACTATCACCGCCCGGCGCTGTTCCGGCGGTGCGTTGGCCGCCGGCAGGAGGCGCTGTTGGATCCATTCCCCAAACCCTATATCCACCGCTACATCGACGGGTTCATCCAGCAGTAGGGCCAGTGTTTCCGCCAGATCACCCACCTGCTCATAGCTGGCTTCCACCAGCCAATCCGCCAGTCCGCTCTCCTGTGCCACCCACTCCCGCAGCTCGGCACTGCTGGCGATGCGCGCTTTCGCGCCACCGACCTTTCCGCCGGTCAACAACCACAACGCCCATACCGCATCTCCAATTGGCGCTCCGCGGAAGTAGTCGACCAATGCGGCGCGCTTCTCCAGCAGCGAAGTGCTGCGGTCCAGTCGCTGGTACAACGCAGCAAATGCGCGCATCAGTCCTCCTCGCCTCGCAGCAGGGCAAAGGTAGTCGCCGTCAGCCCACCCTCATTGAGCGCTCTTACCAAGGAGTCGGTACTGCCGTGGGTAGCAATCACACGGCGCGCCCCGGATTGCTGCACGGTCTGCAACAACCCAGGCCAATCTGCATGATCGGACAGGACAAAGCCCCGGTCATAGTTGCCACGGCGGCGGTTTCCGCGCAGTTGCATCCACCCTGACGCGAAACCCTGTTGGGCACGCCGGAAGCGGCGGAGCCAGCTGCTGCCTGCCGCTGAAGGTGGTGCGATGACCAGACGCCCGGCGAACTCCGCTCCGCGTGCTTCGTCTGCAACGAGCTGAGTCTCAATCATGGCAACGCCGGCGCGTCGATAAACCTGCACTCCCGCATCCACTGCACCGTGCAGCCAGACCGGGGCTGTCTCCCCAAGCGCCAGCAGCTCGGCAAGCACCCGCTGCGCCTTGCCCAAGGCGTAGCAGTACAGGATGGCCGCTTCGCCATGCGCAGCACATTCATCGCGCCACGCCGCTATCTCGGCGATAACCGCTGAGGTTTCAGGCCAGCGATAGATGGGCAAGCCGAACGTACATTCGGTAATGAACGTGTCGCAGCGCACCGGCTCGAACGGCGTGCAGGTCGGGTCAGGCTGACGCTTGTAGTCGCCGGATGCGACCCATACCTCCCCGTCCACCTCGACCCTTATCTGGGCAGAGCCAAGTACATGACCCGCTGGATGCAACGACACCGTCGCCGCCCCCAACCTGAAAGGCTCGCCGTAGGCATGGCAGACGTAGTGTTGGATACCCAGGCGCCATTCCAGGATAGGCAAGCTGGCGGAAGCGAGGTGATAGCTCCCCATCCCTGGCCGCGCGTGATCGCCGTGTCCGTGGGTAATGACCGCACACCCGACCGGCCTGGACGGATCAATATAGAAGTCACCTGCCGGGCAATACATGCCCTCAGGCCTCAGTACGATGAGATCGCCGTTCGCCACGCACGTTCCTGCGATTGAGCTGACCACAATGTGCCATGGCGATGGTAAGGCGTGATGAGGCCCATCCTTTCGCGCGTCACGCAGAAACAACGCCATAGGTCCGGAGTATTGAGGCCGTTCTGATAGTTGGCGACCAACAGCGCCGAGATCGCGGCTGACTGAGCGTTTGAATGATCTCCGATCATGACGGCGATAGGCTGTTGCGCCTGTGCCAAGCCTGCAACGCCGGAGAGACCGCGCCGTCCAGCGAAAGCCGCATCACTGCGCAGGCATCCAACGCGTCCCGCAGCGCGACCAATAGCGGATGGGCCCACGCCGCAGGCCAGTTCTCGACGGCCCCCAGCTGTGCGACCAAGCGACGCTCCAAGCCGTCCAGTTGATCACGCCAGGGCAGCAACTGGTCGGCAACCCAGGTCGACAACGGCGCATGAACCCGAAATCCCTCCGCCGCCAATTGCTCCCGTGCGTCAACCAGCTGCTGGGAAGCACCGCGAAACCACTCCGTACTGCCGCCTGCGCGCGAAGGCACTTCGATTGGCGCGGGTGCTGCATGGAGTCTCAATAGCCGCTTCAAGCGCGTTTCCCAGCCACGCGCTTCGCCTATGGATTCGGCCTCCACCAACCAGCCGTGCGTCAAATCGAAGAAGTCGTAATACCTGCGGGAGAATGCCTGCAACCTAACCAGAGGATCCCGCGCAATGCCCAATTTGCCAAAATCCTCACCAGCAACGGGAAATGCGTAGAGATACGTCCGTCCTCGTGGGCCCGTACCCAACCCCTCAAATGGAACGATTCGCCTGCTCATAGCGCTGTCAAGACGACTTGCGTACCACCTTCTTCGCAGTCTTCTTCGCTACCTTCGTGGCCGTCTTCCTGACCGGTTTCTTGGCTGCCGACTTCTTCTTGGCTGGTGTACGGCGATTGCTCTCCAGACTCTTCTGCAGCAGCGCCATGAAGTCAACGACATTGGTGGCGGCGTCTTCGTGACTCTCCGCTTCGTGCTCCACGATCTTCGTGGTTGCACCTTTCGCTTTGATGCGCTTCTTGATGATCGCCTCCAAGCGTGTGCGGAACTCGTCGTGATACGTCTCCGGCTTCCAATGCGCCTCCATGGATGTGATGAGGTCCTTGGCCATCTGCATTTCCTTCGGCGCGATGCGATAGTCACTGGGTTTACCGGTGGGCAGCTTGTAGTCGTCCGGTTCGACCAGTTCCTGCGGGTAACGCAGCATCATCAGCACCAGCGCATCACCTTCAGGAACAACGGCACACAGATACTCACGCGTCCTGATGACTACCCGCGCGACGCCAACCTTTCCGGTGCTTTTCAGTGTCTCACGCAGCAGCACATAGCCCTTTTCCGCTTTCTTTCCAGGCACCAAGATGTAGGGCTTCTCGTAGAACCGCATGCCAATCTCGGCCCGGTCGACGAAGGCTTCCACATCAACCGACTCATGTGTCTGTGGCGCAGCAGAAGCAATATCCTCCTTCTCGACCACCACATAGCTGCCCTTGTCGTACTCGAATGCCTTGACGATATCCTTCCAGGGCACCTCTTCACCGGTATCGGCGTTGACCCTTTCAAAGCGGATGGGCTTCTTGTCGCGGGAATCCAGCATGCGGAAGCTCAGATCCACGCGCCGCTCGCCAGACATCAACGAAACAGGAATGTTCAACAAGCCAAATGACAGGGTTCCAGTCCAGATAGGGCGTGCCATGGCGACCTGGTCGATGAAAGTGAAATCCAACGCTGGCGAAGTCCGCCTAAATTTTCTGTGAAGAAGTGTCTGCAACGAGTACTGGAATACTGAATACGTGGGAAGGTCAGCGAAGTCAGAAGCAAAACACTTGCAGATCCCGTCGTCCGGCGACTTTACCTCGTAGCTATTTTCAGATGACAACGCGTTCTCTACCTCCATGACGCGTCCCTGCTCAATTTTCGAACAATTCCCACGCTCAGCCATAAAGGACAGCGGGAGCCACTCTTCTCAGACAGCGAGGCCTCTGCCACCGCCACATGAGCTGCTTTTCCCTCCCGAGGGCGCGGGTTTGCCTAAGTTCGCTCGTCCCTCGCAACGCCAACGAAGATTGGGTTCGAATAGAACCACAGATCCTCCCACGGATCCTCTCCAGGCTCGTCCACCAGCGCTTCGACGGCCCCGGTGTTGTTGCCTCGCACCCGCACGAACCCACCTTGCGAAGGTACAGGCAGAGTCCAGCGCGCAACGATCCACTCACCTTCAACCACCCATGTTGTCATGTCGAAGCCACGCCGTTGCATCTTCAGGGTTCCGTCTTCGCCCTTTTCGCCAACGATCAGCTCGATGCGCTTCAGCACCGGGTGCTGTCCGTTCGCGTTGGCGCTTGCTGGCTGACGCATCCGCGCTTCCACCTGCATCGGTTGTGAGGCGGCCAGCGTCACCGTATCGCCCATGGATCCAGTGACGTTTCCATCCGTCACCTTGAACTCAAGTGCGTCGATCAGGTCTCCCGTGACCGTGAACATCCGGCCGTGGCGCAACCCATCGAGGATATCCTCGGCGTCGGGACGCGCCAGCACATAGGTCTTGCTGTACTCCCCGGGGTCGTAGTCGCGTCCGCCGTCGCGCAGATTCACGTGCGAATCGGAGTTGGCCGTTATCCAGAATCGAGTGCCATCCGCCAGCATCTGGTCCCAGCCCCCACCCACCTGCGCGGTCATCTGATCGTGGCCACCCATCGTTGGGGCATCGGCGTTTCGATACAGGCCGCGCTCGGAGCGGATGGCCTGATGCCCCGGTGCGCCTTCCATGCCGACCAGCACTTTCGGCGCGGCGGCATGCCAGCCGCGCAGCTCGTCTGGGGTTACCTCCCCCCACTCGCCCAGGCCGGTTGCGGTACGCGACGGGAGGTTAATGAACATCAGCGGTGCTGGGCTCAGGTCACGCAGGTAGGCAAGTGCCGCTTGCATCTGCGCTTCGGTGTCGCGGCTGCCCTGCAGCGGCTCGCTGCGGCTGAAGTCCCGCTCAGCGGTGACCAGCTGGTCCATTTCCTGCGGACCGGGCGCAATGATCAGCGAGGCGTGCTCGCCTGCCGGCACATCGAATTCCATGCCATTGAACTGGATCACCTCCGGCACTTCGGCACGTGCGCGAAGCAAGGCAGGATACGCATGGTCGCGGGTGACCGCGGAGTGGCCCGGGCCACCGTGATCGGTATGGACCATCCAGCGCAGACCGAAGGCTTTGGCCTGCAAGGCGTTGTGGCTGCGACTGTAGGGTGAGTCACCACCACGCACAGGCGTCGGCGGGGTCGTGCTGTGATCCCAATCCACGCTCCATTCGCTGTGCACATGGTGGTCGCCGGCCAGCCATTGGCGATCCGTATCGCTTGGCACCGACGCGGGAGCACACAGCGCGGGGACCGGCGCTGTAAGCAGCACCAGCATCAGCATCAGGAAGTTCTTCATTGCATTGCCTCTGAAAAGCGTGAGGGCGGCATGCGGACAGTTGCCAGTCTGCATGCCGCATACGCGTGAACCGTTGCTTAGAAGTCCGCGCGCAGACCCAGGCTGATACGCCGACCGGAGGTCTCATCCATGGTCGGGAACGACGGGTCCATGGTGTAGCCGCTGGTGCGTTCGTTGGTGAGGTTGATGCCCTTCAGACTGATCTTGATGTTGTCAGTGATGCGGTAGCCAATCGACACATCCATCTGGCCATAGGCATCGCGCCAGATCGGGTACAGGTTGTAACCGATCGACTCGACGTACTCATCCTTGTGGTTGTACGAAACGCGGGCATCGAAGCGATCGTTCTCGTAGTACGCGGTGAAGTTCCAGGTCTTCTCCGACAAACCCGGCATCGGCGTGCGGATGCCCAGGGCAGACTCACCGGCCAGCGAGCTGTCCAGCATCGTGTAGTTGGCATTGATGCCGAAACCATCCAGCCAAGGTGTGAACATGTTCAACGGCAGCTGCGCGACGAGCTCGATGCCGTCGACTTCGTACGCTCCCTTGGCGTTGACCGGCTGGTACACATCAAAGTCGTAGATGCCATTGAGGCTGCCGTTGGCGTTGTACACCGCCACGTCCTCGACCACGCCGGTCAGCGCGTTGATGACTACACCGTCAATATTTTTGCGGAAGTAGCTGGCGGCGAACAGCGCACCGTTGTCCATGTACTTCTCAAGGCCAATTTCCCATTGCTTGGCATAGGTCGGCTTCAGCGCCGGGTTGCCGTCGGTGAAGCGATAGGAGCTCCAGCTGGCGGTGCGCTTGTAAGCGATATCGGTCAGCGCCGGGCGCATCATCACCTTGGAGGCGGCCGCTCGCAGCAACAGACCCGAAGAAAGCTCGGCGGTCATGTTGAAGCTGGGCAGCAGGTCGTCATAGCTGCCGTCCTTTGATACCGGGCTGTCTGTATAGCCGGTGCTGCCATTGGGAAGCTGGATGGGATGGTAGCCGAACGAATCAACCTTGGTGTCCACGTAGCGCGCGCCGGCGTTGACGGTGAACGGGACACTGCCGATGTCAAAGGCGAAGTCGGCCATGGCATAGAAGCTCATCACCTTTTCGTCGACCTGGTAGTACTGGCCCGGGTCAAAAGGCGTGTAGAAGCCGTCGTAGCGGAACGCGTTGCGCGCGTACGCGTTGGAGATCTGCTGCCAGTTCAGTCCCTTGTTGGAGTAGCTGCCACCCGGAACGATGTCGTCGATGTACTCCAGCGGGCTGTCAGCCATCGTGCGGGTATTGACCCATGCGGCGCTTCCGGCAGTGGGGCCGGTGATCTTCAGCTCCCCGTACTGGCGCTGCTTGGAACGGTCGGTATAGCGTGCACCGAACCTGACCGTATGCAGGGCTGGCAGGAAGGCCATCTCCAGCAAACGGGTGACATTGACCTGGCCGGCGTACTTGTCGTCCTTCACCTTCTCCAGCGTGGTCTCATACGCTTCGAACAGGTAACGGCTGGGATCGTTGTACATGTCGAAACTGCCCGCCGCAGCAGTTGGAATCGTCTCGCCACTGCTGCCATTCCAGCGGGTGCGTGAGGGTGCATACGCAACGTGCTTGAGGTTGGAGGAATCCGAGGTCTTCTCCGCACCGGAATAGCCAACCAGGGCGTCCACCGACCAGCTGTCACCCTTCCAGTCCAACGCCAGGCTGTACTGGCTGTAGTCGGTCTTGTTTATCCGCTCCTTGCTCAGCATCTCGTGCTGGGTCGCGGTGTAAGAGACGTCACGCAGTACCACCATGCCGTATTCGGACAGCGTGGTCGCGTCGTACTCGTGGATGGTATCGAAGGTGCTGCGACTGGAAGCGGAATACGCAGCCGCATCGTATTCGTCCTCGGTGCTGTCATAGCCACCGACCATCGCGTCGAACGTCAGGCTGAAGTTGTTGCTTGGTTTGTACTGCAACGAGCCGGTCGCGCCCCACTTGTCCTGCTCGTTGAGGTAGACGCGGTCACCAACCTTGTCCTGGAACACCACCAGGTTGGTCTGGTTGGCGTCATTGCGGTTGGTGATATTGATCCCGGCATCGCGCAGCAGCACTGCCTGCGCCTGCGTACCGCGGGTGCCGGACGCAGTCAGGAAACGGGAGGATGGGCGGAAGTTGATGCCCGAGGTCGAATCAGTCCGGTTGGTACGCTTGGACTGCGAGTACGACACCAGCGCACCCCAATCGCCCCAGGTATCCGCGGCAAGGAAGGCAAAGCGCGGGTCCACCTCTTCCGAGATGCTGTTGTGCGCACCTTCGGCAGAGAACACCAGCTTGCGCTCGTTGTAGTCGAATGGACGCGCGGTTGAGATCTTCACCGACCCGGCAATACCACCCTCCTCGTCTGCCGCGGTTGGGGACTTCTGCACGGTCACCTGCTGGATGATCTCCGAGGCGAACATGTCGAACTCCACATCACGCCCACCGCTACCGGAAGCCGTCGCCAGGTCGTTGATCGAAACGTGGGTGTACTCCGAAGGCAGGCCGCGCACATTGACCTTTGTACCCAGGCCTTTGCTGCGCTCGATGGTCACACCCGGGACGCGCTGCAGGGCTTCTGCAAGGTTCTGTTCCGGAAAGTCAGCCACATCGGTGGCGACAATCGAGTCGGAGAACCCCACCGTGGCTCGCTTGATGTCCACCGCCTGCTCCAGACTGCGGCTGTAACTGCCGGTCACCTGGATGGTTTCCAGGTTGGCGGCTTCCGCTGCAGGGGCGCTGGCGCCGCTCTGGGCCAATGTCGCTTCCGGTGCTGTCACTGCAGCCGGTACCGCCAACGCGGAGACAGGAGCAGGTGAAGCCGGATCCTGCGCTTCGATGGTGACCGTGGTGGCGTTGAGGTAGCGATAGCGCAGCCCTGTCCCGGCCAGCAAGCGGGTGAGCACCGCATTCGCGCTCAGTCCCGCTGGCACGCCTTGCGTGCGCGGATTGCCTGCACTCTGGGCGTTGTAGACGAACTGCAGACCGGTCTGCCGCGACAGGGCGTTGAGCGCCATGTCCAAGGGCTGTGAAGCGATGGCTTCGCTGGCCACGCGGTCAGGCTCTGCAGCGTTGGCAGCTGCGGTGGCGGTGACTTGTAGTGCAAGAGCAATGGAAAGGAACAGTGTGCGGCGCATCGTGGGATCCAGTGAGGGAATGGCGGTGGTCACAGAACAGGTTTGTTCCTGCTTTCCCAAACTACGAGTGCGCAACGTGCCGATCGGGCACCGGTTTTTTAATGAATTTTTTCTTACAGCGCCTGCGCGGCCTGTGCGCGCACGCGCACGTGGATTCCGTCTGGCGCCACCTGCGTAACCAGTGTCGGTTGCTGGTCAAGAAACGCACGTAGTGATGCCACGTCATCCACACGCAGATTCCCCGTGAGCCGCAGTGCGCCCGCATCGTTGCTTACATGCAGGCGCAGCGTGTTGCGCCTATTGAAGCGGTCGGCCACGTCGCGTAGCGATTCGTCCCGGAACACCACCCTGCCCTTCCACCATGCGCTCATGCTGGCGGGATCTTCCTCGCTAACCGCCACACGTTGGTCGCGATAGTCCACCTGGGCCGCCTGACCGGCGCCGAGATTGGCCAGCATGCGTCCGCTTCCCCGGTCGCCACGCACGTGCACGCGTCCCTCGCTGACGGCAATGCGCGCCTGTTCCCGCAGCAACGACACATCGAACGTGGTGCCGATGTCGGTCACCTGCAGACCTGCGGCGTTTACCGAAAATGGGCGGCGATCCTTGCCCACCACGAAACTGGCCTGGCCGCGCTCGAGCTCAACGCGTCGCCCCAGCAGTGTCATGCGAACTGATATCTCGCTTTCCGCATCCAGCTGCACCACGGTGCCGTCTGTCAGCTTGATTTCGCGGGGAACCCTATGTGCGGCGGCGTAGTGCCCGGTACGGGGCCAGGCCAAGGTGGTCGCAACGCCCACAGCCAACATCAGAGCAGCCGCAAGCGCGATGCGCGGCCTTCCTAGTGCTGGGCTGGCGTTCGCTGCCGTAGGCTCTGCACGCGCACGCAATGGAAAACGTACTACGTTGTGTTCATTGCCAACGGGTGCTGGGGCCTGCAGCAGCGATTCCACGTCGATCGGCATCGCCCGGAATGCTTCCCCAAGCGCAGCGGCCACCTCGCTGATAGCCAAGTACTCACGCAGGTGTTCAGGAGAGACCAGCAGCCACTGCATGAACTCGCGCTGTTGCGAAGGGCTGAGTTCGCCTTCACGTTGCAGGGCATGCCAGTGCGCGGCTGCACTGGTCAGCGCCGAGGGATGTTCCACGGCCATGCTCAGCGGCTCCCCGCAGGATCGGCCATTACCCGGCGGCATACCGAAAGCCCGCGAACAACGTGCTTCTTCACCATGTGCGGCGATACACCCATGCGTTCTGCAATCTGCTTGTAGCTCAGTCCATCGCGATACTGC